>NZ_JBHWAQ010000001.1:0-144003 GCF_042743475.1 Streptomyces sp. NPDC059534
GCCCGGTCCTGGACCGGGCGGGCGGGGCGGCGTCATGGCACGTCCGGTCGCCGAGGCCGGTCGCGTGGGAATGTGCCGGGAAGATCGAGGGGAGCCGGCGTGCGCCGGCTCCCCTCGCATCGATGTCCGGCCCAGTGGGCGGTGTCCTACTGCACGGCGCCGGGCCGCAGGGCCTCCGGGAGCCGGTTGCCGAAGTAGTCGACGGGGCCCGCGTCGACGCCCGATGCCTGCGGGCCCATGCTCACGGACACCTCGTCCTCGCAGCTGGGCACCAGGTTCTCGGCCCCGGCCGGGTCGGTGACGGGTACGGTCAGAGCGCGCAGGCACGGATCGTCGCCGGTACCGGTCGGCTCACCGTCGAGGAGCTCCTGTCCGGAGGCGGTACGCCACTCGGCGAGGTCGGTGAAGCGCCGGCTCCCCCAGTCCAGCGACCAGGGGCCCGTGCTGTGGTAGACGTTGCCCCGCAACTGGTGCGTGCCGGGGAGGTACGACGACTCGGCCTCGACCAGGGGACCCCCGTCGGTGGCGAGGATGTTGCCGTGGACACTCACGCCGGTCATGCCGTCGCGCAGCCGCAGAGCCGGGGGCCGGATTCCCGCCTTCTCCGCAGTGGCAAGATCCCGCGTCCGCATCACGACCGTGTTGTTGTAGATGTCCAGGTTCTTCATGCGGGTGCCGTAGGCGACGATGCCGCCGTACTCGGGGAGCTTGCGCGCGTCGTCCCAGCTCATGTTGAAACGGACGACGTTGTCCTGGTGGGCGCCGGTCGCCTGTCCGGAGTAGACGAGGAATCCCGGCCCGTCGTTGCCGTAGGCGAGGTTGTACTGCATGACCGAGTGGGACACGTTGTTGTCGAGGCCGAAACCGCCGCCGTCCACCCGGGATCCGGTCCGGTTGCGGTAGGAGCGGTTGTTCGCCAGGACCACGCCGGTGGAGTCGTACACCCAGATGCCCTCGGGCCCCTCTTCGGCGTCGGCCGCGGAGCGCGCGCCGTTGTCGTGGGCCACCGAGCGCAGCACCTTCGCGTCCCGGACGCTGCCGAGGGCGATGCCGCTTCCGGTGTTGCGCCCGTCACTGCCCGGGTCGCCGGTGTTGGAGGCCGCCGTGACCCGCTCGATCCGCAGGCCGGAGTGCGCGTAGACCGGGCTGTCCGCCTCGAACTCCGGCCCGTAGAAGACGAGTCCGGCCTCCAGGTTGTGGTGCACGGAGACATCGCTGATGCGCACGTCGCTGTAGCCCGCGACGGCGTCGTCCTCCGCGCCGACGCTGATCCCGTTCTGGAAGCCGCGCGCCTCCACGTTCGCGATCCTGACGTGGGCGAGCCTCCGCGCCCCGGGGCGGGTGGCACGGAAGGCGATCCCGACCCCTTCGCGCAGCGCCTTGCGGTCGCCGACCAGCGCGATGTTCCTGATCTCCACGCCCGCGGTGTCGTGCACGGTGATGCCGGAGGTGCCGCGGGGCGCAATCGTCGCCCGGCCCGTGCCGTACGACTCGATCACCACCGGCCGCGCCGCGCTGCCCGCCTCGCCCTCCTCCAGGGTGACGGTGCCGCGGAACCGTTCGCCGCCCTTGAGCCGGAGCCTGTCACCGGGCCGGAAGTTCGCGGTGTTCGCGTGGTCGAGGGTCCGCCAGGGCTTCTCCGGCGACATGCCGTCGTTCTCGTCGTCGCCGTCCGGACTCACGTAGAAGGTGAACGGACCGCCGCTCGCTGGGCGGGCGGGCCGGTAGACCCCCGGCACGTCGCACCCCGTGAGCAGCAGGAGCACCACGGCCGAGACTCCCGCCGCGGCCCTCGTCGTCCGGTTCCGCTTCACCGCGTTCACCCGCACCCCCTGGGGGACGTTCCAGTGCCCTATCAGGCATATGAAGTAGCAGACTGCCAGAAAAGGGGCATACGAAACGCCGACGAAGGTGCGGCATCCGAGTCACGTGTGGCGCGCCACGCCTTCAGGGGTACCACCAGGAGCTGTACTACGGCCGGATCCCGTCGCAGGCGATCCGCAGGTGGCGCGGCCCGCGCAGTACGGCGTTCTGGCGGTACTGGGGCGGGTCGTCGAGCAGGCGTGGATTCTCCAGTCTCCGGGCCAGTTCCGACAGGGCGAGTTGGGCTTCCAATCGAGCGAGCGGTGCGCCGAAGCAGCTGTGGATGCCGCTGCCCAGGCCGAGGTGCTGGACGTCCGGGCGGTCCGGGTCGAAGCGGTCCGGGTTCTCGAAGCGCTGCGGGTCGCGGTTGCCGGACGCCAGGACCAGCCAGAGGGTGGAGCCCTTGGGGATGGTGACGCCGCGGACCTCGATGTCGGCGAGCGTGGTGCGCTGCGGCAGCAGCTGCACCGGCGGCTCGAAGCGGAGCAGTTCCTCGACGATGGGCACGGCCAGTCGCGGTTCGGACCGCAGGCGCTGCAGGACGTCGGGATTGCGCAGCAGGGTCAGCACTCCGTTGCTGATGAGGTTGACCGTGGTCTCGTGCCCCGCGATCAGGAGCAGAGCCGCGGTACTGAGCAGTTCCATCGTGGTCATCGGGCCGTCCTGGCCCTTGGCCGTCGCCAGCTGGGAGAGCATGTCGTCCCCGGGGTTCTTGCGGCGCTCCTCGATCAGGCCGGCCAGATACATTCCCAACTGCATCCGGGCCTCGTGCGCGCCCTTGCCGTGCTCGGCGGGATCGGCGTCCGGGTCGGGGTCCAGGCTGGCGGCGAGGGTGTCCGCCCAGGTGTGGAAGCGTGCCTCGTCCTCGCGCGGCACTCCGAGCAGCCTGCAGATCACCGTCACCGGGAACGGGTAGGAGAACTCCTCCACCAGGTCGATCCGGCCCGGGTCGCCGATGCCGTCGATGAGGCCGGCGACGATGTCGTGGAGCTCCGAGCGCATTCCGTCGACCCGGTGGGGGGAGTGCGGCGGGCCGAAGTGCCGGTTCGTCATGCGTCGCATCCGGTCGTGTTCCGGCGGGTCGAGCCGTAGGAAGCCCGGCGGCAGGGCGCTCTCCTCGGAGGCCGGCTCCGCCAGCGGGTCGGCGCTGCCGGACGCCAGGTTGCGGGCGTCCGAGCTGATCCGGGGATCGTGCAGCAGGCTGCGGATCTCGTAGTAGGTGCTGATCACGTACGGCCCGTCGGCCTCGTGGTGGACCGGTGTCTTCCGTAGCTCTTCGTAGATCGGGTACGGGTCGGCCCGGTTGGCGTAGTCCAGGATCTGGTGCAGCAGGGTTTGCGTCATGTCAGGTCCTTGTGGCCGTGCGGGTCAGTGCGCGGGGGTGAACGTCATCCGGCGGTCGGCCGGCGAGTATCCGCTGAGGGTCACGGTGGGGCCGTGGCTGGGGACCGACGGGTCGGGGAAGTCCGCGTCCATCGGCCGTTGTCCGTCCGCGTGCCGGTCGACCGTGGGGAACTGCGGCGGGAACGGCGCGGTGCGCTCGATGAGTTCCTGGTAGAACGGCAGCCACCGGCCGTGGTCGAAGGAGACGGCACCGATGATGCGCCCCTGGTATCCGTAGACGCCGACGAACCGGCGGCTGTCCAGTGAGCCCTGCGAGATCAGGATCTCCGTCGCCATCGACGGCACTCCGACCGACTTGATGTTGACGCCGAACTGGGAGGACCAGAAGGCCGGCACGTCCATGTGCGGCAGTCGGTCGGTGCTCTCGCTGAGCATGTTGTGCGCCGCGATCCCGGCCTGGGCGACGGCGTTGCCCCAGTGCTCCAGTGACAGGAACTGGTACCCGAACAGGGGATGGGGGCAGCGGGCGACGTCGCCCGCGGCGTAGATGTCGTCGGTGACGATTCCGCGGATGTCGAAGGCCCGGCAGCCGGCATCGCAGGCGATGCCGCGGGGCCCGGCGCCGAGCCCGGAGCCGTACAGCCACTCGGTGTTGCGGAGGGCGCCGAGCGAGACGACCACCACGTCGGTCTCCACGGTGGAGCCGTCGGAGAGGTGCGCGGCGCGTACGCGTCCCGAGGCGTCGCCCTCCAGAGCGGTCACCATGACCCCGCACCGCAGGTCCACACCGTGCTCGCGCTGGAGGCCGGCGGCCACCGCGGCGACCACCCCGCCGAGTGCGCCGACCAGGGGCGCGGCGCCTCGTTCGGCGACGGTGACGGGGAGGCCGCGTTCGCGGCAGGCGGAGGCGACCTCCGAGCCGGCGAACCCTCCCCCGATGACGAGGACCCGTTTGGGTCCCTCGTCGAGCCGCCGGGCGAGCGCGGCGCCCTCGTCGCGGGTCCGCAGCACGAAGACGCCGTCGAGTTCCGCCTCGTCCTCGCGCGGCCACGGCCGCGCCCGGACACCGGTGGCGATCAGCAGCCGGTCGTACGGCACCTCGTCGCCGTCGGCCAGCCGCACCCTCCTCGCGGCCATGTCCAGGCCGGTGGCGGGAACGCCGAGCCGCCAGGTCGCGTCGACGGATCGGAGCCGGGGCAGCGCGGTGCGGTCGGCGCGCGCCCTGCCCAGCAGCACCCCCTTGGACAGCGGGGGCCGGTCGTACGGTTCGTACGGCTCGTCGCCGATCATGGTCAGTGACCCCGCGAAGCCCTTGGCACGCAGGGTCTCGGCGGCCCGCAAGCCTGCCAGCGAGGCGCCGACGACGACGATGCGGCCCTCGCGTTTGAGCTGCTCCAGGACTCCGTCACCGAGCACCGGGCACCGCCTCGGCCGGCTCGTCCACGGCATCGACGAGGATGGCCTGCACGGGGCAGGCCGCGGCGGCCTGGGCCAGCTTCTCGCGCTGTGCCTCGTCGGCGTCCGGGTTGTACAGCAGCGCCTCGTCGCCGTGCATGGTGAAGATCTCGGGAGCGAGGAACGCGCACTGCGCGTACCCCTGGCAGCGATTCAGATCGACGGCAATGCTCACCACGGGATCGGTCCTCTCCAATGGCTCGGTAAGCCCCCTGCGCCCACTCTCGTCTGCCGGGAGGGCCACAGCGACGGGGAGCGGACCGATCGAGTGAGCGGTGCGGCCCGATCAGGTCGAGGCCGCGGGCCGTGACGCGGCGGAATGCCGCCCCCACAGGGTGTTCAGGCTGAGAACGAGCACCCAGGCCGGGAAGACCAGCTCCGACCAGGGCACGTTCCCTCCCACCACGAGCAGCGTCAGGCCCGCCAGATAGCCGACGGCGGTGAGCGGGCGCGGGTGGACGCCGAGCCGATGGCCGATGGTCGAGGTCGTGATGACGAAGACCGCTGCCATCCGCATGGCGTAGGTGGTCAGCAGGGCGTAAGCGACATCGCGGCCGAAGGAAGAGCCCTGTCCACCCTCGTCGAGCACGCTCGAGGCCGCCGCGGCGGCGCCGAACAGCGTGGCGACGAAGACGAGACCGCTGCCCAGGAACACCGTGGAGACGAACTTGTCCTCGCGCTCGCCCACCTGCTCGCGCAGGGCGCCCATGAACCACAGGAACGCGATCCCGGCGAACGGGATCAGCTCCACCGCCGTCCGCACGGCGCTCCGCTGCCCTGCGTTGACGGTCGCTTCGGCCCCGTCGACGCCGTTCGGCAGGGCGACGCGTACCAGGACGATCGCCGTGGCCGTCAGGATCGCGAACACGACCCCTGCCACTCCTGCGGCCCAGGGCGTCGCGAGGCGCTTGTGCTTCCGCTCCATGCTCTCCCGCTTTCTGCCGGCACTTCCTTCGTCCAGACACCCGTGATCGCGGGACTCGCGCCACCGGAATCACCCGAGAGGCACAGCTCTGTGCGCCGTACAGGCCATGGCAGGGCCGGGCGAGGTGACGCGGCCCGGTGCCGCGGCTCCGTGCCGGTCGGTCGCGGCGCCGGGGCTGTGTCCCGTCTCCCGTCAGCCCGGCCCGGAGGTGTCCAAGGTGAGGATGAGGAGGGTGACGTCGTCCTGGATCTTGGGGGCGAAGCGACTCAGGTCGGCCCAGATCTCGTCGGGCAGCTGGTCCAGGCCGACACCGGTCATACGAGCCAGACGCTCGACGAAGGGGTAGAAGGCACCGGAGGCGTCCCGTGTCTCCAGGACACCGTCCGACGCCAGGAGCAGCCGGTCCCCGGGCAGCAGCGACACCGTGGCGGCGGTTCCGGGCATGACGTCGGCGAGGCCCAGTCCCAGGGGCGGTCCGGCGTCGAGTTCCAGGGTGCTCACGGCGCCGCCGCGCAGCAGGACCGGCGGCGGGTGGCCGCAGGCGAGGACACGGACCTCCCGCCCGTGCGGCGCGAAGTCCAGGACGACGGCCGTGGCGAAGAGTTCCGCGTGCTCCGTCCGCGCCGAGTCGACCACGAGCCTGCGGTCCAGCCGCGCCGCGATCGACTCCGGGTCCACATCGTCCAGCGCGGCCTCGCGGAACGCGCCCATGACGGAGGCGACCGTGGCGACGGCCGACAGACCGTGCCCCTGCACGTCGCCGAGGACCGCGCGCACTCCGTGGGGGCCGGGCCGGACGTCGAAGAAGTCGCCTCCCACCAGCGTGCCGCGCTCGGCGGCGCGGTACAGGCTCGCGCAGCGCACGGGCCCGACCCGCCGCTGAACGGCCGGGACGATGGCCCGCTGGGCCGTCTCGGCGACGGTACGTTCCAGGTCGAGCTGCTCGTCCCGGCGCCCGCGGACGAAGGAGACGAAGACGCTCAGGGTCGCGACGAAGCCGAGGGTGAAGAGGTCGGTGTTGCCGGGCTGGTTCAGATGGAAGACGGGAACGGTCAGCAGCAGGATCGTCGCGGCGCCGAGGAAGGCCGTGGCCAGCGGTCCGTAGGCCAGGACGGCCAACGGAGGCACCGCGCCGAGCAGGAAGCCGATGTCCAGCGGAACGGAGTCGGTGAGGGAGGCCGCTCCGACCCCGACGAGCAGCAGCACGGGCAGGGCCCGCACCCAGCGGGGCGGCGGTGCCCCGCGCAGCCAGCTCCGCCGGTGTGCGCCGGTCGCCGCCTTCCTTGGCTTCACCACACCACCAGGCTCCTATGCCGGAGTGCGCCGCGCACTCCACGGCCGGGATCCGCCCGGATCCGTCTCCGTGGGCCACGTGGCCCCGCGGCCTGGCCTCGCACCCGGTCACTGACCGTGATGGGTGTGGGTGGCTGGTGCAGATTTGTGTTCTCGGCATGGCCTCGACTTCGGCACCCCGCTCGCGGTGCGCACCCTGTGCGGCCCGCTCCTCCGCGACCGGACGACACCCCTCGGCCAGGTTGATCGTTTCTTCCTACTCCGCACGGATGACGTCATGTGTCCGCGCCGAACTCCCCGGGGAGTACCCCCGCGACGAGATGAGGTGCGGCATGGTGTGGGAACCGATGCGCCCGCCGCGGGCCCGTGGCCCGCTGCGAGGCGCGCCGCACGCCACGGCCGCGGCAGGGGTCACCCCAGGCGTCTGGCGGTCGGCTCCGGACCTGCCGTACGCGGGGTTCTGGGCTCAGCCGGACGGGGCGGCGGCCCTGTTCGGCGCCGACGGCGTGCTGATCGCGGGCGGCGAGGACGGGCGCCGGCTGCCGACCGACCTCAGCGCGCTCCTCACCCCCTCCACCGGTGTCTGGACGTCCACGCCCCCGCTCCGGCAGGCCCGCCGCCTGCACACGCTGACCCGCCTCGAGAACGGTCAGATCCTGGCGGTGGGCGGTATCGGCGCGGGCCCCGGATCGCCCGCGGCCGGCCTCGCCACGGCCGAGCTGTACGACCCCGGGAGCGGCGGCTGGGTCCCTGTGGAGGGGCTCTCCGAGGGGCGCTTCTCGCATTCCGCGACCGCCCTGAAGGACGGCCGCCTGCTCGTCGCGGGCGGCTGCACGGCCCGCGACGACCACTCGCTGCGCACCCTGCGGTCGGCCGAGTTGTACGACCCCGACAACCGGCGCTGGACGCCGGTGCGCGCGCCGATGACGGACGCCCGGTTCGGGCAGCCGACGGTGCGGCTCGACGACGGCCGGGTGCTCCTCGTCGGCGGGGCGCTCGCCGTCGGGCGGGGCAGCTACGCGGCGCTCGGCCACTGCGAGCTGTTCCACCCCTCCGATTCGACCTGGTCGCCCACCGGCACCCTGGCCACGGCACGCAAGGGCCACCAGGCCACGCTGCTCATCGGCGGCGGCGTACTCGTCACGGGCGGGGACATGCGGGGGTTCCGGGACGAGGACTGGGCCTACGACCCGTACAGCCAGTGGACCACCGAGCGCTACGACCCGGACGCGGGCACCTGGAGCGCCGACGCCGACATGCCCTGGGGCCGCAGCCACCACCGGGCGGTGCGGCTCACGTCCGGTGCCGTGCTGGTACTCGGCGGCACCGACGACTCCTCGCTCGCCGTCGGCTACCAGAACGCCGTCCTGTACGACCCCGGGGCCCGTGCCTGGTCCGACGAGCTCCCGATGACCGAAGGTCGCTGGGCTCCGGCCGCCGTCGCGCTGAACGACGGCCGGGTCCTGGTCCTGGGCGGTCTCACGCACTCCGGCGCGGCGGCCCCTGTGCCGAGCGAGGACCAGGTCACCGCCACCACCGAGACCTACACGCCCTGACCGGCGTCCCCCACCGGTCAACGGTGCGAAAGGAATGGAATGCGCGACCTATCGGCCGGCGGAGCGGGGGCGACGGCGGGTACGAGGGGGATGCCGTCGGGCCCGGCCGGGCACTCCGCGCCCGCACGGGCCGCCGGGGGCGGCTGGACGGCTGCCGGGGAGCTGCCGGTTCCCCTGGTGTACTGGCACGGACAGTACGAGGGGCCCGTCACCCTCAAGGACGGCCGCGCCCTCGCGGCGGGCGGCGCGGGGCCGCTGCTGCTCGCCCTGGCCGACTCCTGCGTGTTCGACCCCGGCCCCGGCACGTGGACGGTGACCGGTTCCCTGGTCCGGGACCGGCGCCTGCACTCGCTCACGGCGCTCGGCGACGGCCGCGCGCTGGCCGCCGGCGGGGTGCCCGGCCGGCAGGCGTATCCGCAGCCGTCGTTCGCCCACGCCGAGTTGTTCGACCCCGACAGTGGGACCTGGCGGGCCACGACGGAGATGACCAAGGCCCGCAACGGACACTCTGCGACCCTGCTCGGCGACGGACGGGTGCTGGTGGCGGGCGGGCAGCGGCCCCGTGCGCGCCACGGCATGCTCACCCTCGCCGACGCCGAGATCTTCGACCCGGCGCACGAGAGCTGGGAGCCGACGGGCGCCATGACCGTGGCCCGCTGGGACCACATGGCCGTGCCGCTGCCCGGCGGCCGCGTCCTCGCCGTGGGCGGCATGGTCGGTACCACCCGGTACGGCGGCGACCCGGCGCTCGGCCTGTGCGAGGTGTACGACCCGGGGAGCGGCACGTGGCAGCCGACCGGGTCGCTGAGCACGGCCCGCGCCCTGCACCAGGCCGTGCCGCTGCCCGACGGTTCCGTGCTCGCCATCGGCGGTGAATCCGGCCGTGCCGCCGACGACGCCCGCTTCCACCCGTACAGCCTGGCGAGCACGGAGGTCTACGACGTCGCTACAGGCGTGTGGCGACCGGGGCCGCCACTGCCGTGGGGGCGCTCTTACCACCGGGCGGTGCCGACCACGGACGGGGTGCTGGTCTTCGGCGGCACCGAAGGCACCTGTCTGCACACGGGGTTCGCGAGCACGCTGCGCCGGCGGGACGGTGCCCGGCAGTGGGAGCCGGCGGGTCCCATGCTCACCGGCCGCTGGGCGTTCGGGGCGACGGTGCTCGGTGACGGGCGGGTGCTCGCGGCCGGCGGCGTCTCCCGCGCGGACGCGGCCGCCCCCAGGAGTGGCGAGCCCGTCCCGGCCGGCCTCGCGGAGGTGTTCACGCCATGATCCGGGGACGGTGGGCAGCGGCCGGCGAACTGCCGTGGGAGCGGAACCTGTTCGGGGCAGCGAGCTCCGCCGTTCAGCTCACGGACGGGCGTGTCCTGATCGCAGGCGGCGGCGACGACCGGCTGAAGGCCCAGGACGGGACCGCGCTCTTCGACCCGCGCTCCGGGGCGTGGACCGGGGCGGCGCCGCTCCGGGAGGCCCGCCGGATGCACTCGACCACCCTGCTCGCCGACGGGCGCGTGCTCGTGGTCGGCGGCAGCGGAGGGGCGGCGGGCTACCCGGTACGGGCGCTGGACAGCGCCGAGGTGTACGACCCGGACGAGCGGAGCTGGTCGGACGGCGGGCGGATGGGACAGGAACGCTGCGGGCACTCCGCGACCCTGCTGCCGGACGGCCGGGTGCTCGTGGCCGGGGGCACCGCGGCCCGCTCCCCCGACAGCGAGCGCTCCCTCGCCTCGGCCGAGGTCTTCGACCCCGAGTCGGGGCACTGGAGCCCGACCGCCCCGATGCTCGATGCCCGCTCCTTCCACCCGGCCGTGGCCCTGCCCGATGGCGCGGTGCTCGTCGCGGGCGGCTGGGCGGCGACCCGCCGCGACTGGCGGGGCGGTGCGGGACTCGCGTACTGCGAGCGGTACGACCCCGCCACCGGCCGCTGGACGCCCACGGGCGGCTTCGTCGCGGCCCGTACGGGACACCGGCTGACGGCCCTGGCCGACGGGACGGTGCTCGTCACCGGCGGCGGCGACCCCGACGGCGGCGCGCAGGGGCGTCCTGACCCGTACAGCCGGGCCACCGCCGAACGCTACGACCCCGCGACCGGTTCCTGGAGCCGGGAGGCGGACATGCCGTGCGGCCGGGCGCTGCACCAGGCCGTGCGCCTGCCCACCGGCGAGGTGCTGGTCGTCGGCGGCACCAACGACGCGCTCGGAGAGGCCGGTTACCGCAGCGCCGCCCGCTACGACCCGCGCTTCGGGACCTGGTCGGCGGAGCCGGGGATGGCTGTGGGGCGGGTCGACTTCGCCTCGGTCGCCCTCGCCGACGGCCGGGTCCTGGTCGCCGGCGGGGCGGTGCGGACCGGACCCGCCACGCCCTCGGGCTCGTACCTCCGGCTCACCCGCACCAGCGAGCTGTTCACCACGTAGTCCCCCCACCGCACAGAGGAGTTCCGCCATGACCGAAGCGACCACCGGCCCGCCCGACTCCGCCCCGTCACCGGTGCTCCGCCTCGTCACCGGCACCGTCAGCGACGGCGGTCGGCCGGCGGCCGCCGGGACCCTGGTCGAGCTCGTCTCCCGACGGCTGCGGTCCACGAGCCGGCTGGGCGAGACCCGGACGGGGAGCGACGGGCACTATCGGCTGGAGTACGAGGCGCCGGCCGGGCCGGCCGGTCTGGTCGTGCGGGTGTCGTCCCCCGACGGCAGGTCGGCCGAAGTCTCGTGCCCGGCGCCCGACTCCGGGAGGATCCTGGACGTCAGCCTGCCCGCGGACACGCGCAGCGAGTACGCGCGGCTGATCGCTGCGGTGACACCCCTGCTCGACGGCACCGATCCCGCCGAACTCACGCCCGAGGAGGCGGGGTTCCTGGGCCGTACCGTCGACGCCGACCCGGCCCGCGTACGCCTCGCCGCCCGGGCCGCCCGGCACGCGGCCGCCACCGGGCAGCCGGCGGATCTGTTCTACGGTCTGCTGCGCCGGGGCCTGCCGGACGACCTCGGCGAGCTCGCCCTGCACCGTGCGCATGACGTACGGGACGCGCTCACGACGGCCGTGGAGACCCGCGTGATCGACTCGGCGGACGGCGCCGAGGAGCTCGTCTCCGCCGTCCGCGCCCGCCAGCTCGGTGCCGGGAACTCCGAGAACTCCGGGAACCCCGGGAACCCCGAGGGCTCCGCGAGGGCCCGCACGGTCGCGGGGGGCGGCGACGGTTTCGACACCGGGACGCGGCCGCCCGCCCTCGCCCGCCTCTTCACGATGACGGTCGCGGACCCGGAGGTTCGGCAGCGTCTCTTCTCCGCCCACGTCGACCACGACGGGCGGGAGGGCACGCCCCACGAGGCACTCGCCGCCGTCGACGCCCCGTCCGCCACGACCGAACGTCTGCTCCTCGCACTGGAGTTGCATCGGGTGGCCGACGGGCACCCCGAACTGGTGGGCGCGCTCCTGGACCGCTTCGACAGCGGGGAGCTCGCCCATCCGCGCGAGCTCGTCCGGCTCGACGGGCACTGGGAGGGCCTCGTCGCGGAGGCGGGCGGCCCGCCCCACGCGAGCCCGCCGGTCTTCTCCCCGGGGGAGTACGCCGACGAGCTGCGCTCCCGCGTCGAGCGGACGTACCCGACCGCGTACGTGGCCCATCGGCTCGCCGCCGCCCCGGCGCAGGACAGCGCCCCCGCCGCCCGCTTCCTCGCCGCGAACCCGGACTTCGACCTGGTGAGCACGCCCGTCGACGCCCGCAGCGTCCCCGACGAGGAGGCCCGGCCCGAACTGGCGGCCATCCAGCGGGTGTACCGGGTCGCCCCGCGCTTCGACGCGATGCGGGCGCTGCGGGGCGAGGGGTTCTCCTCCTCGGCGGCCATCGCGGCCGTGGCCCGGGACACGTTCGCGGCACGGATGGCGGATCACCTGGGCGAGGAGGAGGCGCACGCGGTGCACACGCGGGCGCTGCGGGTGCACGCCGCGGCCGTGAACCTGGTGGCGGACCTGCGGACCGCCGGGCAGTTCGAGGTGCCGTGGCTGCCCCGGGTGGAGGCGCACACCGATCTGGTCCCGGACTGGGGGGAGCTGTTCGGCTCCGCGGACCAGTGCGCCTGCAAGGAGTGCCGCACGCTCTACAGCCAGCCCGCCTACCTGGTGGACCTGCTGTACTTCCTGAAGCGGGCGCCCAGTTCCGGCTCGATGGGCGAGCTGGGCGAGAGCCCGATGGCGGACACGCTGTACGCCCGGCGGCCGGACCTGTGGCACGTGAAGCTCAGCTGCGACAACACCCGTCTCACCCTGCCGTACGTCGACCTCGTCAACGAGGTGCTGGAGAACGCGATCATCCAGGACCCCGCCACCGGGGACACTCTGCGGCAGAGCAGCGGCGACTCGGCGCATCTGCGGATCCAGCCGCAGTGGACCAATCACAGCGCCTACAGCTGGCTGGCCGACGCCCCGTATCCGTGGACGCTGCCGTACGACCTCTGGGCCGACCGCGCCCGCAGCTACCTCGGGTTGCTCGGAGTGCGGCGCGAGGAGCTGATGGCCACGCTGCACCCGGCCGGCGCGGACTCCGTCGAGGTGGTCACGGAGAGCCTGGGCATCACCCTGGCCGGCCTGCGGACGATCACCGGCGAGTCCACCGGGCCGACCCGGACGCTGGCCGCGTTCTACGGCAGGCCCTTCGGCATGCAGACGCCCCAGCTCCTCGACTCCGTGTCGACGGTGCGGGCCATGCTCGACACCGCCCAACTGGACTATCCGGAACTGGAGTCGGTGCTCGACACCCGCTTCGTCGACCCGGACCGCACGCTGGCGATCGAGCCGACCGACCCGGACCATCCGTGCGACACGGCGCTGTTGCGGATCAACGGTGTCACCGCGGACACCCTCGACCGGCTGCACCGCTTCGAGCGGCTGCGCAGGGTGCTCGACTGGCCGGCGCACCGGCTCGACCGGGTCATCGCCACCTGCACTCCGGGCGAGCTGACCGTCGCGACACTGTCCTGCGTGGTCGCCGTACGGCGCCTGTCCGACCGGCTCGGCCTACCCGTCGAGCGGCTGCTGTGCCTGTACGGACCGCTGGACACCCATCTGTACCGCACGGGCGACGACCCCTCCCTCTACGACCGCCTGTTCCTCGACGACACGGTGGTCGCCGCCCTGCCGGGCGCCCGCAACCCGTTCACGCTGAATCCCTCCCGCACGGAGGTCGAGGCCACGGGTGACCTTCGGTCCTATCCGGTGTCGGCCGCCCTGCTCGGGAGCCTGGAGATCACGGACGCGGAGCTGACCACGCTCGTCGGCGGACCCCGCGCCGTCGTCGCGGACACGCGCCTGACGCTCGCCAACGTCTCCGCCCTGGTGCGCACGGTGACCCTGGCCCGCGCCGTCCGACTGCCGGTCGCGGACCTGCTCCGGCTCTTCGAGCTGCGTGGCGGCAGTCCGCTGCGGCCCGACCGGCCGGCGCCCGGTGCCGGGTGGGCACCGGGCGGCGAGACGGAGCTGCCCGCCGGCCGCCCCGTACGGCTGAGTCCCTCACCGGTCGAGGACCCGGGACGCCGGGAGTCGTCGGCGGGCTCCGGGGGCGCGGTGGGCGAGCCGCCGCCTACCGGGGACTCCGCCGCCTCGGTGCGCGCCTCGCTCGCGGAGACGGGCCGGTTCGCCGACGAGGTGCAGGCGATCCTGGCCGGCGGACCGACCGTGGCCGAGACCGACGCCGTGCTGACCGCGACGACCGGCCCCGAGGGCTCGACCGTGCCGTCGGACACCGCGCTCGGCTCGGTGCTGACCGGCCTGCGTGCGGCCCTGCGGGCGGTGCACGAGCAGACGGCGCAGGCCACGGACGACAAGGGCACGCTGACGGGACGTCAACTCTCGTTGCTCGGATGGGAACCGACCCGGGTGGAGCAGGCCGTGACCACCCTGCTGGGCACCGCCGTGTACTCCGTGCCGGTGCCCGACGACGTCGGTTCCCGTCCGTATCCCGCGGACCTTCCGGTGCGCTTCGACCCCGGTCCGAACGGGCAGGGCATGCTCCGGTTCACCGGTCCGATGACGCTCGCCCAGCGGGACCGCATGTACGGCCTGGGCTCCGGCGAGCTGTGGGGGATCTACGTACGGAAGCTGTTCGCGGGCCCCCGGGACTTCGTGGCCACCCAGATGAACGCCTACCGGATCCCGGTCTACCGGACGCCGCTGACCGCCATGCCCGCCGATCTCGTGTTGCCGCCCGAACTCGTCGGAAAGGTGTTCCACGATCCTTCGGCGCGGACGCTGTGCTCCGTCGGTCACCGCAGTCAGCAGGAGATCGAGGCCCTGGCGGACGCGAGCGGGGACGGCGACTTCCAGCGGGCGGTGCACCTGCTGCAGGGTGCGCAGAACGAACCGGTCGAGGACGGGAACACGTTCCTGGACAGGTCGCACGCCGACAGCCTCTTCGACGGGCCTCAGGCACCGGCCGACCGCTTCCGGCTCGTCCTGTCGGTCCTGCTGCCGGAGCTGCGCCGGCGGATCGGCGAGACGACCGTGAAGCTCCAGCTCGGCCAGGCGGCCGGTCTCGACGCGGCCTCGGCGGACGCGTTGCTCGGGACGTGGCTGCGCGCCCTGTCCGTACCGGGTCCGCTGGTCCTCGACTTCCTCGACCCCGCGTTCGTCGGCAGCGACCCGGCGGTGGCCGTCACCCGCACGGGCTTCCCCGCCCAGTTCACCGCGCTTTCCCTGCTGTACCGGGTCGCACTGGCCTTGTCGCGGCTGCGGGTCACGGGCGAGGAGCTGCCCTGGGTGATCGGGTACGCGACGGGGGCCGGCTGGCTCGATCTCGCGACGCTGCCGCCTGCCCGCGTCGAGGGCGCCTCGCCGCTGTACCGGCCGTTCGTGCGGCTGCTCGATCTGCTCGCCCTGCGCGGCACCCTGCCGGGCGGCTCGGGCACGCTCGGAGCCGTCCTCGCCGCCGGCCGCGGGCCGGAGGCGTCCGGCTACCGCGTCTTCGACACCCTGAGCGAGCGGACCGGGTGGAACCGCGACGACATCGAGGTGCTGTGCACCGCCGACATGCTGGGGATCGCCCTGCCCGGCGAGCTCGGGGACGAACGGGGCCTCGGCAAGCTGCGGGCGGGCGTCTCGCTGCTGCGCCGCCTGGGGGTGTCGGCGGCACGGGCCGGCGCCTGGATCCCTTCGCAACTCGCGATGGACATCGTCCAGTCGACGATGATGGCCGCGAAGGCGCGGTTCGCGCCCGAGGACTGGCTGACCGCCGCCGTCCCCGTCGCGGACGCGCTGCGCGAGCGGCAACGGGCCGCGCTCGTGTCCTATCTCGTCGCGAACCCGCTGACCACCAGCGTCGGATTCCCGTACTGGAAGGACGTCAACGGCCTCTACGACCACTTCCTGCTCGACGTGGAGATGGGCGGCTGCCGGCTGACCACCCGGACGGCCCAGGCGATCAACACGGTCCAGCTGTTCGTCCAGCGGGTGCTGCTCGGTCTGGAGCCACGGGTGCGACCCGGTGACGACGAGACCTGGGAGCAGTGGGAGTGGATGAAGCGCTACCGGCTGTGGGAGGCCAACCAGAAGGTCTTCCTGTACCCGGAGAACTACTTCCAGCCCGATCTGCGGGCCGGCGCCTCCCCGTTCTTCACCACTCTGCACAACGAGCTGATGCAGAAGGAGGTGGTCGGCGACAACATGGGGGAGGTCTACCGCAACTACGTCGACCGACTCGACTCGGTGGCCCGGCTGCAACCCTGCGGCATCGTCCACGACCTCTCGACCGGAGTGGAGGTGGTGCACCTGTTCGCGTGCACCGAGTCCGCGCCCCGGATCTTCCACTACCGCCGCTGGACGAGGAACCGGACCACGTGGACACCGTGGGAGAAGATGGACCTCGACGTCGACACCCCGGCCCTGGTGCCCTTCGTGTGGAACAAGCGGCTGCAGGTGATGTGGCCGACGTTCGTGAAGTCGGGTGATCCGCAGGCGATCAGGAGGCTCCCGGATCCGATGGTGAAGGGCTCGGCGATCGAGCAGCCCCAGGTCTACTGGAAGACGCAGCTCAACTGGACCCAGTACGCGAACGGCAACTGGCTGCCGAAGCGGATCACGCAGTCGCTCGACACGTTCCGGGGCGGGAAGCCGCTGAGCCAGGAACAGCAGCTCGCGGCCGAGGCGGACCCGTTCCTGACCACCGGCCGCTACCGGTTCTACCCCCAGCGCGGGCCGGGCGGCGAGCTGACGGTGTGGAGCGTGTACAACCTGCACGACAACCCCTACGGCCGCCCGCGGGGCGGAGTGATCTCCGGCGCGTTCCGGTTCGGCCTCCGCCCGGGTTCGGTCGCCGTCGACCCCCACATCTGGTGCGAGGACGAGACTCCCGAGGCCGCGGCCCGGGGGCAGCTCTTCATCTGGCCGACCGACACCCAGAACATCAACAACGAGTTCGTCGAACGCCTCGACCCCAATGCTCCCCCCGGCTCCCGGCCGAAGGTCCACCTCCCGGAACTGTTCCAATTCCACGGCAGCAAACTGATCCTGGAGAACCCCCACGGACCGGCCCTGTTCCGGCTGCAGATGCCGGTCGACTTCGCCTCTCCCGAAGGCTGGCTCTATGACTCGGCCACCTTCACCGACGGTGCGCGCAGCTACCACATCGCGCCGGACCTGCGGCCCGCCGGCCGGACACTGCTCCGCTTCACGCCGATGTACCACCCGCACGTCGACCTCTTCCTGAGCCTGCTCAACCGCGACGGCACGCGGGCCCTGCTCGACCGGTCGGTCCAGCTCGACCCGGGCGCGCAGTGGGAGCTGTTCGACTTCCGCGACTACGGCCCGACCGATCTGGTGTCACCGGAGTACCCCTCGGAGAGCGAGGTGGACTTCACGCCGGAGGGCACCTACGCCGACTACAACTGGGAGCTGTTCTTCCACATCCCGCTCCTCATGGCGCAGCGGCTCAGTGCCAACCAGCGCTTCGCCGAGGCGCAGCAGTGGTTCCACACGATCTTCGACCCGACCTCGCGGTCCGGCGGCGCCTCGCCCGGACGCTACTGGATCACCAAGCCCTTCCACCTGCAGCAGGACTACCAGCGGCAGCGGATCGAGGACATCCTCAAGCGCCTCGCCGAGGGCGACACGGGCGAGCGGCGCCGGGTCGAGGAGTGGCTGGCGCATCCGTTCCAGCCCGACGTGGTCGCCAAGTTCCGAACGACCGCCTACCAGAAGTCGGTCGTGATGCGGTACCTGGACAATCTGATCTCCTGGGGCGACAGCCTCTTCCGCGAGGGCACCCTGGAGTCGGTCAACCAGGCGACCCAGATGTATCTGCTCGCCGCCGAGCTCCTCGGGACGCGGCCCGTGTCCGTACCGCCGCCGAACGAGCCCGCGCCGCTCAGCTACGCCGAACTGCGCGCTCGCGACGCGGTGGCGCCGGATCCGGTGACGGCGGCCGAGCACCTGATCCCGGCGGGAGGGGCGGAGCCGCCCCCGACGAGGATCTCGCCCGGACTGGGCCTCGGCTGGCTGACGTACTTCCGCATTCCGCCCAACGACAAGCTGCTCGGCTACTGGGACACGGTCGAGGACCGTCTGTACAAGATCCGGCACTGCCAGGACATCGAGGGCGTGCAACGCGCGTTCGAGCTGTTCGGCGCCCCGATCGACCCCGCGCTGCTCGTCGGCGCCGTGGCGGCGGGGGCCGATCCGGCGTCCGTGTCGGAGGACCTGGGCGGGCCGCTCCCCCACTACCGCTTCACCACGGTGGTCGCGAAGGCCAGGGAGTACACCTCCGAGGTCAAGTCCTTCGGTGCGCTGCTGCTCTCCGCGCTGGAGAAGCGGGACGCGGAGGCGCTCGCCCGGCTGCGCTCCAGCCATGAGACCGCCCTGCTCGACGCGGTGCGGGAGGTACGACTGGCCCAGGTCACCGAGGCGGCCCACGCGGTGGCGGGGCTGCGGCAGGCGCGCGCCGGGGCGACGAACAGGCAGGACTACTACGCGTCGCGCCGGAAGATGAACGCCGGCGAGAAGGTGCACGAGGTCCTCAGCGGCCTGGGCATCGGCACCCAGTCGATCGCGGCGGTCATCGACATGACGGTGAGCGTCATGCGGATGCTTCCGGAGTTCAAGCTCGGTTCGCCGACGACGATCGGCGCGACCTGGGGCGGCACCAACCTCGGCGAGGCGCTCAAGGGCCTGTCCGGCTCGCTGTCGCAGATCGCCGGCACCTTCCACTCCGGGGCCTCGCTGGCGGCGACGCTGGCCGGCTACGAGCGACGCTCGGAGGAGTGGGACTTCCAGAAGGGCCAGGCCGATTCGGAGATCGCGAACTACGACGCCCAGATCGATGCTGCGGTCGTACGCCACGAGATCGCCCGACGGGAGCTCGCCGATCACGATCTCCAGGCCGCCCACACCCGGGAGGCGGACCGCTTCCTGCACGACAAGTACACCGGCCAGGAGCTGTACGACTGGATGGTTGGTCAGTTGTCCACGTCGTACTTCCAGGCGTACCAGCTCGCGTACGACACGGCGAAGCGGGCCGAGCAGGCGATGCGCTACGAACTGGGAGCCGACGGCCCGCCCCTCGTGCGGTTCGGCCACTGGGACACCCTCCGCAAGGGCCTCCTCGCGGGCGAGCGGCTCGCGAGCGACCTGAACCGGCTCGACGCCGCGTATCTCGCCGACAACGCCCGCGAGTTCGAGCTGGCGAAGACCGTGTCGCTCGCCCAGCTCGACCCGACCGCGCTCCTGTCTCTCAAGGAGACCGGCAGCTGCTACGTGTCCCTGCCGGAGGTCCTGTTCGACCTGGACACGCCGGGGCACTACCTGCGGCGGCTCAAGACGGTGAGCTTCACCGTGCCGTGCGTCGGCGGCCCGTACACCGGCGTGAACCTGACCGCCACGCTCCTGCGGAGCAGTGTGCGGACGGACACCCGGCTGCCGGGCAACCGCTATGCGCGGCAGACGCCGGACGCCCGCTTCCGGGACTACACGGGGCCGGTCCAGTCGGTGGTGACCAGCACCGGCCAGGACGACAGCGGGCTCTTCGAGACGAGTCTGCGCGACGAGCGCTTCCTGCCGTTCGAGGGGGCGGGCGTGATCAGCGAGTGGCGGCTGAGTCTGCCGCAGGAGTTCCGGCAGTTCGACTACGAGTCGATCGCCGACGTCGTCATGCACCTGCGGTACACGGCGCGTGACGGGGGTGCCGACTTCGCCGACCGGGCCGTGTTCGAGCTCCGCGACGGCCTGAACGGCTGGCTCCACGCGCACGGCGGCAAGGGCCTGCTGCGTGCCTACAGCGCGCGGCGCGAGCTCGGCGACCAGTGGTACCGCTTCGTGAGCGGTACCAGCCCGACACTGCGGTTCCCGGTGTCCAAGCGCTGGTTCCCGCGACTGTTCTCCGACGACGGCATCAGCATCGGCGGCCCGCAGGTCGTCCTCGTGCTCTCGACGGATCTCGCCCCCGACGGATCGAAGCGGTACGTGGACTGTTACGGGACCGGGGCCGGCGACCTGACGCTGACCCTGGCCCCTCCTGGGGACGACGGGATCCCGGCCACCCTCACCGCCGACCCGCAGCTGAAGGACCAGCCACGGGCCCGCTTCGACGTCGAGGGGCAGGTCGCCGAGCACGACGAGGACTGGCTGCTCACCGTTCCGGTCCAGGGCCTCGACCCGCGCCTGCGGAAGGACGGCGGGCTGAATCCGGACGCGGTGGTGGACCTGGTGCTGGTGTGGCAGTACGAGGTGACGCGGGTGGCGTGAAACACCGCGAACGGGGGCCGCGCCTCGGGCGCGGCCCCCGTTTTCCTATTTGCGCCGGGTGACGATCTTGTTGAGGTCGGAGGTCTCGTCCTGCAACTCCAGCTTCAGCTTGCGGAGTTCGCCGGTCAGGGCGTCGCGGTACTCCCACGTGTGGTGGGGCTTGCCGGCCACGGCCTTCTCGAGCCGGTTGAGAATCTCCTTGTTGTAGCCCTTCCCGTGCCGGCCCTTGTGGCCGGGAATCGAGACGATGTTCTCCTTGGAGGTCCTGACTTTCAGGTCGGGCTCCCCGGGAATGCTCGCCGCCTCGAAGATCGCATCGAACTTCGGCTTGTACTCCGGATCCTTGTCACTGGAGACGTGGTGGTCCTCGGGCTCCTCCACGGGCTTCGTGGGCTCGCGTCCCGAATCGAAGAACTGCTTCCGGGCCGCCGCGTCCCGTTCCTTCTTCTTCGCCTCCGTGCCGGCCCGTTCCTTCAGCCACGGGTTCGACGGGGACGGCACAGCCTTGCGCGGTGCGGCTCCCGTCTTCTCCTGCGTCGCCGTGCCGCTCTTGTCGGGCGGCTTGCCCGCTCCCCCGGCGGCGGTCTTGGGCTGCGCCGGCTCCGGGTCCTTCGGGACAGCCGGGACGAACTTGCCGTCGACCCAGTTGCCGTGGATCTTCTCCGTCCCGGGATCGGGGTCCGTGCGCGGCGGCGGAACCACCGCGGGCGGCTGCGGTTTCTCCTCGTGGGTGGCGTACACGTACACGCCGATCGCGATCGCGGCCAGCCCGATGGCGATGGCCCCCAGCTTCAGGGCCCCCGGGGCGACCCGGGCCACGACCACGGCCGCCTCCATCGTGGGCGCGGCCGCGGCGGCTGCCGCCGCGAACTTCCCGCCCTCGTCCACCAGTCGCCCGTCCGGGTCGTGGAACCGCACCGGCCCGCACCGCGCGTACGCGTAGCGGCACGGACCGTCCGCCAGTCCGGACGGGTCGCAGTTCGTCCAGCGGCCGAGCCAGGGGGCGTAGTAGCGGGCGCCATAGTAGGAGAGGCCGGTCTCGTCGTCGCGTTCCTTGCCGGTGTGGCGGTAGCGCTTGAGGCCGGTCTCGGCGGCGGTGCGGCCGGACTGGAAGGCGGTCGTGCCGTAGGGGTGGTACTCCTCGTGGCCCACCAGGGCGCCGTTCTCGTCGAGTTCGACGCAGACGGACTCCTGGTGGTCGGCGAGGCGGTAGCGGACGGCGGGCCGACCGGCGGGGAGGGTGGCCGTCTCCACGAGGGCCACGGGCTCGCCGGCGTCGCCGATGCGCAGGGTCTCGCGTTCGAGGACCGTGCCGCCCGCGCCGTACTCGCGGTAGAGCTCGAAGCCGCCGACGTAGCGGCGCTCGTTCTTGAGTGCCCCGGCCGCCGTCACGGTCACCTTGCGGACCCGTTCGCCCGCGGAGTCGTAGACGTAGTACGTCGTCTCGGGCGTGCCGGCGTTCACCACCTGCCGTGCGGTGGCGGCCAGACGGTCGCCGTGGTCCCAGCGCATCAGCGGCAGGTGCGGCATACGGGTCATGTCGCCGTGCGCGTCGTGGGCGTACCGGGCGCCGTAGCCGCCCTCCGTCGCGTAGTCGGGCAGGCCGCCGGTCTCGCCGGGCAGGCTGGTGGCGAGGAGCCGGTTGCTGTCGAGGGCGTACTGGTGGTGACGCCGCCACAGGGTGGGGCCCGGGGCCTCGACGTCGGTGCCCTCGTGGTGGGCGAGGTGCATGAGGTTGCCGACGGCGTCGTAGCGGTAGCGCTCGACGTAGCCGCGCAGCCCTTGGAGGTCGTGGGGGTGGACGCGGGCACCGGCGAAGGGGTGGTCCCGGTGGCCGCCGTCGGGCGGGTCCGGCAGGAAGCCCGTCTGGCCGGTGTGTTCGCGCCCGCTCGCGGCGACCAGCCGGTAGAGCGCGTCGTGGGTGCAGTCGCGGGCGGTGCCGACGCCCGTGATCGTGGCGAGTGCGGCGTCCTCGACGCGGGTGATGTTGCCGACCGGATCGCGGGTGTAGTGGAGGTCCTGCACCACGGACGCGTTCGTGAACAGCAGCGAGGCGGTGGCGTCGGGGTCGGCCGGCCGGGTGGTGCGCACGCCGGTGAGGTGGAAGGTGAGCGGGTCGTACGTGTACGCGCTGCGGGCACCGTTGCCGTAGGCCACACGGGTGCGCCGCCCGTGGGCGTCGTAGGCGACGTCGGTGACGAACGCGGTGGCCGCCGCGGCGCCGCGCAGCCGGACGTCGACGCGCTCGGGCATGCCCGCCTCGTTGTACGACCACTGGGTGACGCTGCCGTCGGGGGCCGTGGTCTCGACCGGACGGCCGAGGGCGTCGTACGCGGTGCTCGTGGTCGACGGCGGGCCCGGTTCGAGGAGCGGTTCGGCGAGCTCGGCGATCCGGTCCGGGTCGGTGAGGGGGCCGAGGGCGGACCAGTCCGGTGTGCCGGTGTGGTCGCGGGCGAAGCGGCGGGCGGTGGCGAGCAGGTTGCCCTGGAAGTCGTAGCGTTCGCTGGTCGTCACTCCGGCGCCGTCGTAGACGCGGAAGGCCCGGCCGCGCAGGTTCCGGTCCGGGTCGGGGTGCGTCTCGCCGTAGACCCGGTGCTCGACCAGTGTCTCGGGTGCCGGTGGGGTCGCGGGGTCGCGCAGGGCCCCGCCGAGGGTCGTGTCGCCGGCCGCGGTGACATACGTGCCGACGGGGCGGCGCATGGCGTCGTACGTCGTGCGGGTGCGGAATCCCCGCGCGTTCCAGGAGAAGAGGAGTGCGTCGGTCGCGTCCCGGAGGGCCCAGCGGTCGCCGGAGTCCGGGCCGTACTCGAAGAGCGCGCGCCCGGTCAGGTCGTAGCCGGGGCTGAAGCCGCTCGGGGACAGATTCTGCGGGTCGTCGAGGGGATGCGCCCCGGGTGGGAGGGGCGGGACGGTGTGCTGGAGGACCCGGTTGCCGCGTGGGTCCTGGATCCAGAGCGGAGCGCCCTCCACGTCCCGCCGGGTGAAGGTGACGTGCTTCTCGTCGACGCCGTCGAGCCTGTTGTGGGACATCGTCACGACGGTGTGGCCGAGGCTGTCGAGCAGCATCCGTACGGGGGTGCCGGCGTGGGCGGCGGCCTGCCGGGCCGCACGGCGTTCGGCGGGCAGGGCGGAGGTGCTCGTCCGCGCGTACCAGCCGTTGCCCGGTTCGAGGACGGTGTCGTTCTGGTCGTGGTCGGTGACGTGCCACGGCGAGAAGTCGACGCGGCGGTGGCTGCCGTCGGGGAGGTCGGTGCGGATCAGCCGCCCGATCGCGTCGTAGAAGTGCAGCGGGGTGACGCCGTGCTCGCCGGGTTCCTCGAAGCGGTGACCGCTCTCGGGCGGGCTGAAGTACGGCTCGTACCGCTTGACCGGGTTCCCCTTGTTGTTGACGACGGTCTTGCCGTCGGCGACCCAGCGCAGCGGGCCTCCCGGTTCGTCGGGTTCGGCCTGGACCTTCTTGACCAGGGGGTTGCCGACGCCGTCCGCGTAGAGGAAGGCGGCCTGCAGGGGGCTCTCGGCCCGCACGTCGGCGTGCCGTTCGCGGGTGAGCACGGCGGTGCAGGGCGGGTGCTGGGCCCAGACGACCTCGCCGTCGCGGAGTTCCTCGCCGAAGTGGCAGAGCCATCGGTTGCTCGCGCCGAGGAGCAGCGTGCGGGCGCGCTCGGGGTCGTAGTCGTCGGTGCCGAAGAAGGCGGTGAGAGCGGGGAGTTCGGGGTTGAGCACGGCCGGGTCGAGCCCCACCAGGTGGTCACCGGTGCCGTCCTTGCCGCCGCGCGCGTCCGCGGCCGGCAGGCCCAGGGCGTCGAAGCGGACCTCGGCGTGGTTGCCGTTGATGTCACGGATCTTGCGGGGCGCCATGACCCGGTAGTCGTGGGCGAGTACCTCGCTGCGGTTGCCGAGGGGGTCGGTGCTCGCCTTCACGGAGAGCCCGTACGGGTCGTGTTCGAGGCCGGTGCTGTTCCCGAAGGGGTCGGTCCGGCAGGTGGGCAGGAAGAACCGGCTCGCCGCGTCGGGGCCGTACTCGGCGCCTTCGGAGCAGCGCCAGTACCGGCCGGCGGCGTCCTCCCCGAGGAGCCGTACCGCGGCCGGGCCGCCGAGGTGGCCGCTGACGGCCCGGTCCGCCGCTGCGGCCCTGACCTCGGCGGTCGCCTTGTCACCCAGGACCGTCGTCAGCATCGCCTCGGTCCAGGCGAGGGTGTAGGTCCCGAACAGCACGGCGCGGGCGGTCAGGCCGCCCAGGGGCAGGGGCGCGGCGAGCGTCTCGTCGTAGAAGAGCGTGCGGACGAGTTCGAGGAGCCGCTTCTGCGGTGTCGTACGGTCGGGCAGCCGGTGGTGGTCGAGTTCGGCCACCGGGACGCCACCGCTCTGGTACCGCTCGCCGAGCCGGAAACGCCGCAGCCCCTCCGCGGTGACCCACCGGCCGTCGCCCGCCTGGGCCGGGCCGATCCCGGTCAGCTCGTACGTGCGTGTCTCGCAGGGCAGCGGGAGGCGGTGCCGGTCGGGGTCGGGCGGGAGCGGGTCGGTGGTGCGGCTCTCGGTGTAGGCGACGTGGATTTCGCCCTGGACGGCGGCGACGAGGGCCTCGGTGCCGGGTGGCAGGAGAGGATCGGCGAGGGGGACCGGCCGGGTGCGCGGGTAGGCGACGGCGACGGCCTGGAGGACGCTTCCGTACGGGTCGACGGTGAGGTTGAGGGTGTGGACGATCCGTGGATCGGGCGCGGGCGCGGACTCCGTGGCGCGCAGGTCGAGTTCGTAGTGGTGGGCGACGGTCTCGCTCTCGAACGTGTGGAAGACGGCGTGGTGCCGGCCGACGCGCGGCTGGACGAGGCGGATGCGGTGGGCGTGCGAGGTGGCGGCGAGGACGCGGACCGGGGCCGGGGGTCGCTCGCCGTCCGCCTCGGCGCCGAGGTCGAGTTCGTACGTCTCCTCGCGGAGGACCGCGCCGTGGAACGCCCGTACCGCTTCCCGCCGTTCTCCGGGGTCGAGCGGCAGGCTGCCGAGGTCGGGACTCGGCGACGCGTACTCGTCTGACGCCCGGAAGTACTCGTGCCGGAACGGGTGCAGGGGGTCCCCGCCCTCGACGGGCACCCCCGTGTGGTGCCAGGTGACCGTGTGTACGGGCGGCTGGTAGAGCCGGTGGTCGGCGGTGACGTACGGGCTGTCCGCGTTGGCCGCCGCGAACGTGCCGTAGTCCTCGACGTCGGTCCGCTCCACGCGGGCGAAGCCGCGGAACTCGCGCTCGGTCCCGTCGAAGCAGCCGTGGTGGTAGCTGTAGCGGCTGGTGAAGGCCGTACCGCGCCACTTGTCGCGCGTGGTCGTCCGCTCGACCACATGGACGGGGAAGGGCAGTCTGGTCGCCCAGGGGGTGCCCGCCCGCCGGTCGCGCAGGGCGAAGGCGGTGGAGGGCGCGTACGTGATCTCGGTCTCGGCGCCGAGGTTGTTGCGCACCCGGGTGAGGAGGTGGGGCTTCACCCCGCCCATCAGGTCGAGGTAGCGCAGGGGCCGGCGGCCGTCCGCCGGCAGGGGTGAGGACCACACCAGGCAGGCCGTGCCGTTGCCGAGCAGGTCGACGGCGAGAACGTCGGTGAGAGTGTCCGCCGGGGGCAGCGCCGGCAGCGGTACGGGCGGCGCGAAGTCGTTGCCCGACCGGTTGAAGTGGATCCGCGCACCGTCCGGGTGGAGGTGGAGGAGGTCGGTGGTGCCGGAGCCGTCGATGTCGGCGAGGAGGATGCGGCGCTGGTCGAAGCGGTCGGGGTGGTCGGACGGGGCGCCGGCCATCACGATCTTCGGGCCGAAGCGGCCGTGGCCCAGGTTAGGCCAGTAGCAGACCTCGCCGTTGCGGATGCGGACGAGATCACTGAGGCCGTCCCCGCTCATGTCGGCCAGGTGGACCGACTGTTCGGCGTCGGCGAGGACGAGCACCGGCCCGTGCTCCTCGTCCTGGGCACGCCTCTCGCGCCGCTCGGGACCGAAACCCTCCTCGCCGAGGGAGCGATGCCAGACCAGCGCGTCGTCCTCGGTCACGAGGACGTCGGCGAGTCCGTCGCCGTCCAGGTCGACGAACCGGAGGTTGGGATCGTTCCAGTCGCGGTCGGGCAGTGAGAGGAACGGGGTGTACGGCTCCCATGCGCCATCGGCGGCGCGTTCCTGGAACCCGGGGTCCGGCCCGGTGAAGCGAACGAGATCAGGGTGTCCGTCGCCCGCGAGGTCGAGGAACCGGGCTCCGGTGGCGAGGGCGAGGGACGGGCGGTTCAGGACGGCCTCGGCCGGCCCGAACCGGGCCTGGGATACCGGAGCGACCTGGGCGGACTCGGTGGCCGAGGGGGACCGGCCGCCTCCCGTGGGTGTGGCGGCGAGCGGGCTGAGGTTGCGCTTGTAGAACCATCCGCCACCCTGCTCGGTGAGGATGCCCGGCAGCCCCTCGCCGTCCAGGTCGACCCACGTGTGGCGGGTGCCGTCCAGGCCCGTGGGGAGTCCGTCCAGGCTCTCCTCGTCGAGTTCGCGGAGCGTGTGGTCGACGACCGCCTCGGAGTACTCGAACTCGACCGGGGGCAGGGCACGGGCCCGGTAGCCGTCGCCGTCGCGCTGGTAGCCGCGGTGGGTCGTCGCCGTGAGGGTGGCGTGCACGCCGTACGCGTACCGGAAGTCCTTCGAGCGGACGAGGCAGTCGGCTCCGACCTCCGGCTCGCCGGGAAAGTGATGGAACATCAGGACGCGTCGGCAGAGGCGGTGGGTCCGCACCTCGAAGCCGGAGCGGAAGGAGGAGAAGGGATCGGGGCGGGCGGCCCACGGTCCGGTGCCCTGCGGAGTGGGGGCGACCGGGTCGTGCTCGCCGTAGTCGAGGACGAGCTCGAAGTGCCACTGGTCGGCGGCGGGACGGGGGCGCCAGCCGGTGGCAGGGTCGAAGGAGGACGGCCAGGGGGTGCGGTTTCCGTAGCGGATCCGCTTGAGGTGGCGGTTGGCCACGCGCTGCCGGTGCCGCTCGTGGCCGGCTGCGGTGTCCACGCCCTCGTCGTCCTCGGGCCTGTAGCCGTACGCGACGAGATTGCCCCGGTCGTCGTGGCTCTCGCAGATCAGCCAGCTGAACACACGTGAGCCGTCTGCCGGGTCGGCGATCCGGGACTCCGGGGTGCGCCCGTACCAGGTGGTGACGTCGTCGCGGGAGATCGAGCGCCAGAAGACGTCGGTCGGATCCAGGATGCTCGTCCAGCGCTCGATGCGGGCGAAGAGGCCCTCGACGCGGGGCCGGTAGCGCCGGACGGTGTAACGGGTGCCGCCGACCGTGCGCGGCGGCAGCACTTCCGGCACCCAGCGGTCGCCGTCGCGGACGAGGACGGGTACGAGGTCCTCGGCGCCGGCCAGGATGAACACGTCGGAGTCGGCCGCGTCGTCGTACCGTGGCACGCCCTTGTCGGTTCTGCGGGTGATCGCGGAAAGCCCGAGGCTCCAGCCGAGCCCGAAGGGCCCGTTGCCCGCGCCCGAGTCGTAGCCGAGCGCAAGGTCGGGTCCGTAGCCCGAGCGCCCGGGAGTGGCCGCGACCGGCACGGTCATGGCACCGGTGCCGGTCACCGGATTGGCCGCGAACTTCTCACCCACGCCCTTGATCGCCCCGCCGCCCTTCGGCAGGCTCACGACGGGCGGACGCTGCGGCGCGGATGCAGGGGCACCCGTCGCCTCCGGCCCGACGCCGGCTGCACTCGTCGCGGATTCGCTGCTCATGGCCACCACAACCCCCGCCTGATCACCGGCCCAGGTACACGGAAGCTAGTACACCGACCCTTACCGCCGCATGCACGACATACACACCATTCGAAGCACACTCCCGCAGTCGCGCGCCCCAGCGCGCCGCACGCGCCCCGCCCCGTTCCGTTCCGTTCCGGAAGCCGTACAGGGCGGTCAGGAGGTGAAGGCATGCCACCCTGACCTCGGTCGGCCCGCCGGGCGGTCAGCCCGCTGCTGCGCTGCCAGGACGAGGCGGAGGACAGGCAGGCTGCCGGAGGCACGGACGCCTTCGCCGTAGGGGTTCCGTCCGAGGAGAGCTGAGGCCGCGTGTACGTCTCGCCCGCCGCGGCGCCTGCCCTCGCGGGGCGGGGCGGGGTGGGGTCAGGATTCGTCGGTCACGGTGTCACCGGAGGGCAGCGCCGCCCTTCTTCTGCGGATCACCACCACCGCGCACACCGCGAGGAGGAGGGCGGCCACGGCGGACAGACCAAAGGCCGTCCGCTCGGCGAAGAGCCGGCCCAGCACTTCGAGCACGCCCAGCCCGGCGGTCGCGTAGATCAGCGCCCAGACCGCTCCGCCCACGAACAGGGCGGGGAGGTAGCGCGGCAACGGCATGCGCATGCTGCCCGCGAGGAAGTTGGCGGCGGTCTGGAAACCGACGGTCAGGAAGGAGACGGCCACCACCGGCGCGCCCCACCGCTGGATCGCCCGCTCGGCACGCCGGAACTTCACCGAAGAGATCCGCCCCGCGAACCTGCTGCGCCGGGCACCGGCGGCGGCGAGCCACCCGACGGCGAACGTCCCTCCGGCACGCAGCAGGACGATGACGTACAGGGCTCCGGCCGTCAGCGCGATCCTATCCACGGCACCTCGTCCCGGGCGCCGGGCCGAAACCCGTAGCGCCCATCACCCGCATGGGCGTCCCGCCCCGCCGGGCGCACGACGCGCACAAGCCCCATCACCGTCTCTCACCTGCGCCCCGTCTCTGCCCGTTCCGTCCTCTACGTTCCCACCCGCGGCACCGGAACCAGAACCCGCACGCCGAGGGCCGCACATCAGGGAAGGCTAGCCTAACCGAACTCGGACGCGACGGATACAGCGCACCGGACCACCCGAGCACCGCCACTCGATCGGCAGTTCGTCGGACCGGGGGCGTGTGGTGCCGCGGGGGTCGGCGGCGCGTTCGCTGGCATTCCATTGCAACGCAGGGGTGGAGATTATTGCGTTAGGTCTCAAGGTGAATGCAATGAAATCTCCGCGTTCACCTGCGACTATGGAGATTTGACGCAACGAAGTCGTTGCTCGATCCTCGAACGCAACGTAGCGTTTCCCTTGTCAGAAACGGCGGGCGCGAGAGCGAAGGGCTCAAGCGTCCGGAAACAGAAGTCCGAGGAGCGCTTGTCCTGAACATCCAGGCCAGCACCTCCAACACCTCCACCACCACGGGAAGAAGGCACACCATGGCCACGACCACGACCGCTGTCACCCGCCCCGCCGCATGGACCGGCATGGTCTCCGTGGACGACACCGCGCTCGCGGTGACCGACACCGGCGGCTCCGGCCGCCCCGTGGTCTACCTGAACGGGTCGTACGCGGACCAGTCGCACTGGCGGCGCGTCATCACCGAACTCGGCGACGGCGACTACCGGCACATCACGTACGACGAGCGGGCCCGCGGCAAGTCGAAGGTCTCCGAGGACTACTCGTTCGAGGCGTGCCTGCGCGACCTCGACGCCGTGCTCACCGCCCGGGGGGTGGAGCGCCCGATCCTGGTGGGCTGGTCCTACGGCGCGATGCTCGCGGTGCACTGGGCCGCCCGGAACCCGGAGCGCGTCCTGGGGGTGGTGTCCGTGGACGGCGCCCTGCCGCACTCGTGGCTGGACGACGCCGCCAAGGCGCAGGTCCGCAAGCTGTTCCGCCGGCTGAGCCCGCTGTTCCCGATCGCCCGCCGGATCGGCATGGCGGCACGGATGAGCGCCGAGCAGCACGCGGAGATCAACATCGAGGTCAACGAGCTCTGCGCCCCCGCCGCCCTCGACCCGGTCTTCGACCGCCTGACGGTACCCACCCGGTACGTGCTCGCCACCGGCGGCAACCTGGGCGGCGACCCGGAGCTCATGGAGAGGATCCGCGGCAACCTCGACCCGGTTCGCGCCCGCAACCCGCACGTCCGGCTCAGCGCGAAGGTCGCGAGCAACCACTCCAAGATCCTGCGCAAGGACTTCCGCGCCGTCGCCGACGCGGCGCGCGAGATCGCCGCGACCGGCAAGCACGACGTCGGCTGAGCCGTGACGGACGGGAGGAGACCGCGCCACCGTCCTTCGGGACACCGGCACTCCGAGGCCGCGATGCAGAGACCCGGGGAGGACCGGTGCGAGGCATCGCCGTCACGATGGCGGGACCGTCTACGCCCTGGGTGCGGGTGCGTAGGTGAGGACCACGACACCGGTGTCGAGGGTCTCGGTGTGGAGGTGCTTCAGGCGGTGGAGGAGGCCGTCGGCGGCGAGGGTTCCGCCGCCGGCGATCACCGGGTGGACCCAGAAGTGGACCTCGTCCAGAAGGTCGTGCGCGAGCAGGGTCCTGGCGACGGGGCCGAATCCGTACATGAGGATGTCGCCGCCCGGCCGCTCCTTGAGTGCGGTGATCGCCTCGACGAACCCGTCCCGGGGGATGACGGTGGTGTCACCCCAGTCGCCTCCCGCGAGGGTCGTGGAGGCGACGTACTTGTCGATGGCGTTCATGCGGTCGGCGAACGCGTCGGATCCGGCGCGCTCCGACCACGCGGGAGCGAAGTTCTCGTATGTCTCGCGCCCCATCAGCAGCGCGTCGGCGGCGAACAGGAGCTTGTGCGCGTAGCGCTCCAGGTCGCCGCTCCAGTAGTCGAAGGACCACTGGTCGAGCTTCTCGATGTCACCGTCGAGGGAGACATACGTCGAGTTGATGATCTTACGCATGGCGGTTCGGCTCCTTGAGGGGTTACGCGGCCTTCGTCGGCCGGTAGTCGAGGACGATCGCGCCCGAGCTGAACGCCGCCGTGCCCGCGAGCGTCCAGGTCCGTCCGACGGCCCCGTCCGAGAAGAGGCGGCGGCCCGCACCGACGACGACCGGGTGGACGAAGAGCTTGAGCTCGTCCACGAGGTCGTGCGCGACGAGGTGGTCGACCAGGGTGGCGCTGCCGTACACGAGGAGGTCCTCGCCGGGTTCGGCCTTGAGCCGGGCGACCTGCTCGGTGAGGTCGCCCTGGAGGAGGACGGCGTTCCACTCCGCCGTGTCGAGCGTGGTGGTGGCGACGTACTTGGGGATGGAGTTCATGCGGGCCGTGAATCCGTCCGTCTCGTCACGGCTCGGCCACGCCTTGGCCATCTCCTCGTACGTCACGCGGCCCATCAGCAGTGCGCGGCTCGAAAGCAGCTGTCCGTACTGGTACTTGGCGTGCTCGTCGTTCCAGAAGGGGCCCGTCCACGAGGGCCTTTCGACCACACCGTCCAAGGACATGTACATCACGACGACGACCTTGCTCATGAGGCTGCTCCGTTCTCACACGACTGGCATCGGAGGCGCGTCCGTCGGACTCGGGCGCCTCAACCAGCATCCGAGAGCGGCGGATCGACCGACAAGACCGGAAGAGAGCACGCTCCGTTGAGCGTGGCTACACGAAGAGGAGAGGCATGCTCGAGCGACTCGAGCTGGAGGCGTTTCTCACACTGGCCGAGGAGCTGCATTTCGGCCGGACCGCCGAGCGTCTGCACGTGACGACGAGCCGGATCAGCCAGACCATCAGGAAACTGGAACGCCGCGTCGGAGCACCGCTGTTCACGCGCAACAGCCGCAAGGTGGCGCTGACCGACGTGGGCCGGACGCTCCGTGACGACCTGTTGCCCGCGTACGAGCAGATCGGCGCCGGGCTCGCGCAGGCGATCGCGAGCGGGCACCGGGTACGGATCAAGGGCGTGGTGCGGGTCGGCTGGTCCGCGCCGTGGTGCGGGAACCTCGTGGTGCGGGCCGCCGACCTGTTCCGGGCGCGGTATCCGGACTGCGAGGTCGAGATCCGGGAGATCCAGCTCCACGATCCGCTCGGCGGGATGCGCGCCGGAACCGTCGACGTACAGCTCAGCGAGTTCCCCGTGGTCGAGCCCGACATCACCACCGGGCGGCTGGTGTTCGCGGAACCCCGGTCGCTGATGGTCCCCGTCGGCCATCCGTTCGCCGGCCGGGATTCCGTGTCCGTCGAGGACCTCGCGGACACGGTGCTGGTCACCCTCGCCGACGCCCTCATCCCCCGCTACTGGATGGACCACTACTTCCCCCGCCGGACCCCCTCGGGCCGACCGGTCCCCCAGGGGCCCGCGACGACCTACTGGTCGGAGGTCCTGGTCCACGTCGCCTCCGGCGTCGGCGTGAGCACCGTCGCCGCCCGCGCCGAGCAGTTCTTCACCCGGCCGGGGATGGTCTTCGTACCTCTCCACGACGCCCCGACCGTCGACTACGGCCTGATGTGGCCCACCGCGGGCAGGAACCCGCTGGTGAGCCCGTTCCTGGACGTCGTCGACGAGCTCGCCCCACCGCCGGAGTACGAGGCCCCGCACCGCGGCTGAGGACGTCGGAGGGCAGCTCGGGACGTCGGAAGGGAGCGTTCGCGCCGTGGACCGGCATCCCGGAAGGGGCAGGCACCCTGGGTGCCGCTGATGGGGGGCCTCGGCCGTCCCCGGCGGCGCAGCACGCGCCGGATCGGGGACGAGGCGGCATAGTCGGGTTCATGCGCATTCTCATGGTGGGGGCAGGAGGGGTGGGCACGGCGATCACCAGGATCGCGGCCCGCCGTTCCTTCCTCGAGCACATGATCGTCGCCGACTACGACCTGACGCGGGCGGAGTCGGCGGTCGCCGCCCTGGGGGCGGACGGGCGCCGGTTCACCGCGGCCGAGCTCGACGCCTCGGATACGGCCGCGGTGCGGGCTGCCCTGGCCGAGCATCGCTGCGACGTCCTCCTCAACGCGACCGACCCCCGTTTCGTCATGTCGCTGTTCGACGCCGCGCTCGCCGAGCGCGTCCACTACCTCGACATGGCCATGTCCTTGTCCCGGCCGCACCCCTCCCGCCCGTACGAGGAGTGCGGGGTGAAGCTGGGAGACGAGCAGTTCGCACGGACGGCCGAATGGGAGGCGGCGGACCGGCTCGCTCTCGTGGGCATGGGTGTGGAACCGGGCCTCGCGGACGTCTTCGCGCGCTACGCGTCGGACGAACTCTTCGACGAGATCGAGGAGATCGGCATCCGTGACGGTGCGAGCCTGGTCGTCGAGGGATACGACTTCGCTCCGACCTTCAACATCTGGACGACGATCGAGGAGTGCCTGAATCCGCCCGTCGTCTACGAGGAGGGCCGCGGCTGGTTCACCACGCCGCCCTTCAGCGAGCCGGAGGTCTTCGACTTCCCGGCGGGCATCGGGCCGGTGGAGTGCGTGAACGTCGAGCACGAAGAGGTACTGCTGATCCCCCGCCGGGTCAAAGCCCGACGTGTCACCTTCAAGTACGGGCTCGGCGACGAGTTCATCGGCGTCCTGCGCACTCTCCACAAACTCGGCCTCGATCGCACGGACCCGGTGAGCGTGGACGGCTTCCAGGGCGGCGTCGTGGGCCGGGTCGCGGTCTCGCCGCGGAACGTGGTCGCCGCGTGCCTGCCCGATCCGGCGAGCCTCGGCGACCGCATGCGCGGCAAGACCTGCGCGGGCACGTGGGTGAAGGGAACCAAGGACGGGCGGCCCCGTGAGGTGTACCTGTACCACGTGGTCGACAACGAGTGGTCGATGCGCGAGTACGGCTCCCAGGCCGTCGTGTGGCAGACCGCGCTCAACCCCGTGGTCGCCCTCGAGCTCGTCGCGTCCGGGGTATGGCGGGGCCGTGGCGTACTCGGCCCGGAGGCGATGCCCCCGCTCCCCTTCCTCGACCTGCTGACGGACTACGAGGCGCCGTGGGACATGCGCGAGCAGTGACGATGCCGGTGGGGCGCCGCGGGCTCCTGCGCATGCACGCCCGATCGAGCCTCCCTACGATGAAGGCGTAGGTCTCGCTGTGCTGTCCGGCTCGACGGGAGCGAGGGAACATGGCCGCAGAGGATGCCGCGCCCGCCGGGCGACCCGTGGGTTTGAAGGCCAATGCCATCGGGTTCGTCGACGCCCTCGTCATCGGGCTCAACGCCACATCTCCCGCCTACTCCCTCGCGGCCGTGATCGGCCCCGTCGTCGCCCTGGTCGGGATCTACGCACCCGGTGTCATGGTCGCCTCCTTCGTCCCGATGCTGCTGATCGCGTCGGCGTTCTACTACCTGAACAAGGTCGACCAGGACTGCGGCACGACCTTCTCGTGGGTGACGCGCGCCATGGGCCCGTGGGCCGGCTGGCTCGGCGGATGGGCCATCACGATGACCGGAGTCCTGGTCGTCGGCTCGCTCGCCGACGTGGCCGTGAGCTTCGCCCTGCTCGCCTTCGGCCTGGACGGCTGGGTGGACAACACCTTCGTCCGCCAGCTGCTCACCGTGCTGCTCATCCTCGTCATGACGGCCGTGTGCGTCATCGGCACCGAGCTGTCGGCCAAGGTGCAGAACGTCCTGATCCTGGCCCAGGTCGCCTGTCTGCTGATCTTCGTGGGCGTGGCGCTGTACAGCGTCTACGGGGGCACGAGCAAGTACGACGCGGTGGAACCCTCACTCAGCTGGCTGAATCCGTTCGGCGCCGGTGGTGCCGCGCTCACGGGCGGGCTGCTTCTCGGCGTCTTCATCTACTGGGGCTGGGAGTCGGCGGTCAATCTCACCGAGGAGGTGGAGAACTCCGCGACCGCCCCCGGCAAGGCGGGGCTCTGGTCGACCGTCATCCTCCTGGTGACCTACGTGTCCGTGGGCTTCGCCGTCGTGGCGTACGCCGGTCCGACCTTCCTCGCCGAGAACGCGGACGAGGAGGAATTCGTCTTCGCCCAGCTCGCCACGGACGTCCTCGGCGGCTGGGACTGGATCCTGCTGCTCGCCGTCTCCACCTCCGCCATCGCCTCCACCCAGACGACGATCATCCCGGCCTCGCGTACGGCGCTGTCCATGGCCCGCCGCCGGGCGCTGCCCTCCCCGTACGGCCACATCAGCCCGCGCTTCCGCACTCCCGACGTGAGTACGTGGTGGGTCGCCGGCATCGCCATCGCCTGGTACCTCGCGGTGAGCCAGATCAGCTCCAACGCCCTGTTCGACTCGCTTACCGCGCTCTCGCTGCTCATCTCCTTCTACTACGCGCTCACGGGCATCGCCTGCGTGGTCTACTACCGCCGCCACCTCTTCGCGAGCGTCCACAACCTCCTGTTCATCGGGCTCGGCCCGCTGATCGGTTCCGGACTGCTCACATGGCTCCTGGTCCGGTCGGTCGCCGACATGTCCGATCCGGACAACTCCTACAGCGGCACCTCGTGGTTCGGCCTCGGCCCCCCGCTCGTGATCGGCCTCGGCATCGCCCTCGCTGGCGTGGTCATCATGATCGCGTGGCGGCTGCGGGCCCCCGCGTTCTGGCGGGAGCGCCCGAGCGTGGCCGACCCCGACCTGGTCCACCCCCACGGCCTTCGCAAGGAGTCCTGAGATGTCGGTCGTCCTGGGCTACGACGAATCCCCCGGCGCGGCCCGGGCGCTGCGCATCGCGGTCGAGGTGGCGGCGGCGTTCCACGAGCGGCTCGTGCTCGTCTACGGGGCAGCGGCCCCCGGCCCGGTCGGCGAGGAGTACGCGTCCCACTACAAGGCCATCCGCCAGGCCGGCCGCACCGGTCTGGAGCACGCGGTCACCGAGGCCGATCGGGCGGGCGTGCCGACCGTCGTCGAGGTGCTCGACGACAAGCCCGCCCAGGCCCTCATCGACGCGGCGACCCGCCACGCCGCGCGTGTCATCGTGGTCGGCAGCTGGGGCGAGAGCCCGATGCGTGGAGCGCTCCTGGGCTCGACCCCTCACAAGCTCCTGCACATGTCCACCGTCCCCGTGCTGTGCGTGCCTCCCGAGGAACCGGAGTGAGGCGCGGCCACACGAGACCGGGAGGCACCGGGGCTCGCACCGGTGTCCTCGGAGCTATCTCGTCCCCGTCAGGGTCGCGTAGACCACCGTGTTGGCCTGATAGCCGGTGTCGCTGCTCCAGTCGCCGCCGCAGGTGATCAGCCGCAGCTCGGGGCGGCCCGAACCGCCGTAGACCTTGTCGTCGGGGAACCGGTCCTTGGGATGGACCTCCACCGCGTCGACGGTGAAGAGGGCCGTACGGCCGTCGTCGCGGTCGATCTCGATCCCGGCGCCCCGGGAGAGGGTGGCGAGCCGGTGGAAGACGGCGGGGCCGAGCAGGGTGTCCACGTGTCCCGCCACGACGGCCGTGCCCGGCGCCCCGGGGGCCGTGCCGTCGGCGTACCAGCCGGCCACGGTGGGGTCCGTCGCGGGCGGGGGGCGCAGTGCCCCGGCGCCGTCCAGCTCCAGGGGGACGAGGGATACGTTCACCCCGATGGCCGGGATCCTGATCCGCGTCGCGTCGGACGCGGGCAGCGGCCGGGGTTTGGGGCGGTCCCGGTCGGCTCCGGCGGCGGGCCGGGCGAGCAGTGGTGCGGCCTGCGCCGTCGTCGGCGGCCGCGAGGCCCCGCCGTCCGGTACGTGGGCGAGCAGGACGACGCCGACGAGCGCCGTCCAGGCGAGCGCCCCGATCGAGGGGACGCGCCCGGACGGCGCTCTGCCGGGCTTCGGCCCGGAGCCGTGCTTCATGCGAATCGTGCCTTCGCTGGATGGCGTACCGGATCTCCTCGCGGAGCCGGAGCCCGAGCCCGAGCCCGAGCCGGAGGCGGAGCCGGAACCCGAGCCCGAGCCGTGGGCGTGCGGTGTGGGCTCAGGCGGCGTTCCGGGCGGCGGTGGCGCGGCGGCGCATCCTGATCAGGACGCCCGCGGTGGCGCCGCCGAGGAGCAGCGCGCCGAGAGCGTACGGGCTGCCGCCGTCGTCCCCGTCCGCGCCGGCGCCCGCGGCCCAGCCGAAGCCCGCTTCCACGGCACCGTGCGGCCGGCCGGAGATCTGGTAGGTGACGGTCTGCTTGATGCGGGGCGGGCACTTGAGGGTCACGGTGTCCGTGCCGGAGACGGCGTCCAGCGGGAGCGTGAACTCACCCACCAGGACGCCCTTCCGGTCGCCCGGCAGGAGGTGGAACTTACCGCCCGCCTCCGACTCGCCCTTGCCGTACGTCTCCTTGCCGCAGGCGGTGGTGCTGACGGTGACGGTGGTGCCGGGGGCCGCCTTCCCCGGATTGACCCGGACGTCGCCGCCGGGCGCCGCGACGGCGGAGGATACGGACAGGGCGAGGGCGCCCAGGACCAGGGCGAGCTGGGGACCCGTACGTGCGAGACGCATGCTTTTTCTCTCCTTCGGCGGAGCTTTCCTGGCCGGCTGGGCAGCGCGGCGCCTGTGCTGTGCTCCGTGCACGAGAAGATCCCCGACCGGAGAGCACCGCAACGGGAGAATCGCGCGCGATGTCCCCCGGTCGGGGCCTTGATCTTCTCTGCCGGCGATCATCTCCGCAGGTCACGGCGGCTTCATCGATGCTCGGGATCGGACGGCGTCCTGCGCGCGAACGGGCTAGACGAAGGGATCACGAGCGTCGTCGACGCTGCCTGGTCCTGCTCATGGCGACGACCTCCGGCCTCGCCGTGCCGGCCCATGAGAAGCCGTCAGCCCCGGCCCAGAATCGCCGCGAGGGCTTGCCGCAACGCCGCCTCGGGATCCGCCGACGCCTCCGCGGACCGCCATCCGACGAACCCGTCGGGACGGACCAGCACCGCGCCGTCCGCGGTGACGCCGTGGGCCTCCGCCCAGTCCGTGTCGCTCGCCGGGGAGAGCTCCGCGTCGGGCCCGTCGCCGATGCGGTACGAGTCGAGCGGCACCGACAGCTCGTGCCCGAGGCGTGTCGCCGCGGCGTGCCACCCGCCGGCGCCGTCCTCGGAACTCAGGAGCACCAGGGACCGCTCGTACAGGTCGAGGGTCGAGACCTCGGTACCGGCGCGGTTCAGCCACATGTGGGGTGCCCGGCTCCCGGGTTCGCCCGTCAACCGCAGTCCGTCGGACACGACCGGCTGGGTCGGGTCGGCGCCCAGGACGGCGCCCTGCGGATAGCGGTAGCCGAGCACCTCGTTGAGGATGCCGCCCTTTCCTCCCTTGGGGCTCCCGGATCCGGGCGCGGGGACGTACCCGGGGTGGCTGTGTTCCGCGGACCGTGCCGAGGCCCGGGCGCTCGTCACCTCCGCCACCGGCCGACGCTCCGCGTCGTAGGACGCGAGCAGGTCGGGGCCGGCCCAGCCGCCCAGGACGGCGGCGAGCTTCCAGGCGAGGTTGTGCGCGTCCTGGATACCGGTGTTGGAGCCGAACGCCCCGGTGGGCGGCATCTCGTGGGCGGAGTCGCCGACGAGGAACACCCGGCCGTCCGCGTACCGTTCGGCGATCCTCTGGGCCGCGTGCCACGGAGCTCTGCCCGTGATCTCCACATCGAGGTCCGGCACGCCGACGGCCCGCCGGATGTGTTCCCTGCACCGCTCGTCGGTGAACTCCTCGAGCGTCTCGCCGTGTTCGGGGTGCCAGGGAGCGTGGAACACCCAGCGCTCCCGGTTGTCCACCGGCAGCAGGGCCCCGTCGGCCTCCGGGTTCGTCAGGTAGCCGACGATGAAGCGCCGGTCGCCGACGACGTCCGCGAGGCCGCGGGAGACGAAGGTGACGCTGACGTTGTGGAACAGGTCGCCCTGACCGCTCTGCCCGATGCCGAGCCGCTCGCGAACCGGGCTCCGCGGGCCGTCCGCCGCGACGAGATAGTCCGCGCGGATGGTGGTGTGCTCACCGCTGTCGCGGCTCTTGACCTGCGCGGTCACTCCTTCGGCATCCTGCTCGAAGGACATCAGCTCCGTCGCGAACCGCAGATCTCCGCCCAACTCCCCGGCGTGCCTGAGCAGCACCGGTTCGAGGTCGTTCTGGCTGCACAGGCACCACCCGGCGGGGCTGAAGCGGGCCAGCCCGCCACCGGGGTCGATCTCCTTGAACAGCCACTCGCCGACATCGCCCACCAGGCTCGGCGTCTGCAGGATGCCGTTGTTGCGCGCCAGGACCGACGCGGCCTCCTGGATGGACCGGGTGACGCCGGCTCCGCGGAAGAGCTCCATCGTGCGTACGTTGTTGCCGCGTCCGCGCGGGTGAATCGAGGTGCCCGAATGGCGCTCGACCAGTGTGTGCGGCACTCCGAGACGCCCCAGGAACAACGAGGTGGAAAGGCCCACCAGTGAGCCGCCGACGATGAGTACGGGCGTGCGGTGACCGGTTGCCTCTCCGGCCACTTCGTATCGGTTCATTTTTCGTCTCCGGCGTCACCTGCGACGCGAAATCGGGGATGGGAAGCAGATTCATTCCCTTCGGGGACGGATCCCCGTGCCGAGGGCACCCGGATGACACGCGGTTCACTCATCCGCTCCATGGGACTCGCGCGCTGTCGGCGCTCCTGTCAACGATCAACCCATGACGACCCCGGCGTGTCGGTCACGCAGGTCGTCCCCACCCCACCCACCGAGAAGAGAAGAGGTGTGCCGGATGGCCCCCTCGGGACGCATCTCGCAGTCTGTGTTCGACGGCTCCAGGCTGCGGGTGATCCTGCTGCTCGACCTGTACGAAGGAGCTCAGCAGCAGTTCCTCGACGCGTACGAACTCATGCGCAAGCAGGTCGCCTCCGTTCCCGGTCACATCAGTGACCAGCTGTGCCAGTCCATCGAGAACCCCTCGCAGTGGCTCATCACCAGCGAGTGGGAGAGCGCGCCGCCGTTCCTCGCGTGGGTGAACAGCGAGGAGCACGTCGAGACCGTCAAGCCGATGCACAGCTGCGTCCGGGACACCCGCTCGATGCGCTACAGCATCCTCCGGGAGACCAGCCCCGGTCAGCCGGCCTCGGCGGCCGCGGCGTCGGCGAGCGTGCAGGTGGAGGCCCGCGTGGGCGACGGTGTCGCACGCCACGCCCTCACCTTCACCGTCAAGCCGGGTTCCGAGTCGAAGGTGGCGGAGATCCTGGCCGGGTACCAGTCGCCCCAGGCCCAGGTCGACGAGACCACACGGCTGCGCCGCACCTCCCTCTTCATGCACGGCAACCGTGTCGTGCGCGCCGTGGAGGTGGAAGGCGACCTGCTCGTGGCGCTGCGGCACGTCGCCCGTCAGCCCGAGGTACGCGCGGTCGAGGAGGCCATCAACCCGTACCTGGAGCAGGACCGGGACCTGACCGACCCCGAGTCGGCCCGAGTGTTCTTCACCCGGGCGGCGCTGCCGGCCGTCCACCACGTGGTGTCCGACCGGCCGACGCCGGCCGGCCTGCGGCGGCACGCGCTGTACTACCCGGCCAAGGAGGGCCGCGGGATGGAGCTCGCCCGGCTGCTCGCCCATCAGGACCGGGCCGCGGCGGACGATCCGAAGAGCCCGGTGCACAGCAGCACCGTGTTCCAGCGCGACGACATCGTGGTGCGCCTCATCGACGTCACCGGCGAACTCGACCTCGACCCCGTCGCCTCCCTCGGGCTCCGGGGCGCCGGGAAGGCCGCGGAGCTGGAGCGTCTCCTGGACGGCGCCGCGATCGGCGTCGAGGGCTCCCTGGAGACGGAGCGCAACGTCAACCGGCTTCTGTCGCACGCCGACATGCTGCCCGTCACGGACCGCTCCGCGAACTCCTGACGGGCCGGTCGCGGCTCCCACCGCGGTCGCTCCCCAGCACGTCACTGCCACATCTGGAGGTATCAACCATGCTCAAGCCACGGATCGTGAACCTGAGCGAGACGGAACCCAACCGCAGGCGGGGAGGTGACCTGCGGGCCATGCTCACGCCGGCCACGGTGGGTGCCACCAGCGGCTTCATGGGCCTGGCCATCGTCCAGCCGGGCGAGCGCATCGGCGAGCACTACCACCCGTACTCCGAGGAGTTCGTGTACGTCGTCTCGGGCGCGCTGGAGGTGGACCTGGACGGCGACACGTACGCGCTCCAGCCCGATCAGGGGCTTCTGATCCCGATCGACGTGCGGCACCGCTTCCGCAACGTGGGAGACGTGGAGGCCCGCATGGTCTTCCACCTGGGCCCGCTCGCCCCCCGGCCGAGCCTCGGTCACGTCGACACGGAGGTCACCGACGAGGCGCAGCTCGCCGCCGCCGGCCCGCACCTGACCGTGGGCGACCCGGGACTGGTGTCCGAGCGAAGCGGGGCCATCGAGTGACCCGGCGAGTGGCCGTCACCGGTATCGGTGTGGTCGCTCCGGGCGGCACCGGAGCGAAGGCGTTCTGGGACCTCCTCACCGCCGGCCGTACCGCGACCCGTGGCATCACCCTGTTCGACCCGGTGGGGCTGCGCTCCCGCATCGCCGCCGAGTGCGACTTCGACCCGGCGGACCACGGGCTGGACGGGGACCTGAGCCGCCACGCCGACCGGTACATCCAGTTCGCCGTCGTCGCGGCCGGGGAAGCCGTCCGCGACGCCGGCCTCGACACCGACACCGAAGACCCCTGGCGCGTCGCCGTCTCCCTGGGCAGCGCCGTCGGCGGCACCACCCGGCTCGAACACGACTACGTCCTGGTCAGCGAGGGCGGGCGACGCTGGGACGTGGACCACCGCGCAGCCGACCCCAAGCTGCACCTGGCGTTCTCGCCGAGCACGCTCGCCTCGGTCGTGGCCGAGCAGTTCGGCGCCCGCGGCCCGGTGCAGACCGTCTCCACCGGATGCACCTCCGGCCTCGACGCCATCGGCTACGCGTTCCACACCATCGAGGAAGGCCGGGCGGACGTCTGCATCGCGGGCGCTTCGGACTCCCCGATCTCCCCGATCACGATGGCCTGCTTCGACGCCATCAAGGCCACGTCACCCGACAACGACGACCCGGAGCACGCCTCCAGGCCCTTCGACAACAACCGCAACGGTTTCGTCATGGGCGAAGGCGCGGCCGTCCTCATCCTGGAGGAGTACGAGCACGCCCGGGCCCGCGGTGCGCACATCTACTGCGAGATCGGCGGTTACGCCACCTTCGGCAACGCGTACCACATGACCGGTCTGACCGGCGAGGGGCTGGAGATGTCCCGGGCGATCGACTCCACGCTCGACCAGGCCCGGCTCGACCCCACGCTGATCGACTACGTCAACGCGCACGGCTCGGGCACCCGGCAGAACGACCGGCACGAGACCGCCGCCGTGAAGCGGTCCCTGGGGGCGCACGCCTACGCCACGCCCATGAGCTCCATCAAATCCATGGTGGGGCACTCCCTCGGCGCGATCGGCGCGATCGAGGTGGCCGCCTGCGTCCTCGCGCTGAAGCACCAGGTGGTCCCTCCGACGGCGAACTACGAAACCCCCGACCCCGAGTGCGACCTGGACTACGTACCGCGCACCGCCCGCCCCCGGAAGCTCAGGAACGTGCTCTCCGTGGGCAGCGGCTTCGGCGGCTTCCAGTCCGCGGTCCTCCTCACGGGGCCGGGTGGGAGGACACGATGAGCACTGAGCGCCCACGGCGCGTGGCCATCACCGGCATCGGTGTGATCGCCCCCAACGGATTGCGTGCCGACGCGTACTGGAAATCCGTCCGGGAAGGGCTCGGCGTACTGGACCGGATCACCCGGGAGGGTTGCGAGGACCTGCCGCTCAAGGTGGCGGGCGAGGTCCGGGGCTTCGACGCCTCCGCGCTGATCGAAGATCGTTTCCTCGTCCAGACCGACCGTTTCAGCCACTATGCGATGGCGGCGGCCCAGCTCGCCCTCGACGACGCCGCTCTCGGCCACGACGCCCCGGAGGAGCCCTTCTCGATCGGCGTCGTGACCGCGGCCGGCTCCGGCGGTGGCGAGTTCGGCCAGCGAGAGCTCCAGAAGCTGTGGGGCCAGGGATCCAAGTTCGTCGGGCCGTACCAGTCCATCGCCTGGTTCTACGCCGCGAGCACCGGCCAGATCTCCATCCGGAGCGGGTTCAAGGGGCCGTGCGGTGTGGTCGCGAGCGACGAGGCCGGGGGCCTGGACGGCCTCGCCCACGCCGCCCGGGCCGTACGGCGTGGCACCGGCGCGGTGATAGTCGGAGCGGCGGAGGCGCCCCTCGCCCCGTACTCGATGGTGTGCCAGCTCGGATACCCGGAGCTCAGCACCGTCGAGGACCCGGACCGGGCCTACCGGCCGTTCACCGCGGCGGCCTGCGGCTTCGTCCCCGCGGAGGGCGGCGCGATGCTCGTCGTGGAGGACGAGTCCCGCGCCCGCGACCGAGGGGCGACCGTCCGGGCCTACGTGGCCGGCCACGGCGCCACGTTCACCGGCGCCTCCCGGTGGGAGGAGTCCCGGGAGGGACTCGCCCGCGCCATCCGCGTCGCCCTCGACGAGGCCGAGTGCGCCCCGGAGGAGGTCGACGTCGTCTTCGCCGACGCCCTGGGCGTACCGGAGGCGGACCGCGCCGAGGCGCTGGCGATCGCCGACGCCCTGGGAGCACACGCCGCCCGGGTACCCGTCACGGCGCCCAAGACGGGCATCGGCCGCGCCTACTGCGGCGCGCCCGTCCTGGACACCGCCGCCGCGGTCTTCGCGATGGAGCACGGCCTGGTCCCGCCCACTCCCAACGTGTTCGACATCTGCCACGACCTCGATCTGGTGATGTCCCGCGCTCGCCCCGCCGAGCTGCGCACGGCCCTCGTCCTCAGCCGGGGACTCATGGGATCCAACGCGGCGCTGGTCGTGCGCCGCGGCGACGACTCCGCCCGGTAGGACCGGGCGGGAAGGAGAGCACAGATGATCACCACCGCACTGACCTTCGACGAACTCGCCACGCTGATGAAGCAGGCGGCCGGGGTCACCGTCGACGCCCGGGAGCTGGAGAAGGAGCCGGACGCTCCGTTCACCACCCTCGGCCTCGACTCGCTCGGCCTGCTCGGGATCGTCGGCGAGCTGGAGAACCGGTACAGCGTGGCGCTGCCCACCGACGCCGAGCGCTGCAAGACGCCCGTCGAGTTCCTCGGCCTGGTCAACAGCACCCTCAAGACGGGAGCCTGACGTGTCCGGTCACACCGACAACAGCATCACCATCGACGCCCCGCTCGATCTCGTCTGGGAGATCACCAACGACATCGAGAACTGGCCCGATCTCTTCAGCGAGTACGCGTCACTGGAGGTGCTCTCCCGCGAGGGCGACTCCACCACCTTCCGCCTGACCATGCACCCGGACGAGTCCGGGAAGGTCTGGAGCTGGGTGTCGGAGCGCACCGTCGACCGCCCCGGGCGGACCGTCCGTGCCCGCCGCGTAGAGACCGGCCCGTTCGACCACATGAACATCCGGTGGGAGTACGAGCAGACGCCGGCCGGCGTCCACATGCGGTGGGTGCAGGACTTCGCGATGAAGCCCGATGCCCCGGTCGACGACGTCTGGATGACCGAGAACATCAACCGCAACTCCCGCACGCAGATGGCCCTCATCCGGGACCGCATCGAGCAGGTCGCCCGCGACCGCCGGAGCGCCCCGGTCCTGCCCGGCTGACCGAACCCCGCCGCGGAGACCCGTACACCCGCACATCACACCTGAGAGGACGCTCGATGCACCACGCTCTGATCGTCGCCCGCATGGCGCCCGGTTCGGCTCCGGCGATCGCCGACGTGTTCGCCGCCTCCGACCGCGGGGAACTCCCGCACCTCGTCGGCGTCACCCGGCGTCGCCTGTTCCAGTTCGGCGACGTGTACCTGCACCTCATCGAGTCGGAGCAGGACCCGGCGCCGGCCATCGCGAAGCTGACCGGACACCCCGAGTTCCGGGACGCCAGCGAGAAGCTGTCGGCGTACGTCAGCGCGTACGACCCGCAGACCTGGCGGAGCCCCAAGGACGCCATGGCGCAGTGCTTCTACCGCTGGGAGCGCGACGCGGGTTCCTGATCCCCCGAGGTACGCCCGGCACGGAAAACCCGAGGCCGCCCGCCCCGCGAAGTTCACGGGGCGGGCGGCCTCGGGTTCGTCTCCCTCGCTCCTGTCAGGCGGGAACGGTGCACTCGAAGGCGTGGAGGTACGCGTTGACCGGGCGGATCTCGCCGATGACGAGCCCCGCGTCCGTCAGCCGGTCGACCATGCTCTGCCGGGTGTGCTTCGCACCGCCGACGTTGAGGAGCAGCAGCAGGTCCATGGCGGTCGTGAACCTCATCGACGGCGTGTCGTCCACGAGGTTCTCGATGACGACGACCCGGGCGCCGGGGCGCGCCGCCTTGCGGACGTTGGCGAGCGCCCTGCGGGTGCTGTCGTCGTCCCACTCCAGGATGTTCTTGATGATGTACACATCCGCCTGGATCGGGATGTCCTCACGGCAGTCGCCGGCCACGACACGGACCCGGGGGCTCAGCGCGCCGCCGTCCCGCAGGCGCGGGTCGGCGTTCTCCACCACTCCCGGCAGGTCGAGCAGCGCGCCGTTCAGGGAGGGGTGCTTCTCCAGCAGACTCGCCAGGACGTGTCCCTGTCCGCCTCCGATGTCCGCGACGCAGGACACGTCCCCGAGGTCGAGGAGGTCCGCGACGTCCTGTGCCGACTGCTTGCTCGACGTCGTCATGGCGCGGTTGAAGACGTAGGCGGACTCGGGCGCGTCTTCGTTGAGGTACGCGAAGAACTCCCGTTCGTACACGTCCTCGAAGACGTTCCGTCCGGAGCGCACGGCCTCGTCGAGCTTGGGCCAGACGTCCCACGTCCACGGTTCGGTGCACCACAGTGCGATGTACCGCAGGCTGTGCGGATCGTCCTCGCGCAGCAGCCGGGACATCTCCGTGTGGGCGAAGGTGCCGTCGCTGTTCTCGGTGAAGACCCCTTGGCAGGACAGCGCGCGCAGCAGCCTGCGCAGTGTCCGCGGCTGGGTCTTCACCGCCGCCGCGAGGTCTTCCACGGTCATGGGCGTGTCGCCCAGGGCGTCGGCCACGCCCAGGCGGGCGGCCGCGCGTACGGCGGCGGCGCACGCCGCTCCGAAGACGAGCTCCCTCAGCCGCATCGGCGGGGCGGGAGCCGGATCAACCGTTGTCATCTGTTCGCCTTGTCCTTGCTGTCGTGCCGTGGGTGGTGTGGGTGGTGTCGGGGAACCCGGTGGGTCAGCACAGTCCGGCGGGTTCCGAGAGCGTGCAGGTGTTGCGGGTGAAGGTGTTCCCCCGGCCGGTGTCCCGGTTGGCCAGGTCGGCGGGGCTGTTGCTCATCACCACGTTGTCGCGGATCGCGTTCTGCTCGTTGAGGGCGCCCACGAAGCTCTTGAACAGCACGATGCCGCCCGAGAGCGGCGAGGTGCCCACGTTGCCGACGACCCTGTTCTTCTCCACCACCGTCTCCTCGGCGCCGGTGAGGACGATTCCCGAGCCTTGCAGGAAGGGCAGACGGGGGGTCTTCGGGCAGTACTTGTTGTTGGCGTGGATGTTGTTCCGGCGCAGGGTCATGGCCCCGGCGCGCGGCGTGGACTCGTCGCCCACCACGAACACCGCGGCGCAGTTCCCGGTCGCGTCGTTGTGGTCGACGGTCACGTTCCGCAGGCGCCTCACGGTGAGGCCGATCCGGTTGCCGGACAGGCTGTTGTGCGTGATCACCGTCCCCTCGGCGTCCGTGGCGCCGTGCTCGGTGTCGACGGTGTTGGCCAGGAACATTCCGGCGTCGCCGTTGTTCCGGGCGATGTTGTGGCTGAAGACACCGCGCACGGATCTCTCCTGGGCGATGCCCCACTTTCCGTTCTTGTCGGCGAGCACCCCGCGGACGGTGAGCCGGTCGGTCCCGGACGCCCACAGCCCGTTGCCGGTGAAGCCCGTGAGCGTCAGCGAGCGCACGGTGACGCCCTGGACGGGGCGGCTCTCCGTCCCGGTCACGCAGATGCCGTGACCGGCCTTGGCGCACGCGTCGTCGGCAGCGGTGTCGCCGGGCACGATGACGGTGCGGGAGAGGCCCGAGCCCCGCAGCGTCAGACCCGATGTGGTGATGCGGACGCTCTCACGGTAGGTGCCGGGAGACAGGACGATGGTGTCCCCCGGCTTCGCGGCGTCCACGGCTTTCTGGATCGATTCGCCGGGCTTCACCCGGTGCGCCGTCCGGCTGTGGGCCGTCGGGGCGGCCGCTCCCAGCCCCGTGGCCACGACGGCCACGGCGCATGCCAGGTGGGCGATCTGTCGTGTGGTCATGCGCCGAAGCTACGAGCGCGTGTTCCGGCCTGCCACCGCTGATCGTCCAGGCGGACCTAGGCATACCTCCCTGCGGTCCACACGATGGGCGTGGCGCGCGGGTACCGGGCGGGACCGCCGCATCATGGGGCCGCCGGGGGCGCCTCTTCGGTGCGGCGGGCAGGGAAGGGGTTCGGATGCGTAAGTGGTGGCCCTTGGCGGCGATCTGTCTGGGCACCTTCATGCTTCTGGTGGACGTCACGATCGTGACGGTGGCGCTGCCCGACATGGCGGCGGACCTCGGCACCACGCTCTCCGATGTGGAGTGGGTGGTCGACACGTACGCTCTGGCACTGGCTTCGCTGCTGCTGGGCGTCGGTTCCCGCGCCGACCGGATCGGCCGCCGGAAGGTGTACCTCGTCGGGCTGATCGTCTTCACCGCGGCGTCGGTGGTGTGCGCGGTGGCCCCGAACGCGGGTGTGCTGATCGGCGCCCGGGCGGTACAGGGGCTGGGCGCCGCCGGGATGTTCGGTACGACGATCGCCCTCCTCGGCATGCACTACAGCGGCCGGGAGCGGGGTGTGGCCTTCGCCGTGTGGGGCGCCACCAACTCGGTCGCCGCGGCGGCCGGGCCGGTGGTCGGCGGGCTCCTCACCCAGTACCTGGACTGGCGATGGATCTTCTTCGTCAACCTCCCGGTCTGCCTGGCCGCCGTCGTGCTGACCCTGCGCTCGGTGCGAGAGGCCAAGGGCGAGGGCGGGCGGCGTGCGGACGTGCTCGGCATGGTCACCTTCACCGTGGCGAGCGGGGCCCTCACGTTCGGGCTGATCCGAGCCCACTCCGAGGGCTGGGCGGCACCCTCCACGCTCGGCCTGTACGCGGTGGCGGCCGTCGCCCTCGCCCTCTTCGTCGTGGTCGAGACGAGACACGAGCACCCCGTCCTCGACCTGTCGCTGTTCCGCAGGCCGTCGTTCACCGGAATCATGATCAGCGCCCTGTGCCTGCAAGGCGCCGCGTTCGCCTATCTGCTGTACGAGTCGCTGTGGATGCAGTCCGTACTGGGGTACGAGCCCGTGGAAGCGGGCCTGTACATCCTGCCCGTGTGCGCCTCCGCGTTCGTCGTCTCGGCGCTCGCGGGCCGCTTCGGCCCCTGGCCGCCCCGCGCGTCCATCGGGGGCGGGCTGGCGCTCATCGCCCTGGGCTCCGGAATGCAGGCCACCCTCGACGCGGGGTCTTCGGGCAGCAGCCTTGTCGCGGGGCTCGTCGTCTCCGGTCTGGGGATCGGGCTCGTGACACCGAGTCTGTCGGCGGCGGCCCTGGCCACGGTGCCACCGGCCCGCGCGGGCATGGTGGGCGGTGCGGTCAACACCTTCCGCCAGCTGGGCTTCGCCTTGGGGATCGCCGTGTTCGGCGTGATCTTTCAGTCGCGGATCGAACGTGTGCTGAGGACCGACGGCAGTATCCCGGACCCGCACGAGGCGGCCGTCGCTCTGAGCGGCGGACAAGCCCGCTCCCTCGTGGCCGGCTGGCCGGCCGGCGAACGCGCCGAGATGGCGCACCTGGTACGAGAGGCGTTCGCGTCCGGCCTGAACGCGGTGCTGCTCGTGGCGGCGGCCCTCGGGGCGGTGGCCTCGCTGATCGTCGTCGCGACGGTACGCGTCCCCGCGAGCGGCGCCGAGCACCAGAAGCCGGAAGCGGGCGCGAGCCCACACGGACAGGAGACGCCGGCGGACGCAGCCCTGTAGCGGCGGCCACCCCAGACGCGTGGCGTCGCGCGACCGCTCCTCCCTCCCCCGCGGACGCACCCCGCACGGGGCAGCCACGCTCGGGGCATCACGGCGGCCGCTTCCGCGCCCGCATCCAGCGGGACAGGTCCTCGCCGGCCAGTCGGCCTGCCAACGCGCCTCCGAACACGACCACGCCCACCGCGACCAGCCAGGTCTGGATGACGAGGAACGCCCCGAACGGGCCGTAGCTCACGGCGCTCGACGCGATCAACGGGGAGAAGACGACCTCGGAGAAGATCCGCAGCCCGAGCAACCCGAGCACCGTGGCCACGGCCCCTGGCAACAGGGCCGTCCAGGCGACCCGGCCGCCGAGCAGCAGTCGCTGCGACCACCAGAGGAACAGCGTTCCGCTCAGCAGCGTGACGAAGCCGCCGGCCGAGCTCTCCCGCCGGAAAGGGGCGACCGCGAGCCCGTAGAGAGTCCCGATGAGGAAGGCGAGCCACACCACATGCCGCCACCGGGCCCGCCAATGGGCCGGCGGCAGGTCCCAGACCTTCTCGTAGCCGCTCTGCACCACGGTGCCGAACGAGAGACCGAACACGGCGAGCAGGGCGAGGCCGAAAGGCCGTCGTGGTCCGCCGTACCTGGCCCGGCAGCGCGAACAACCGCTCGATCTCCGCCCGCGCCGCCTCCGACACCCCGAGCCCGTCCCCGAGCCACTGCGCGAACCCCTTCCCGCTTCCCCGCGCCCGCCGCGGACACGACGATCAGAAGCGGCACCAGCGTGAGGAACCCCAGAGCGGCGAAACCCAGCGAACGCTGCCACAGGTCGAGACCACTGACCGGAACCAACGGTGCCCCGCCCGCAACCGGCGTATCGCGCTGCGTATCCGCAGGTACGGAGACCATCACCCGGCCGGACGGGAGGCCATCATCGTGCCGCTGGACGGGCGGTCGCCGACAGCTTCGACGCACCGGCGGCGCACGGAAGGACGAACATGGCGCGCTCCAGGGATCTGCTGGTGCTTCCACCGTAGATCAGACCGCCGCGACAGCCGGCGGCGCCGGCCGACCCGAACTCCCGCCGCCTGGCCGCCGTCAGCGAGACGAGCGGGCGGCGGAGATACGCAGAGGCGATGAACGGGCCGCCTGACCTGGGGTTTCGCCCGGCAGGCGCTTCTCGGCCACCCGGCCCGGCTCGCGGAGGCGGCGCATGCGCCCCGAGCGCGCTCCGGGATGCGGAGGCCCCCGGAATCGACGATCCTGGGCTTGATTCCCCCTGCGGACATGTCCACGACCGTCGATCGCATCAGCCGTGCTTCCACGCGGCGGATGAAGGAGGCGCTGTGGTAGCCCTGACTCGTATTCCGCTGGAGGGCGGGGGCTGCGTTCTGGTGGAGGATCCGACGCTGTCGGAAGGGCCGGTGAAGGCCGGCCATATCGGCAACGCCGTGCGTGAGCTGCCGGGAAGTCTGCAGGCGGCTCTGGAGCCCATCACGGAGGCCGCACGCGCCACCCTCGAGCAACTGCGCAAGGCGCGCCCTGACGCGATCACGGTCGAGTTCGGGGTGAACCTGGCGGTCGAGGCCGGCGCCGTGATCACCAAGAGTCGCGCCGACGGCCATCTGAAGGTGACCGTGTCCTGGGAGCGCGACGGCGGCGCCCTGTCTCCACCGGACGAACAGGGGAGTTGAGCCCCGATGCCCAGCAAGCAGGCGTGGTCGGACGGGCCGGGCGGAGCGCGGCTCACCGGTGCCGTGGGGCAGGTCCTGGGGCGGGACGGCACCGTGGCGGGGGCGGGTTTCCTGGTGTCCGGCGACCTCCTCGCCACCTGCGCGCACGTGGTGCGGGCCGCGGGCCACGGCCCCGGGGACCGGGTGGAGGTGGCCTTCCCCCGGGTGGCCGGCGCGGAGCGGTTCGCCGGCCTGGTCCTCGAAGAGCCCTGGCGTGAACCGGAAGCCGAGGACGTGGCCTTCGTCCGTCTCGACGGCGTTCCGGCCGGGTCGGAGCCACTGCCGCTGGGGCCCGCCGAGGGCAGTCGCGGCCACCGGGTGTGTTCCTTCGGCTTCCCCGTCCAGGCCCCGAGGGAGGGGCACTTCGGCTTCGGTGTGGCCGGCGACCTGCTGCCGGCCGCGCCGGGCGAGAGCGAGCTGCTGCAGCTGACCGGCGCCAACGACCTCACCACCGGGTTCAGCGGCGGGCCGGTTCTCGACGAGGAGACCGGCCTGGTCGTCGGCATGGTCACCGAGATCACGGCCCCCGACGCCTACGGGCGGGGGCAGAACATCGCGTACGGCACGCCGACGCGGACGCTGCGGAGTCTGCTTCCCGAGCTCGTCGAGAGCGAGTTGTGTCCCTATCTCGGTCTGGAGTCCTTCACCGCCGAACAGGCGCGATGGTTCGAAGGCCGCCAGGACGCGGTACGGCAGGTCATGGCGAGCCTCGCCCGGCGGCAGCGGCTCACCCTTCTGCTCGGCCCCTCGGGCTCCGGCAAGTCGTCGTTGATCCAGGCGGGTGTGCTGCGGGCGCTCGCCGCGGGCGAACTGCCCGGCAGCGACCGGTGGTTCACCGTGCTCGTCCGGCCGCGGCAGGACCTGCTGTCGGAGATCGAGCACGCCGGCCTGCCCGGCGTCACCACGGACGGGATCGCCGCGGCCGTCGCCCGCCGCCTCGGGGACGACCGCGAGCACGACCACGTCCTCCTGGTCGTCGACCAGTTCGAGGAGGTCTTCACCCAGTCCGCCGGGGACGGACGGCACGACCACCGGCCGGTCGTCGACGAGATCGCCGAGGCCGCCGCATCGTGCGACCGGCTCAGCGTGGTCCTGATCATGCGCGACGACTTCTACCCCCAACTGGCCGCGCAGGCCCCCGGACTGCTGGAAGCCGCGACCCCGGGACTCCTGAACGTCCCGAACAGCCTCGGCAAGCAGGACCTGCACGACATCGTCACCCTGCCCGCCGAGGACGTGCGGCTCCGGTTCCAGGCGGGACTGCCGGAGCAGATCATCACCGACGTCCTGGCCACGGCCCCCGACGGCGAGACGAAACTCCAGGTACCGGCCACCGTCCTGCCCCTCCTGGAGCTCACGCTCAGCCAGCTCTGGGAACGGCGCCAGGACGGCTACCTCACCCATGAGGCGTACCGGCGCATCGGAGGGGTCACCGGAAGCCTGACGACCTGGTGCGACACCGCTCTCGACGCGCTGACCAGGGAGCAGCGGCCCGTCGCCAAGCGGATTCTCACCTCCCTGGTGCGCCCGGCCGACCACACCCGCCGCACTCCCTCCACCCGCGCCCAGGTGCCCCTCGACGAACTGCGCGAGCTCGCGGCCGACCCGGACCGCACGCCCGGCGACGACGGCGCGTTCGACGAGGTCCTCGCCGTCCTCACGCGGCACCGCATCGTGACCACCCGGACCCTCGGCGCCCGCGAGGGCCCCGACACCGCCTCCGGCCGGCCGGTGGCGGAGCTGATCCATGAAGCGCTCATCCGCGACTGGCGCGCCCTGCACGAGTGGGTGGGCCAGGAGCACCAGTTCCAGCAGTGGTTCGAGCGCACCCGCGAGCGGCGCGCCCGCTGGGCCGCCGGGCAGGACCCCGGAGACCTGCTGGCCGGAACGGCCCTCGCGGAGGGCCTCGACTGGGGACGCGAACGCCATCTTCCGGGCGACATCGCGGCCTTCCTCACGGCGAGCAAGCAGCGCCAGCACGCCGTCATCCGGCGCAGCAGACGTCTCAACAGCGTCCTCGCGACCCTGCTGGTGCTCGCCCTGGTCGCCATGGGCGGGGCCGTCTGGCAGTGGCGGACGGCCGTGAACGCCCGCGAGACCGCGCTGTCCCGGCAGCTGGCCTCGAAATCCACCGAGCTCATCACCACGAACCCGGAACTCGCCTCGCTGCTCGCCGTCAAGGCGTACCGCACGAACCACAACGCGGAATCCCTGGAGAGCCTGCGGAACGCGGCGGCTCTGCCCCAGCACCGCCGTCTGACCGGACACACCGACACGGTCCGCACGGTGGCGTTCAGCCCGGACGGGAAGACCCTCGCGACCGTCGGCGACGACCGCACGATGCGCCTCTGGGACGTGGCCACCGGCAAGGCCCGCATCATCCGCGAGGAGCACACCAACGAGGTGTACTCGGCGGCGTTCAGCCCCGACGGCAGGACCCTCGCGACCGGCGACGCCGACGACACCCTGCGGCTGTGGAACACGGCCACCGGGGAGTCCCGCGCCATCCGGGGCGAGGGCGCCGGTGCGGTGGCCGCCGTGGCCTTCAGCCCTGACGGGCACACCCTGGCGACCGGTGGCGGGGACGCCATGGTGCGCCTGAGGGACGCGAAGACCGGCGAACTCCTCGCGACCCTTCCCGGGCACACCGGTGTCGTGTACTCGATCGCGTTCAGCCCCGACGGCAAGACCCTGGTCTCCGGCAGCGGGGACCTGACGGCGCTGATGTGGGACGTGGCCTCCGGACGACAGCTGAGGAAGCTGGACCATCCCAGCGAGATCTTCTCGGTCGCGTTCAACCGCGCCGGCACGACCGTCGCCGTCGGCTGTGGGGACGGCACGGTGCAACTGTGGGACACGGCCACGGGCAAGGCCCGCAGCAGCGAGACGGGCAACGCCGTGGCGTCGGTGGCGTTCAGCCCGGACGGACGTACCTTCGCCACCGGCAGCGCGCATGTCGTGCAGCTGTGGGACACCGCCACCGGTGCGCCCCTCACGGGTCTCTTCGGCCACACCGAAGACGTGCAGTCGGTGGCGTTCAGCCCGGACGGGCGCATCCTCGCGTCGGCCGGACTCGACCGCACGGTGCGGCTGTGGGACATGTCGAGCGGAGCGGTACGCGCCACCCGCGCCGGGCATCCCGGCGGGGTGCTCGCGGTGGCGATCGACCCCACCGGAAAGCTGCTCGCCAGCGGCGACGGCCTCGGGTACGTCCGGCTGACGGACCTGGCCACCGGAGCGGTCCTGGCACCCGTCGCCCGACACGAAAGCGGGGTGGACTCGGTGGCGTTCAGCCCTGACGGACGCACCCTCGCCACCGGCACCATGGACGGCAAGGTGCGCCTGATCGACGTGGACACCGGCAAGATCCTCAAGGCCGATGGTGATCACGCCGATTCCGTACAGAGTGTGGTCTTCAGCCCCCAGGGCGACATCCTCGCCTCGGCCGCCGGCGACCGTACCGTCGTCCTGCGGGACCCGGTCACGGGCAAGCCCTTGAAGGAGCTGAAGCAGCAGGCCAACGGGATCAATCAGGTGGCTTTCAGCCGTGACGGACGCACCGTCGCCACCGCGGGCAGCGACGCGCAGGTACGGCTGTGGGACGTGGCGACCGCCACACTCCTCCACACCCTCGTGGGTCACACCAGTCAGGTGACGTCGGTGGCCTTCAGCCCCGACGGACACACTCTCGCCTCGGGCAGCTCGGACCGCACCGTGCGGCTGTGGGACTTCCCGTCCGGCGCCGCCCGTGCCACCCTGCTCGGACCGACGGACGAGGTGAACGCGGTGGCGTTCAGCCCCGACGGACGCGTCCTCGCCGCCGCCGGGATCGACCTGTCCACGCGCCTGTGGGACGTCGGCTCCCGCAAACCCCTCATCACCCTGATCGGGCACACCAACGCGGTGTTCGGCGTGGTGTTCAGCCCCGACGGCCACACCCTCGCCACCGCCGGGGGCGACAAGAACGTACGCCTGTGGGACACCGCCCTCCCCGAGCCCGCCGCCGCGCTCGAGAGCATCTGCCGGACGGTCGGCCGTGACCTCACCCCGCAGGAGCGGTCGGCCTACCTGCCGGGCCAGTCGGGCGATCCGGTGTGCGGGTCGGGCTGACGGATGGCCCGTCGGCCGCGGTACCCGACCTCACCTGAGGGTCCTGCCTGCCGACGGCGGGGTGTTGTCAGTGGATCGTCGACGACGTGACGACGAGAATGGGCTCGTCGACGAAGTCGTGCGCGACGGAGACGGTCCGCACACCGGACGCCGTGCTCACGGTCAGCAGGACCGTGCTGTCCAGACCGGTGACGGCGGAGTCCACCGGCAGGGAGACGTGCACGAAGTCGATGGTGTGGGACGGACTCAGCGTCAACGCGGGGACCGGGTCGCCCGGGTGGGCGATGAGCGTGATCTCCGCCTTGAGGGTGCTGACGCCCTCCGCCGCGAAGTTCAGCCCGGCCGCGTTCACCGTGAGCGGGTGCTGCACCTCCTGCACGGTGTGGGTGTGGAAGGCGACGAAGGTCAGCATCTCGGCCTTCGGCAGCGGAAGGGCCACCTCCAGGGTGCGCGACACCTCCACCGTCGTGCCGGCACCGACGCCCTGGAGGGTGGTCGTCTGCCCGCCGTCGAGCACCCTGCCCCCGAGGGGTACCAGCGGCCCCGGACCCTGGCCGTCCCGGACATCGGCGCACTGGAGGAGCTTGAGGTCGAGGGGTCCCAGGTTGACTGCCTGGGCGCTGGGCTGGGCTCCGGGCAGCCGTGTGGTCACCAGGTCACCGCTGTGGGCGGTCCGGCGCAGGTTCAGCAGCAGTTGGGTGCGCACGGGCTGGGGAAGGACGTCGTCGAGCCGGACCGCGATGGTGCCGAACAGGGGCGCCGGACCCGGCGACGCGAGCTGTTGCAGGAACAGGTTGACGAGGGTCGTGGCCGGCGTGGGCCGGTCGTCGGAGATGTCGACGCTCACCTGGATGGTGGGGCCGTCCCCATCGGCGAAGGCGACCTTTCCTCGCGGGAACCCTTGAAGGCCGGACGGGGTACGGGAGTCCAGCCCACTCGGCAGGGCGACGCGCAGGGTGCGCCCGGCGGCCTCCGGGACGCCGGTGACGTCCGCCCGCAGGCGGGCGAGGTCGATCGGGTCGACCATCGGACCGACCGTGAAGGTGAAGTGGAACCGGGAGCCGCTGAGCGTCTCGGGCGACTCGTCGACGATCGAGTCGAGGGACGCCAGGGTGCCCTGCGCGGTGACCAGGATCCCGTAGGCGTCCGGAATCGCGATCACCATGCCGCTGACCTGGCCGAAGAAGACACGCTGGAGCGACGGGTACTTCGTCACGATGTCGCCGAGCGTCGTCAGTTCGCGGAACTCCGACCGCGGTACCGCGAAGTCGTTGAGGTCGTTGCCGTCGATGATGGGCCGGGTCATGCCCTCGGACGAGATGGTGAAGCGGCTGCGGTGGGCGTCGGTGTTGAAGTGGAGGCCGATCGACAGGCTGCGGCGGAAGCGGGCGGTACAGGGGAAGAAGGCGTACGCGCCGAACCGGTCGTTGAGGGACGGCTCGAAGGGAGCGTCCCCGGTGTTGCCGCCGTCGCCGAAGACCTCGAACTGCAGTCCCTGGAACATCGGCCCGTGGACGGGGAAGCCGATGTCGGGCGCGGTCACGAGGGCCGTCTGATAACCGGAGTACGTCGGCTCGAACTCCAGCCGCAGCTCGCCGCTCCGGGTGAGGTGCACATAGGCGGCCTCGACCAGCGAGCCGGACAGCTCGAAGGTGACGGTGAAACTGGTCCCGCTGACCGTCGCCGTCGTGCCCGTCACCCTGTGGACGGTGACCGTCGAGTCGGACTCCGTGATGGGCACGGCCAGCCTCACGACCGGATGCAGGTCCGGCACGGGGTGCAGCTGACCCGAGGTGACGGCGGAGAGGACGCTGTCCGACAGGACCTCCTTCAGCGTCAGGGTGAAGGTGGCGTGGTTGAACGGTCCTCCGTCGGTGGCGACATCGCCGGGGTGCTGGACCGCGTCGAAGGCGAACTTCGTGTCTCTGGCGGGCAGAACGTACGACGGGAGGAACCACGTCGCATCGGGGAAGGGGCCGAAGGCCAGAACGTCGGGGGCAGAGCTGCTCTCCAGGCGCGGGAGCAGGGGTGCGTCCGTGGGGAGTTCGGGGGTCCCGTTCCCGTTGACCACCGCGTCGATGTGGTCTCCCGTCCGTCCCACCAGCCAGTGCTGTGGCACCGCGACGAGGAATTCGTCAAACGCCTGCTCCAACTGTCCCATGGTGTCTCCCCGTCAGGGTGATCCGCCGCTTCCCGGACGGGCAACTCGGCCCGCCCGTCTGGGACATCCGGTCCGGCGGCGCCACGTGGTGACGTCGACGGCCGCGGCGAACCGGTTGATGGTTTCGATGGTGGTCACGAGGGCGTACGCGCGAAATCCCGTGTCGGAGGCCGGCAGATCTGCCGGAGGAGTCTCCCGATACGCCCACGGCGCATCCGAACATCACCGCTCCCTCGCGGACGTGCAGGCCGGTCGACGGGTGCGCTGTGAAGTTACTTCGACTGTAGTTCCCCTTCCCCTGGAGCCGCCACCTGACCTGGTAGTTCGCTCGGCAACTGTCGGACGACCGAGCACATCCCGGTGACCGTCGACCCCACGCGGTCGGCTCGCGGGTCCCCGAGGCCGCCCATGCGCCCGAGGCCACGCATGCGCTCGATTCCCCGCCGGTCCGGTCCGGTCCGTCCCGGCCGGCCGCCCGAGAACGGCTTGTGACGGACAATTCTTATGGGGGGTGGGCAGGTAACCACCGACCACAGGGGTCGCCATGACCGAGCTGCCGGAAGCAGACGCACCCACCCGTGTCTTTCTCGTGGACGATCACGAGGTCGTCCGCCGGGGGCTGCGCGATCTGATCGACGACGAGCCCGACATGCAGGTGGTCGGGGAGGCGTCGACGGCCGGCCAGGCGCTGGCCAGAGGGCCGGCGCTGCGGCCGGACGTGGCCGTGCTCGACGTACGGCTGCCCGACGGGGACGGGATCTCGGTGTGCCGGGAGCTGCGCTCCCGCATGCCGGGGCTCGCGTGTCTGATGCTGACGTCGTTCGACGACGAGGACGCCCTCATCGACGCCATCATGGCGGGAGCGGCGGGCTACGTGCTCAAGCAGATCAAGGGCTCCGATCTCGTCTCGGCGGTACGGACCGTGGCCACCGGGCAGTCGATGCTCGACCCGGCCACCACCGCCCGTCTGATGCACTCGCTGCGCGAGTCCGAGGTGACGAAGCCCCCGGAGGACGAGCGGCTTGCCGTGCTGTCCGAGCGGGAGCGATCCGTGCTCGACCTGATCGGCGAGGGCCTCACCAACCGGCAGATCGCCAAGCGGCTGTACCTGTCGGAGAAGACGGTCAAGAACCACATCTCACGGCTGCTCGGCAAGCTGGGCGTGGAACGTCGCGTGCAGGCCGCCGTCATCGCGGCGCAGGTCCACGAGCACGACGCCGAGGGGCGTTAGCCGTCACTCCTGTACGGCCGCCAGGGGGACCCGCCATGCGAGAACGGTGCCGCCCGTCGGTTCGGGTCGTGCGCGAACCGACAGGTCGCCGCCCAGGTGCTCGGCCCGTTCGGTGAGGTTCCGCAGACCGCTGCGCGCGCCGCCCGGCGGGATACCGACCCCGTCGTCGCTGACCGTCACCGCCAGGACGCCGTCCTCGGCGACGACGGCCACCTCCGTGTGGCGGGCTCGTGCGTGCCGGGCCACGTTGGTGAGCGCTTCGCCGATGACCGCGATCACCTCCTCGGCCGCGTCGGGCGGCACGTCCGTGTCGAGGAGGCCCTCCATGCGCAGGGCGGGGGCGTGTCCGAGGGTCGGGGCGGCCGCGTCGACCGTGGTGACGATGCGGTTCCTGAGCCGCCGGGCGGCTCCGGGGGCGGGGTGTTCCCGCAGGCCGAAGATGCTCGACCGGATGATCTTGATGGTGGCGTCGAGGTCGTCGATCGCCCTGGTCAGCCGGTCCACGGCCTCCGGGTGCTCCACGAACCGGCGGGCGCTCTGCAGGGTCATCCCGGTGGCGAAGAGGCGCTGGATCGCGAGGTCGTGCAGGTCGCGGGCGATCCGGTCCCGGTCCTCCAGGAGGCTCACCTGCTCGGCGTCGCGGCGCCGGTCGGCGAGTTCGAGTGCCAGGGCCGCCTGCCCCGCGAAACCGGGAAGACCGCCGATCTCGGCTCCCGCGAACGGCGTCCGGCCGCGGCGCCGTGCAAGGATCAGCACGCCGCTGAGTCGTTCCTTCGTGCCGACCGTGACGGCGACCGCCGGGCCGAAGCCCCGCCAGCGCTCGGGCTGCACGGTGACCCTCCCGTCGTTCTCGACGTCCGCCGCCGTGACCAGGCCGTCCCTCGCCAGGGCTGCCGCCGCCAGGGTTCCCTCGGTGCTCGGGAGCACGACGCCCCGGTGCGCTTCGGCCCCGTCGCCGCGTGCGAGGGAGCCCCGCAGTTCACCGCCGGGACCGACCAGGTAGAAGACCCCCAGGTCGGCGCCCGTGATGTCGACCGCCTGCTCCAGCATCCCGCCCAGGACCTCGGACTCGTCGGCGCCGGACAGGAGGGCGCTGGTGAGGTCCGAGCTCGCCGCCAGCCAGCGCTGCCTGATTCCGCCCTCCTCGTAGAGGCGGGCGTTCTCGATGGCGATGCCGGCCGCGACCGCCAGTGTCGTCACGACGGCCTCGTCCTCGGCGTCGAAGTCGGCTGCTCCGCGCTTCTCCGTCAGATAGAGGTTGCCGAAGACCTCGTCGCGGACCCGGATGGGGACGCCGAGGAAGGTGTGCATCGGCGGATGGTGCGGCGGGAAGCCGTACGAGGCGGGATGCTCGGACAGCTCGGACAGGCGCAGTGGCTCGGGGTTGCGGATCAGTTCGCCGAGGATGCCGTGGCCCGAGGGCAGGTCCCCGATCCGGGCGCGCAGGTCGTCGTCGATGCCGATGGGAAGGAACGCGGACAGCTTCGCGTCGTCGCCGACGACGCCCAGGGCCCCGTACTCGGCGTCGACGAGCGTCACCGCCGCCTCCACGATGCCTCGCAGCACCTGGGGCAGATCGAGCTCCCTGCCCACGGACATGACGGCTTCGAGGAGGCCGTTGAGCCGGTCCCTGGCGCCCCGCACCCCGTCGATGCGCACCTGGAGCTCGTCGAGCAGCTCGTCCAGCCTCAGCCGCGGGATCCTGGCGTCAGCGGATCGCGGGTTCTCCCGGCCCATCGCAGCCTCCGCCTCCGTCCGGCCCTCCCGGCACACGCGACGCGCGTACCTTCACGGTAGTCCGAAGACGGCCCGCGCTCCTGTCGTCACGCCCTCGGGCGGGGATGCCTCCGCTGCCCCTCGGTCGGATGCCTCCGCTGCCCTCCCCACTGCACCGCGGCGCGTGCGGCCCGGTCCCGGGGTGGCCGAGGGCCGCTCAGGCCAACGACGATGGACCATTCGGCCCTCGCCGCGGCACCGCGCGCATCGCAGAGTGGGGAGGCGGGAAGCGCCCGCTCACCCTCCGATCCCTCCCACAGGAGGCGCGGCCATGAAACACATGAAGGTCGGCGGTCTCATGACCGACGACGTGGTCTCCGCCGTCCCCGCGACCTCGTTCAAGGCGATGGCGAAGCTGCTCGCCGAACGCGACATCAGCGGGGTCCCGGTGGTGGACGAGGACGATCACGTCGTCGGAGTCGTCTCCGAGAGCGACCTCCTGGCCCGCGACGACCGGACGGCGCGGGACCTGATGACCAGGCCGGCCATCACGGTCCACGCCGAGGAGACCGTGGCGGACGCGGCACGACTGATGGTGCGGCGCGGAGTCGAGCGTCTTCCGGTGGTCGACGAGGAGGAGCGGCTGGTGGGCATCGTGACCCGCCGGGACCTGCTCTGCGTCTACCTCCGCCCGGACGCGGAGATACGGCGCCACATCCGGGCGGACGTCCTCACGGATGCCATGGACCTGCCCCGGGACACCGTGGACGTGCACGTCCTCGACGGTGTGGTGACGCTCGCCGGTCGCGTCCGGTGGCGGAGCCAGGCCCTGATGATCGTCCGCCTCGCCGAGAGCGTGGACGGCGTCGTCGCCGTCGTGGACCGGTTGTCCTTCCACGAGGACGACACGCCTCCCGCCGCCCCTGCCCGCACCCCACACCCCCTCGCTCGGTGACCCACCGCAGACAGGACGAACCGTGTCTACCACCGCTCTGCCCCGATCTCTCGTGACGTCGCTGGTCCAGGACGCCGCCACGGCCCCCTCGATGCACAACGCGCAGCCCTGGAAGTTCGTCCACAGGACGGGCACCGGCGTCGTCGAGCTGTACGGCGACCCGCTGCGCCGCATGCCGCACGAGGACCCCGACCACCGCGCCCTCCACCTCGGCTGCGGCGCCGCCCTGTTCGCCCTGCGTGTGGCCGCCGCCCACAGGGGCCTGCACGGGGTCGTCCGCCTGCTTCCGCGGCCCGAGGACCCCTGGCACTTCGCCGACGTGGAGCTCCACGGCCCCGACGACACCGACCCCACCGACCCCACCGACCCCACCGACAGCGGTCTCGCCGCCCTCCACGCCGCTCTGCCGCAGCGGCACAGCAGCCGTTTCCCCTTCACCGAGGAGCGGATCCCCTCCGAGGTGGTCGACGGGCTGCGCGCCGCGGCCCTCCTGGAGGGATGCCGGCTGGTCGTACCGGGGGCCTGGCACACCGACACCGTGCTCGGGCTCGTCCACGACTCCGAGAGGTTCGAAGCCGCGGACGAGGCGGTGCGCGCGGAGATCGCGACCTGGGCGCGCACGGGTACCTCCGCCGAGGGCTCCGCGACCGAGGGCATCCCTGCCTACGCGTTCGGACCGCGGCAGTACGACGTGACCTCGCCGGTCCGTGACTTCGACGCGTCCCGGCACGTCACGGACCGCGCCGCGGCACGCTTCGAGAAGAATCCCCAGATCGCGCTCCTCGGCACGACCGAGGACACTCCGCGGCAATGGCTCACCGCGGGCCAGGCGCTCCAGCGGGTCCTCCTTCAGGCCACCCTCGACGGACTGTCCACCTCCCTCATGTCCCAGCCTCTGGAGTGGCCCGACCTCCGCTCCACCGCACGCGACCCGGGGTCCACGACGGGATTCGTCCACATGGTGATCCGGCTCGGCTACGGCCCGAGGGGGCGGGCCACACCCCGCCGCCCCGTCTCCGAGGTGCTCACCTTCGCCTGACGGACTTCCGAACGTGCGCCTGCTTCCGAACGTGCGCCTGACGGGCTTCAGAGCATGTCGGCCGGGGGCCGGCGGGTGAGCCGGTCACGGGTGGGCCGGTCATCCGGCGGCCGGGGCGCCAGGCACCTCGACGGCCGTGTGCTGGGGACCGCCGAGTACGACCTTGAGGGCGCCGGTGTCGGCCGCGCGGCCGAACACGTCGTACGCCTCCTCCATCTGCCCGAGTGCGAAGCGGTGGGTGACGAGTTCCGCCGCCGGCAGCCGACCGGCCGCCATCATGCGCAGCAGCATGGGGGTGGACGAGGTGTCCACGAGGCCGGTGGTGATGGTGACGTCCTTGATCCACAGGTCTTCGAGGTGCAGGACCGCCGGTTTGCCGTGGACGCCGATGTTGGCGACCCGCCCGCCCGGCCGGACCATGCGCGTACACGTCTCGAAGGTTTCGGGCACTCCGACGGCTTCCATGACGACATCGGCGCCCAGCCCGTCGGTGAGATCGGCGACGAGCTGCTCCGGGCCTTCGTCGGCCGTCGCGGTGGCGTCGGCGCCGAGCTTGCGCGCGGCGGCCAGCCGGGACTCCACGAGGTCGACCGCGACGATCCGTCCCGGGCTGTAGAAGCGTGCCGTGGCGATCGCCGCGAGCCCGATGGGGCCCGCGCCGACCACGACGACCGTGTCGGCCGGCCGGACGCCGCCGTTGAGGACGCCCACCTCGTAGGAGGTGGGGAAGATGTCGGCCAGCAGGACGGCGTCGAAGCTGTCGACGGCGCTCGGGAGCGGGTGCACGGACAGGTCGGCGAACGGCACCCTGACGTACTCCGCCTGCGTGCCGTCGACGAGGTGGCCGAGGACCCAGCCTCCCCCGCCGCGGCACTGGCCGTAGCGGCCCTCACGGCAGAAGCGGCAGCGCCCGCAGGCGGAGATGCAGGAGATCAGGACCCGGTCCCCGGGCCGCGCGGTACGCACGTCCCGGCCGGTCTCGACCACCGTCCCCACCGCCTCGTGACCGAGCACCCTGCCGGGCGTCACCTCCGGCACGTCCCCCTTGAGGATGTGCAGGTCGGTGCCGCAGATGGTGACGGCGTCGACCCGCACGATCGCGTCGCCGGGGTCCTTGATGCCGGGGTCGGGCACGTCCTGCCAGGCGACACGGCCCGGACCTTGGAAGACGGCTGCCTTCATGGCACCCACCCACTTCCCTGTAGCGCGTTCGGGGCCTCCCCCGATCAGGCTCGGCCGACGCCCCGCGGCGGCGCATGTGCCGAACGGCCCAGAGGTGGGACCCGATCGGACCCCGGGGCCCGGCCGGTCCGGTGCGAGGGTGGAGAGCGGATCACACTCCGAAGGAGGGCCGGCCATGTCCGAGGCAGCCCCCGATCCCGCTCGCCCTGTCCCGCGCCCCGCCCTGCTGAGCTTCCTGGGCGGCGTGGGCACGGTCACCGGCAGCAAGTTCCTCGTCGAGAGCGACCGTGCACGGATCCTCGTCGACTGCGGCCTCTTCCAGGGCTTCGCCGACCTGCGGCGGCGCAACTGGGAGCGGTTCGCCCGCGACGCCGCCGACATCCACGCCGTGGTCGTCACCCACGCCCATCTGGATCACTGCGGCTATCTGCCCCGCCTGGTCCGGCAGGGCTTCCGGGGACCGATCCTGACCAGTGCGCACACCGCCCGGCTCATCGGAATCGTCCTGCGCGACAGCGCACGGCTCCAGATGGAGGCCGCCCGGCACGCCGACGAGCACGGCTGGTCCAGGCACCGCCCCGCCAAGCCGCTGTACGACGACTCCGACGTGGAGAAGACGCTGGCGTTCCTCGACACGGTCCCCGTCGGCGAGGACGTGGAGATCACGGCCGGCACGAGGCTGCGGCTGCACCACGGCGGGCACATCCTCGGGTCGGCCTGGGCACACCTGACGATGGAGGACGGCCATACCCTGGCCGCCTCGGGCGACCTCGGCCGGCCCGGTCACCCCCTGCTGCGGCCGCCGGAGCCGTTCTCCGGCGCCGACGTCCTGCTCGTGGAATCCACCTACGGCGACCGGCGGCACGAGCAGGAGTCCGCACGGACCGCGTTCGCGGCCGTGATCGAGCGGACCGTCGCCAGAGGCGGCACCGTCGTCATCCCCTCCTTCGCCGTCGACCGCACCGAGGTCGTCCTGCACGAACTGACCCGTCTGCGCGAGAACGGGATCCTGCCCCGGTCTGTCCCCGTGTACGTGGACAGCCCCATGGCACTGGCCGCCCTGGACGTCTACCGGGACGCCGTACGCGAGCGTTCCGCCGAGCTGCGGCCCGAGATCCTGGCCCAGGGAGAGGCCGCGCTCAGCCCCGAGCCGTTCCAGGCGGCCAGGACGGTCCAGGAGTCCATCGACATCAACAGCGCGCCCGGCCCCGCCGTCGTCGTCTCCTCGGCCGGCATGGCCACCGGCGGCCGCGTCCTCCACCACCTGCACCGGCTCCTGCCCGACCCGCGCAACGCCGTGGTCGTGGTCGGCTTCGCCGCCGCCGGCACCCGCGCACGGGACCTGGTGGACGGGGCCCGCGTACTGAAGATGTTCGGCGAGTACGTGCCCGTACGGGCCGAGGTCGCCGACGTCCCCCACTTCTCGGCCCACGCCGACGCCGGCCAGATCGTCGACTGGCTCCGCGGCGCCCCTCCCCCGCACACCACCTACCTCGTCCACGGCGAACCGGGCGCCTCCGACGCCCTGCGCGACCGCATCGACCGCGAACTGGGCTGGACGGCCGTCGTACCCCGGTCCGGCGAGGCCGTCCTGGTCCGCTGACAGGACCCACGCCCGGTGACGAAAAGCCATGACCCCGCAGCCGTTCGCCGTCGCCGACGTGGCCGGCTCGACGCGGGTCGGGAGCTCCTCGCCGGCGAGCGGCTTCATCAGGTAGTCGTCGGTGCCGGCGCGCCGGCCGCGGGTCCGGTCCGCGGCGTCGTTCCTCGCTCGCAGCGGCGCGTCACCGCCCGCATACTGGGAAGTCCCGGCTCCCTCCCTGGAGGGCTGCATGGACAACCACACACGTGGCACTCCTGGCGATCCGCCCGGCGAGGGCCATGCCGGCGGCGTCGGGCGACTCGCACGTGCGCTGCCCTCGCTGTGCCTGGTGATGGGGGTGGTCTTCCAGCTCAGCACCCCGAGGGAGCTGACCGGAATGCCGTTCTTCGCCGCGGCTCCGCTGATCTCGGCGCCGCTCTTCAGCAGCCTGGCGACCGTCCTCTACGGTGGCGCCGGGTTGCTGGCGATCACCACCTACTACGCGGTCACCGGGCACATGGGGGGCGTCACCGCGGCGCATGGCCTGGTCACCGAGCTGGCCACGCTGGTCTTCGTCACGGCGATCGCCGTCCTCCTCAACCGTGTCGTGCACCGGGACCGCAACCGCCTCGCCTCGGCCAGGGGCGTCGCCGAGACCGCCCAGCGGGCCGTGCTCCCGACCCCCGAGCACCGTGTGGACGGGCTGAGGCTGGGCGCCCGTTACGAGGCCGCGCAGGAGGACACGCTCATCGGCGGCGACCTGTACGCGGCCCGGTCCACCCCGCACGGCGTACGGCTCCTCATCGGCGACGTCCGCGGCAAGGGGCTGGGGGCCATCGAGACGGTGTCGGTGATCCTGGGGGCGTTCTGGGAGGCGGCTGACCGGGAGGGCTGCCTGTCCGGGGTGGCGGGCAGCCTGGAACGCGCGCTAGCCCGGGAAGGGGCCCGCCGTGCGGGCATCGACGACACGGAGGGCTTCACCACCTGCGCTCTCGTGGAGATCCCCCCGGGGCACGAGGAGCTGCGCGTCCTGAACCTGGGCCATCCCGAGCCGCTGCTGCTCCACCGGGACGGGACGGTCGCCCAGCTGACGCCCGGCTCCTTCTCGCTCCCGCTGGGGCTGGGGGAACTCGCTCCCGGGCCGGGCGAGATGACGACGTGTGCCTTCCCGCCGGAGTCCACCCTGCTGCTCTACACGGACGGACTGTCGGAGGCGCGGAACACCGCGGACGTCTTCTACGATCCCGTCACCCACCTCAGCGGCCGGACCTTCGCGACGCCGGACCGTCTCCTCGACGCGCTCGTCGCCGACGTCCGCCGCTTCACCGCCGGTGCGCGCTCCGACGACATGGCCCTGCTGGCCGTCCGCCGCCCGCTGAGTCGACCGGGTGACCGTACCGGCCGATAATGGACTGCATGTCCCCGAAAACTGCGAAGCAGCCGCATGGGCCGTCGACCCTGACGGTCAAGGGGCGGGACATGCGCATCCGTACGATCGGATTCGTGATCCTCGCCGCCCTGGCCGTCTGGTTCATCGCGGCCAACACCGGTTCCGTCACCGTCAGACTGTGGATTCCGGAGGTCACGCTCCCGCTGTGGATCGTCCTGACCGTCACCCTCCTCGTGGGCATCGTCCTCGGCCTCCTCATCGCCCGGCGCCGCGCGCAGCGGTGAGACGCCGGACGGAGGTCCGTACCGGCAATGCCGGGCCCCTTGTGGCCGGTCGTCCGCTCAGGCCGTGAACTCGGCTCGCAGGACGTGCTTGGTGACCTTGCCCGAGGGGGTGCGCGGGAGCTGCGGCCGGAGGGCGAGTTCGCGGGGGATCTTGTAGCGGGCGAGGCGCGGCTCCAGCCAGGCGCAGAGTTCGTCCAGGGTCGGCTCGGTGTCGTCGCGCGGCACCACGACCGCCACGACGGTCTCCCCCCACTGGGGGTGCGGGCGGCCGACGACGGCGACGTCGAGGACGTCGGGGTGGCCGCGCAGGGCGCCCTCGACCTCCTGGGAGGCGACGTTCTCGCCACCGGTGATGATGACGTCCTGCATGCGGTCGACGATGGTGACGAAGCCGTCCTCGTCGATCCGGCCGACGTCGCCGCTGCGGTACCAGTCGCCGGCGAAGGCCAGTGCCGTGGCCTCCTCGTCGTCGAGGTAGCCCACCATGCGGGTGTCCGAGCGCAGCCGGATCTCCCCGGTCTCGCCCGGTGCGGCGTCCGTGCCGTCCTGCCGGACCACCCTGAGGTCGACGCCCGGCATGCCGCCGCGGCCGATGGAGCCCGCCTTCCCGACCTGCTCGTCGGGTGACAGGGAGGAGCCGACGGGGCCCATCTCGCTCATCCCGTAGACCTGGTGGAAGGCGTCGGAGCCGTATGCCTTCATCAGGGTGCGGGCCGTGTCGGCGTCCAGCGGGCCGGCGCCGTAGATCCAGGAGCGCACCGAGGTCAGGTCGAAGGCGTCGAGGTCGGGCACGGTCCGCAGGGGGGTGATCAGGGCGATGGGAGCCCCGAACACCGCGGTGGTCCGCTCCCGTTGGATCGTCTCCAGCATGCCGCGCGGGTGGTACTCGTGCTGGAGCACGACGGTGCCGCCCATGAAGACGGTGCCCAGCACCCAGTTGTTGAGCGGGGAGGCGTGCCAGATCGGCATGCAGATCAGGAAGCGCTCGTCCCGGCGCAGCGGGACGGCGGCCGAGGTGTACGCGGCGGTCAGGGCGATGCCGCGGTGGGTGTGCACACAGCCCTTGGGGGTACCCGAGGTGCCGGAGGTGTACAGGATCTGGGCGGTGCCGGTGTCCGGCCCTCGTGCGCCGGTCCATTCCGGGGCGCTTTCCAGCAGGGCCTCGAAAGAGCCCTCGGTCCGCTCGCCGGGCCGCTCGCCGGGGTGGCTGACCAGTACCGGGACGTCGGTTCCCGCGGCGGTGCCGGCGATGTACGCGAGGGCCTCGTCGACGAGGGCGAGCCGGGCGCCGCTGTGCCGCAGCAGGCGCTCGACCTCCACGGCCCGGAGCTTGTGGTTGACGGGCACCAGGGCGGCGCCCGCGTGCCAGGCGCCGAAGGCGGCGATGACGAAGGCGGGCGTGTTGTACGTCATGACGGCGAGCCGGTCGCCCGGACGCAGGCCCGCGTCGCGCAGTACGGCCGCGGCGCGGCGCACGTCGGCGGCGAGTTCCGCGTAGGTCCAGCGCTGCTCGCCGTAGACGAGGGCTTCCTTGCGGCCGGACTTCCGGACGGCGCTGTCCAGCATGGCACTGAGGTGCATCCCGTGCTCCTGATGGTTCTTGCCAGGGCGTCCCCGCTTCTGGCGTGAAGGTCTGAACGATGATTCACTGCTTCCATGGCATATCGCAAGACCCCGGCCGAGCTGGCACGGCTCAGCAGCGCGCGGGAGCATCTGATCCAGCAGGCCACCGACGTCGTGGCCGAGGTGGGCTGGGCACAGGCATCGGTGAACGCCGTCGCCGCCGCGGCCGGGATCGCCGCCGGCTCGGTCTACCAGCACTTCCCGTCCAAGGCGGCGCTGGCCGTCGAGGTCTTCCGGCGCGCCTCCGGCCGTGAGGTCGAGGTGCTGGGTGAGGTGCTGCGCAGCGCCGGCGACCCCGTGGAGCGGCTCGCCCGGGGCGTCGAGGTCTTCGCCCGGCGCTCCTTCGAACGCCGCGGCCTGGCCTACGCCCTGCTCGCGGCTCCCGCCGAGCCCGCCGTGGGCGCCGAGCGCCTGGAGTTCCGGCGGCAGTACCGGACGCTGTTCGCCGAGGTCGTGCGGGAGGGGGTCGCCTCGGGCGTGCTGCCGCCGCAGAACGCGGACGTCACCGCCGCCGCCCTCACCGGTGCCATCGGCGAGGTGCTGGTGGACCCGCTCGGCGCGGCCGCCGAGGGCTCCGCCGAAGAACTGGTCACCGAGATCACCGCGATGTCCCTGCGCTGCCTGGGCGCGGGGCAGGCCCCGTCGGACTGACCGGCCGGACCCGCCGCACCGCCCTCCCCCACGACCCCGTCACTCGTTCCCGACGACCGCGAAGGACGCGACCATGACCACCACCTCCGGCAGCCGGCCGGTCAGCAACCCCACCGCGCACACCCACGAGGTGACCAACCAGGCTCCCCCGCTGGTCGGCCACGACGTCGCCGACGACCCGGTCCTGCTGGAGGGCGTACGCCGCGAGGGCGCCGGGTGGTACCTCGACGACCTGCACCGGATCGGCCGCCGCACCGGCAGCGAGGAGGTGCAGCGCTGGGCCGAGGAGGCCAACCGCCACGAGCCGGAGCTGCGGACCCACGACCGCTACGGCAACCGCGTCGACGAGGTCGACTTCCACCCCTCGTACCACTCCCTGATGGACGTCGCGATCGGCGAGGGCCTGGCCGGCGCGGCGTGGGCCGACGAACGGCCAGGCGCCCATGTGGCGCGCGCGGCGGGCTTCATGGTGTGGAGCTCCGCCGAGGCGGGCCACGGCTGCCCCGTCTCCATGACGTACGCCGCGGTGCCGGCGCTGCGCCGCTCCCCCGAACTGGCCAAGGAGTACGAGCCGCTGCTGACCGGCAGGGTGTACGACCCGGGGCTGCGGGCCCCGGGCACCAAGCGCGGCCTGCTCGCCGGGATGGGCATGACGGAGAAGCAGGGCGGCACCGACGTCCGCACCAACACCACCACGGCCGTACCGAACGCCGACGGCAGCTGGCGGCTCCGCGGCCACAAGTGGTTCACCAGCGCGCCGATGAACGACCTGTTCCTCGTCCTCGCCCAGGCCCCGGGCGGCCTGTCCTGCTTCCTGGTCCCGCGCGTCCTGCCCGACGGCGGCCGCAACACCTTCCGCATCCAGCGGCTCAAGGACAAGCTCGGCAACCGCTCCAACGCCAGCAGCGAGCCCGAGTTCGACGACACCGTGGCCTGGCTGGTCGGTGACGAGGGCAAGGGCGTGCGGACCATCATCGACATGGTCACCATGACCCGTCTGGACTGCATCCTCGGCTCCGCGTCGGGCACGCGCGCCGCCCTCGCCCAGGCCGCCCACCACGCCCGCCACCGCTCGGTGTTCGGCGCCCGGCTCATCGACCAGCCGCTCATGCGCAACGTCCTCGCCGACCTGGCCCTGGAGTCGGAGGCCGCCACCACCCTCGCCCTGCGGGTCGCGGGCGCGGCCGACCGCGCCCAGCGCGGCGACGCCGGCGAGCGGGCGTTCCTCCGTCTGGCCACCGCGGTCGGCAAGTACTGGGTGTGCAAGCGCCAGCCGGCGGCCGTGGCCGAGGCCCTGGAGTGCCTGGGCGGCAACGGTTACGACGAGGCTTCGGGCATGCCGAGGCTGTACCGCGAGGCCCCGCTGAACGGCATCTGGGAGGGCTCCGGCAACGTCAACGCCCTCGACGTGCTGCGTGCGCTCGTCCGCGAACCGGAGTCCCTCGACGCCTTCCGCGCCGAGGTGGAGGCGGCCTCGGGCGCCGACGCCCGGCTGGACACCGCATGGCGGGAGGTCCTGGGCGAACTGGCACGCCCCGAGGACGCCGAGCTGCGCGCCCGCCGCCTCGTGGAACGCCTGGCACTCGTCCTGCAGGGCTCCCTCCTCGTACGGCACGCCCCCGCTCCGGTGGCGGACGCCTTCTGCGCCTCACGGCTGGCCGGCGACCGCGGCCTCGCCTTCGGCACCCTCCCGGCGGCCACCGACCTGGCGGCCGTCCTCGACCGCCTGCCCGCCGGCCTGCGGTAGGCCGGCGCCGGCCCGCGTCCTCGAAGGAGGGGCGGGCCGGGGGGGACGACTCCCCCGGGCCCGCTCCACCGGCCCCGACTCGGGCCGCCTCACGGGGAATCGCCTGGGGTCGGCATCCGGAGGATGCGGCGACAGGCGGGCGACTCCCGTGCGTCACGGCCGGTCGACGGCGCCGCTCAGAGCTGGTTGATCGGGCGCATCGCCAGCCCCTCGGTGCCGGCCCAGCCGTTCACGCGCGCCGCGTTGTCGTAGGAGACGGAGTCGAGACCGTCGGGCAGCTCGAAGACGAGTGTGCCGCCGAGCTCGGTGCCCTCGCCGGCGACCAGGGTGGCGGTGAACCGCTTGGCCTGGTCGTACTGCGCCTCGCCGCCCTCGTCGTTGCCGAAGACGTACAGGCCGGTGTACGCCTTGCCGCCTCCTTCGACGACGAGGGGCTCGGTGTCCGGCTTGCCGAGCGTCTCGACGATCGGGGCGCTGTTGCCGGCCCCGAGCCGTACCATCGGCGCCTCGTTGAGGACGCACGGCGTCCTGGTGCCGTTGGTGACGGTCAGCATGAAGTGGCGGGGCGTCTCCCCGGCCGCGTCCTGAAGCTCGACGCCGGTGTCGAGGTCCGTGACCTTGCAGTCCTCGTACTTGGTGCCGTTGCCGCCGCCGGTCTCGCCGCTGTCTCCGGTCGCCCCGCCGCTCCCGCTGCCGCTGCCGGTGCCGGCGTCGCCCGAGGGCTCGGCACTCTTCGAGGTGGACGGGCTCGCCGACGCGGAGCCCGAGGAGGGGCCGGCCGACGTGGCGCCCGGAGCGGCGCCGTTGTCATCGCCCGCCGAGGGCTGGCACGCCGTGGCCGCCAGCAGGGCCGCGGCCACGGCCGCCCCCACGAGTGTGCCGCGCAGGCCCCGGCGTATCGAACCGGCCCTGATCGCCTTCGAGTTCATGGTGTGTTCCTATTCCCCCGTGACCGGACTCCGGGCCCGGTCGGTGTGCACGCTGCACAGCCATTCTCGTCACTGCCGCTCAGTCAGTTCACCTTCGGTCCGCGTTTGTTACAGCTCTCGTATGAACCGGGCCGCCATGACGTGACCATGGCGACCCTGTCCGCGCTCGGCGTCGGGTCAGACCGCCGATGTCCCGCCTTCCGCCGGGGCCGGGCGCCGGGCGTAGGTGAAGAGGTGGTCCTCGGGGGCGGCGCGGTCGTCGTCCGGGGCGAAGACCGACAGCGCGTGGTGGAGGACGTCGAGGCCGCAGTCCTCTCGCTGGAGTCGCACGTACTCCTCCGCCGAGAAGCTGGAGACCCTGACCGTGCGCTCCATCCAGACGATCTCGACGTCCTCCACGTCGGCGGGCACGGTGGCCGTCACCAGGAAGCCGCCCGGGGCCAGCCAGCCGGCCATGCGCCGGAGGGCGGCGGTCGCGTCCGCCCGGCTCATCATCATGAGCGGGAAGAACGCGCACACCGCGTCGAAGCCGCCCTCCGGCGCGTCGAAGGCACGCACGTCGCACTGCTCGAAGCGGGCGCCGGGCACCTGCGCGCCGGCGAGGGCGACCATCTCGCCGGACACGTCGATGCCGGTCACCTCGCAGCCGGCGCGCACGAGGAGGTCGGCCACCGGACGTCCCGTACCGCTGCCGACGTCGAGGACCCTGGCGCCCTCGCCCAGCCGTGCGGTGAGCCACTCGATCGCCTCCAGCTGGGCCGGCAGCCGGACGAAGGCGCGCTCGTACTCGATCCCCAGGCCGTCGAACAGCTCCGCCGCCGACACCGGCCGCCCCTTCGTACCGTCGTGTTCCATTCCGGGTCCCTTCCTCGTGAGGTACGTACGGTTCGCACCCCGGGCGGGCCTGCCCGCCCGGGGCTTCCGGCGCAACATTGGCACCGGGACCTCCGCCGCGTCCCGCATTCCGCACGTTTGTCCGTGAGGCGAGGTGGAAGAAGTGAATCCGACGGTCGGCCGGCCGCGTCGCGGCCGGGGCGGCCGGGCCTGCTCGGCGCCATGACTCGAACGGGAGCCATCGTTGCGTTTCTACGCCCAGACACCCGCACGCCGGAACCTCCAGGTCCTCGTGGACCTGATCGCCGTGGCCCTCATCGCCGCCGTGGTGTGGGCGGCCCTCGTCGTCCGCGACACGATCATGCTGCTGGCCGAACCGGGGCGAAGGGTGGAGAGCTCCGGCGACAGCCTCGCCGAGGAACTCGGGAACGCGGGAGACGCCGCTTCCGACGTGCCGTTCATCGGCGGTGTCCTGAAGAGGCCGCTCCAGGCCGCGGCCGACGCCAGCTCCGGGTTCGCCGACGCGGGCGTCTCGCTCCAGGAGACGGTCCGCCAGGTGGCCGACGTGACCACGACGGCCCTGATCGTCATTCCGGTGTTCTTCGTCCTGCTGCTGTGGCTTCCGCCGCGTCTGCTCTGGATCCGGCGCAGTGCCACCCTGCGCCGTCTCGTCGAGGCTCCGGGAGGCGCCGACCTGCTCGCCCTGCGTGCCCTCACCGGCCCTCCGGGCGCCCTGGACAAGCTGCCGGCCCCGCCCGGCGGATGGGCCGACGCCTGGCGTCAGGGAGATCCGCAGGCCGTCGCCGACCTCAGCGCGGTCGCGCTCAGACGCGCCGGACTGCGGCCCTGAGGGGCCCGCGGAGACCGGTACCTCGTACGGTCTCCGGCGCTTCCGCCCGTCTCGTGCTCCCGGACACCGGGGCCGACGTCGTAGCCTGGTAACCGCCGCGGACGTTCGGCGCGGCCGGACGCCACGAGTGGGAGGGCAGCATGGACAAGGGCCTCTGGCTCACGGTGGCCGTGGTGCTGGTACTGGTGGTGGTGGCGGGATACGCGGCCGTGCTGCTCGTACGTGTCCTCCGGGCGCGCAGACTGCTGAGGGACGCGGGCATCCCCTTGCAGTCCAAGGCCCTGTTCTGGGCAGCGGTCGTCTACACGGTCTCGCCGGTCGATCTGATCCCGGACCCGGTCTACCTGGACGACATCGGCGTACTCCTGGTCGCCCTGCGGGTGCTCCACACGGCGGCCGCCAAGCGAGGGACGGCGTCCAAGACCCTCCCCGAAGGCCCCGAGGCGTAGACGACCGGTCCGCGCGTCCATGCTCCTCACCGGAGTCGTCACGGACGTCATGGAGGGTTCTACGCGCATCGAATTCGGCGCCGCCCTATCGGAAGACACCATGCGGAATCGCCGTGGTTGGAGCTATGCCCACAACTGCGCGCGAAAGGGCGAAATACATAACCGGCCAGGAGAGAATTCCGGACGCACTGTCCAAAAAAAGCAAGAGGAAATCCGTGCGACCTAGATTCTTCGGCATCACCGCCTCCGTGGCCGCGTGCGGACTACTGGGCTCCCTCGTCACCGCCTGCGGCTCACCGGCGAGCGACGGGACGACGCTGCGCCTGGTGGCCCCCGAGTACGGCGACAGCCCGGGAACCGGCTCCAAGGCGTACTGGGACAAGCTGACCGCCGCCTTCACCGCCGCTCACCCCGGCAAGAAGGTCGAGGTGACGATCTACCCGTGGGCCGATGTCGACCGCGAGGTCACCCGCATGGTCGGGGAGGGCAACGCCCCGGACGTCGCCCTGATGGGCGCGTACTCCGACTTCGCCGCACAGGGCCGGCTCTACTCCGCCGACGAGGTGCTGTCGATCAGAGCGGAGGCGAACTTCCTGCCGCCGCTCGTGGCGGCGGGCTCCGTCGACCACACCCTCTACGGCCTGCCCTTCGTGGCCAGCAGCCGGCTGCTCTTCTACAACGAGGAGCTGTTCGACAAGGCCGGTGCGGAGCCGCCGAAGACCTGGTCGGACCTGAGGGACGCGGCCAAGGCCCTGAAGAAGGAGGGCGTGCTCTACCCGTACGCGCTGCCGCTCGGCCCCGAGGAGGCGCACGCCGAAGCCCTGATCTGGGAACTGAGCAACGGCGGCGGTTACACCGACATCAGCGGCGCCTACAGCATCGCGTCCGAGCAGAACACGCAGACGTTCCGCTGGATCAAGGACAACCTGGTCGGGCCCGCGCTGACCGGCCCCGTCCCGCCGGCCGAGCTCAACCGGCAGGACGCCTTCGCGGCCTTCCTGCGCGGCGACGTCGGCATGGTCAACGGCTATCCCTCGCTCCTCCACGAGGCGAGGGCGAAGGGCATGAAGGTCGGCACCCTGAGCATGCCGGTGTCGGACACGCTCGGCGAAGGAAAGACCCCGCCGTCGGCGGGCGTCGCCGACTGGATGATGGCCTTCAAGCACGACGGCAATCGTGAACTGGTGGGCTCGTTCCTGGACTTCGTCTACGAGGACAAGAACCTCAACGAGTTCGCCGGGCGCTACCACCTTCTGCCCTCGACCGTGTCCGCCGGCCTGGCCTCCCAGGGCGCGGGCGCGGACCCCGGCACCGAGCAGTTCCTGACCGCGCTGCGCGGCGCCCAGCTCTACCCGGTCAACGAACCGTCCTGGCTCGAGGTCAGCAACACCATCAAGCGGAACATCGGCAAGGCCGTCGCGCCGTCCGCCGACCCGAAGGTCGTGCTGGAGGACATCGCCCAGCGGGCCTGGGATGCGACACAGCAGAAGTAGCGCCCTTTCGCTTCCCGTCGATTCCCTTCCCGGTCAATCCCGCAGGGACAGTTCGGCGATGACATGGGTGCCGCCCGGCCTCACGTGGACCGTGCAGCGCAGTGCGTACGCCTGGACGATCTCCAGGCCGCGCCCGCCGCAGACGAGCTCCCCCTCGTACCGGGGGCGGCCGGGGCGAGACCGCCAGTGGCCGTTGTCCTTGACCTCGACGGCGAGTGTCGAGAGGTCGGCGGAGAGCAGCAGGGCGACGTCCGGGCCGCCGCTGTGCCGTACCGCGTTGCCCACCAGCTCGCTCACCACGAGGCGCAGGGCGTCGTCGACTCCGGTCGGCAGGCCCCAGTGCGCCGCCACGCCACGGGCGAACCGCCGCAGCGCCGGGACCGAGGCGGCGGTCGCCGCCGTCAGGCATCCTGCGGTCCGCCGTTCGGCGCCCGGCCGGCCCGGTCGCCGCGCGGGGGTGGCGGGCCGGTCGTGGGCCAGAAGGACCGGACGGAGGTCCGGGGTGGTGCTGGGCATCGGGTCTCCCGAGACTGCGGATGGTGTCCCCCGCTCTCCACGATCGGCCCCGGGCCCCCGGGAAACAATCCGGGTGGGCTGCTTTAGGGGTACGCAAGCCAGGCCCGTACGCGCGGGTAGCATGCCCACCCCGCGGGCCCTGCGGCTCCTCAGCTGTCGGGGCCGGGCTCCCCGAGCGCGCCCGCGACGTCCTTGCGGGTGGTGCCCAGCTTGCGGAGCACGCTGGCGACGTGGTTCTCGACGGTCCGCGGCGACAGGACCAGCGTGTCCGCGATGGCCTGGTTGGTCGCGCCGGACGCCAGCAGCTCGGCCACCTGCCGTTCGCGGGGCGACAGCCGGTCCCCGTATCCGCGGCGGCCGGGGGTGCCGGGCCGGGGGAGGCCGAGATCGCGCGCCAGATGTCCGCAGCGGGACACGTCGGCCTGCGCGCCGAGCGCGGTGTACGTGTCGACGGCCGCCGTCACGAGCGCCGCGGCCTCCTCGGGGTCGTCGGCCAGGGCCAGCGCGTGGCCCTGGCGTTCCGCGGCGCGCGCCGCCTCGTACGGACGGCCGATGTCCAGCCACCCGCGGCGGGCGGCCGCGAACTCCTCCGCCGCGTGAGCGGGGTCGTCGTCGAGACCGAGAAGTCCGCGGGCCACGTGGATCTCCGCCTCGGCCGCCGGTGCCTCCCGGCCCCGGAGGCCCTGGTGCGCCTCCTCGACGAGTTGCCGGGCCGAGGCGCGTTCGTGGCAGGCGAGTGCCGCCTCGACGGCCACGGGGACCAGTCCCGTCGCCTTGGGCCATGCCTGCGCGCGGCGGAGGACGGCGAGGGCGGGTTCGGCCGCGGCCCACGCCTCCCGCCCGGCTCCCTGGGCGAGCCGGACGGACATGAGGCCGGCGGTGGCGCGCAGCTGGGTGCCGATGGCGATCTGCCGTGCCCCGTGCCGCGCCGCCTCGTCGAACCGCTCCAGGGCCAGGTCCCGCCGGCCTCGCGCGAACGCCAGCGTGCCGGAGGCGAGCAGGCTCTCCGCGCGGGGCACGCTGGTGTCCGGGTATTCGGCGATCAGGGCGTCGAAGCGGTCCTCGAGACCGTCCCAGCGGCCGGCGAGGGTGTCCAGGCAGAGTTCGAGCACGCGCCCGTAGCACTCCACGACGACCGCGCCGGTGCGGCGGCCCTGGTGCCGGCTCTCCGCGGCCAGTGCGGCGGCGCGGACGTCGTGCCCGAGCGCGATGGCCGACTCGGCGACGTTGTGGAGCGCCCGGGCGGTCTGCCAGAGCTGGGCCGGGGAGTCCGCCTCCCGGGGCAGCCCGTCGAGGAGGTCCCAGACGGCGTCGTCCCCGCGCCAGCTGAGCAGGGTCATGTACGTGGCGTCGAAGGCGCCCTGGAGGGTGTCGTCCCCGCTGTCGTCGAGCGTCCGGCGGGCCCGGTCCATCCAGCGTTCCGACCACGCGGGCCCGGCCCGCTCGTCGAGCGCGAGGGCGAGCATGCCGCGGCCGGCCGTCACCGGACGCTCGGCGAGCTCCTCGACCGCGAGTTCGAGTTCCCGCACCCATGACGGGGAGTCGGCCTCGTTGAGCAGCAGCAGGCCGAGTCCCATGCGGATCTCCCCGCGGACCGCCCTCGGCAGGTGCGGGTCCTCCACGAGGCCCCGCAGCAGCCGCGCGGCGGCCGTGAAGTCGACCCCGTTGTAGGCGATCCGCGCGAGCGCGGTGGCGGCCGCGGAGCGGCGCTCGGCGTCGAGTCCGGGCTCGGCGAGGATCTGGTGGAGCAGTGCGGCGGCGGTGCCCTGGTCGCCGACGGCGGCGGCCTGCTCGGCGGCCTCCTCGGCGCGGCTGAGCCACGCGGCGCGGTCGCCGAGCGCCAGCGTGTGGTGGGCGATCTGCACGAGCGGGGCCGGCGTCCGTTCCTGAAGCGCCGCGACGGCGGAGCGGTGCAGTCGGCTCCGTCGTGGCGCCGGGGTGTGCCGGTACGCGACCTGCTGGGCCAGGACGTGCCGGAACGCGTACCGGTGGTCGTCCGTCTCGCGGAGCAGGGAGCTGCGCAGGGCCTCGATCAGCCCGTCGGTGCCGGCCTCGGCGTCCAGTCCGGCGACGGCGGCGAGCAGCGCCTCGTCCGAGGGGACGGCGAGCACGGCCGCGGCGGCGACGATCGCGGCGGCGGACGGCGAGAGTCCGGCCAGCCGTTCGGTGACCGCCTCCCGGAGTCCCTTCGGGACGTCGGTGTCCTGGAGGCGCCGGACCGCCTCCCGCTGGTCGGCCGTGCCACCCTGCTCGACGAGGGTGAGCAGATCCTCCTCGGCGACCAGGGGCAGGCCCTCGCTCCGTTCGTACAGGGCGGACGCCAGCGCGGGCGTGGCGACCGGGCCCAGCGCGGCGGCGGCCAGTTCCCGGACCTCGTCCGCGGTGAGCGGGCCGAGCCTGATCACCGCGCCGGCCGCGCCCGTGGGATGGCGGTACGCGGCGCCGAGCACCGACGTGTCGGGGGGCAGGTCCTCGGCGCGGTAGGTGAGAACGAGGCTCAGCTCGTCCGGCAGGTCACGGGCGAGCAGCAGAAGCAGATCCCTGGTGGCCTCGTCCACCCAGTGCATGTCCTCGATGATCAGCACGGTCGGTCCGAGGGCGGCGAGGAGAGCGCGTACGCCGTGGAGCAACCGGAGCCGTTCGGCCTGATCCCCTCCCCCTTCCCGGGAGGGTGGCGGGAGCCGGTCGGCGAGGGCCGGAAGGAGCCGGACGAGTGCGCCGACGGCGTCGGGCAGTCCGCCTTCCGGCAGCCATGGACCGGCCTTGGTCAGCGCGTCGGACACCGGCCCGTAGGGGAAGGGCTCCCGCAGGGGCTGGCAGAAGCCGGTGAGTACCGGTCGGCCCTCCGCGCGCAGCGCCGCGTCGGCCTCGCCGACCAGCCGCGACTTCCCGATCCCGGCTTCGCCCTCGATCAGCACCACCGCGGGCGGGTGCCGCACCGCGGTGGTCAGCAGGTCCAGCTCGCGATGGCGCCCGACGTAACGGAACGTGCCCACCGTCGTGGCCGCTGCCCGGCCGAGTGACCCCGCCACGTGCTCACCCACTTCGCCCCCGGACGTCCCCGGCACTTCCACCCTAAGCGCGGGTGTCCCGGCGGACGACCGGACGAGGGCCCGGTACGGCGACCGCGGCCGGGCCCTCCCGTCCCGGGTCGACGGTCCGTGGGCGCCACGGAACCGCGCCCGTGACAGGACCGTCGACCCGAGGCGTCCCGCTCAGGCCAGGACGTGGAGAGCGGCGGGCTGCACACGGAGGGTCACCGGCAGGGTCGCGTCGACCTCGCCGTCGGCGCCGTACGGCAGGGGGCGGTCCGCTTCGATGCGGATCTCCTTGCCACGCAGGACCTCGACCTGGGGGCGGGCCAGGTGTGCGCCCGTCTTCAGCTCGTTCATCATGGCGAAGAAGAGACGCTTGGGCGCTTCCTTGATGACGACGACGTCCAGCAGGCCGTCGTCGACGCGCGCGTCCGGTGCGACCTTCCTCCCGAATCCGTAGAAGCCGGAGTTGGCCGCGACCACCGTGTAGCCGGTGCGCTCGTGCGGCTCCCCGTCGATCGTGATCCGGTAGGCGGCGGGCTTCCAGGCGAGGACCGCCCGCAGGCCGCCGGCGTAGTACGAGGCGGCGCCGCGCAGGACCCGGGTGGTGTTGGCGTGGTGGTTGGCCACCGCGTCGACGCCCGCGTACACGCTTCCCAGGACGCAGATCCGCCCGTGTGCGGCGGACTCCACCTCGATCGTGTCGACGGCTCGCGGCTCGCCGTGGAGCAGTATCTCGGCGAGGCGCGGTGCGTCGGTGGGCAGGTCGAGGGCGCGCGCGAAGTCGTTGCCGCGGCCCGCGGGCACCAGGCCGAGCACCGTGTCGGTACCGCTGAGGGCGCCGCCGACGCAGCCGGCCATGCCGTCGCCCCCGACGGCGAGCACGACGTGCCCCTGTGCTCCGGCCTGCTGGGCGAGCTCGCGGGCGTGCTCCAGGCTGCGGCTGTAGACGGTGTCGAGCCGGGCGCCCGCCTCGCGCAGCAGCCGGGCCAGCGGGAGCAGGCCCGCCGTGCCGCTGGAACCCCCTGCGGTGGGGTTGACGACGGCGGTGAACTGTCGCATGGGTCTGGCCTCCGGACGGCAGAAAGAGGGGTTCAGCGGACGGGGATGAGGACTCCGGGGCTGAGCACGCCCGACGGGTCGACCTCGGCCTTGACCGCCTGCAGCATACGGATGCCGAGGGGGCCGATCTCGCGGGCGTACCAGTCGCGGTGGTCGGTGCCGACGCCGTGGTGGTGGCTGATGGTGCCGCCCGCCGCCAGGATGGCGTCGTTGGCCGCCCGCTTCACCGGTTCCCAGTGCGCGACGGCGTCCTCGCCCTGGGCGGAGACGACGGTGAAATAGAGGGAGGCGCCGTTCTCGTACGTGTGCGAGATGTGGCACATGACGAGCGGCGGGGTGCCGGCCTCGGTGAGGGTGCTCGTGAGGGCGTCGCGCACCGCGGCGTACAGGCCCGGGATCGCGGACCAGAAGGCGGCCGTCTCCAACGTCTCGGCGAACGCGCCGGCGTCGAGGAGCGCGTCGCGCAGGTAGGGGGCGTTGTACCGGCCGTGCTCCCAGCGGTCGCCGGGCTCCTCGCCGATGAACTCGCCGTCGCAGGCGAGGAGGATCTCGCGGGCGGCGGCGCGCCGGGCGGCCGTCTCGTCCTCGGTGCCCTCGTAGCCGACGATCGCCATGCAGCCCGGGTTCTGCGGGAGTTCGGTGCCGCCGATGGCGTCCGGCTGCGCGAGGCCGATGAAGGTCTCCGACTCGTCCGACAGGCGCAGGACCGTGGGCCGCGGGCCGTCCTGGGCGAGTCGGCGCAGCGCCGCCGTCCCCGCCTCGAAGGAGGCGAAGCGCCAGCCCTCGTAGATCCGCTTGGCGGGGAGCGGGCGGATGCGCACGGTCACGGCCGTGATCACTCCGAGGGCGCCCTCGGAGCCGAGGATCAACTGGCGCAGGTCGGGTCCTGCCGCCGAGCGCGGGGCCCGGCCGGTCTCCAGGGTGCCCTCGGGGGTGGCGACGGTGAGGCCGAGGACCATCTCGTCGAAGCGGCCGTATCCGGCCGACGCCTGACCGCTGGAGCGGGCCGCGGCGAAGCCGCCGACGGTCGCCCACTCGAAGGACTGCGGGAAGTGTCCGAGCGTCCAGCCCTGCTCGTTGAGCAGCGCCTCGCACTGCGGGCCGCGCAGTCCGGGCCCCAGCGTCGCGGTACGCGACACCTCGTCGACGGCCAGGAGCCCGTCGAGCCGGCGCAGGTCGAGGGCGACGAACGGCCGCTTCGTGGTGGGCGCGAGGCCGCCGACGACGGAGGTGCCGCCGCCGAAGGGCACGGCGCTGACGCCGTGGTCGGCGCAGGCGCGCAGGACGGCGAGGACCTCGTCGTGGCTGGCGGGCAGCACGACGGCGGCCGGGATGTCGTCGACCTCGCCGGCGCGGATGCGCAGGAGGTCGGGGGTCGACTTGCCGCGGGTGTGCCGGATGCGGCTCTCGGCGTCCTCCCGCAGGGCGTCGGGTGCGGCGACGGCGGCGCTCAGCGCGGCGCGGGCCTCGTCGGTCAGGGCCGGGGCGGGCGGTTCGATGTCGGCGAGGGCGGCGGGGCCGCTCTCGCGCGGGGTGACGCCGAGCAGGTCCCGCAGGAGGCCGGTCACCGCTTCGGGCAGCGGTGCCGCCTTGGCCGGGTCGCCCCAGCCACTCCACAACATGTCCACTTCGACTGGGTTCCTCACGGTCTGTTTCACGGACGCGCTGCCACTCGGCCCGCGCTGGTATTACACTGTGACAGATGACGCCCATTCGTCACAACCATGCGGACGCAGATCCCGTCCTCGACGCCGCACGCGACTGCGTGCTCGCCGTCGGCGTACGGCGCACCACTCTCACCGACGTCGCCCGGCGCGCGGGCGTGTCCCGGATGACGCTCTACCGGCGCTGGCCCGACGTGCGCAGCCTCGTCGGCGACCTGATGACCCGTGAGTGGATCGGCGTCGCCGCCGACGCCATGCCTCCCTCCGACGACGAGCGCCCCGAACGGGAGCGGATCGTCGAGGGGCTCGTCGCGGGAGCCGCGGCGTTCCGGGCCCACCCGCTCTTCCACAAGATCCTCGACGTCGACCCCGAGCTGCTGCTGCCGTACATCCTCGACCGCCGCGGCGCCAGCCAGGACGCCCTGCTCGGACTCCTCCACTCGGCCCTGGAGGAAGGCCACGAGGACGGTTCCGTACGCCGCGTCCGGCCGGACCTGCAGGCCCGGTCCCTGCTGCTCGTCGTCCAGTCCTTCACGCTCTCGCTGCGCACCATGACCGACGAGACCGATCCCGAACTGAGCGAAGCCGCCTTCCTCGACGAGCTGCGCACCCTGCTGGAGAGGACCCTCACCCCATGAACCCCACGAGCAGCACCGCCCTGCCCGGCTCCTCGCTCAACGCCGAGCGGCGCCGGCGCGAGCTGAGCCGGCTCGCCGACGGCGACACCGTCGACGTCCTCGTCGTCGGGCTCGGCGCCACCGGGGCCGGAGCCGCGCTCGACGCGGCCACCCGCGGACTCACCGTCGCCGCGATCGACGCACACGACCTCGCGTTCGGCACGTCCCGCTGGAGCTCCAAGCTGATCCACGGCGGACTGCGCTATCTCGCGTCCGGACAGCTCGACGTCGCGCACGAGAGCGCCGTCGAACGCGGCATCCTCATGGAGCGCACCGCCCCCCACCTCGTCCGCGCCCAGCCCTTCGTCCTCCCCCTCACCCCGCTCGTCAGCCGCGGCCAGGCCGCCCTCGCCCGCTCCGGCTTCCTCGCCGGCGACCTGCTGCGCGTCTCCGCCCGCACCTCGCGCCGCACGCTCCCCCGGCCCCGGACCCTGTCCGCCGTCGAGACCCGGCACCTCGCCCCCGCCCTGCGCCCCACCGGACTGCGCGGCGGCCTGCTCTCCTGGGACGGCCAGCTCTCCGACGACGCCCGCCTGGTCACCGCGATCGCCCGCACCGCGGCCGCCCACGGCGCCCTCGTCCTCACCCGCACCCGCGCCGTCGAACTCCGCGGCGACGGCGCGACCGTCCGCGACGAGACCACCGGCCAGGAGCTGCGCATCCGCGCGCGTACCGTGATCAACGCGACCGGGGTCTGGGCGGGCGGCCTCGTCGACGACATCCGCCTGCGCCCCTCGCGCGGCACCCATCTCGTCCTGCGCTCCGAGGACCTCGGCCGTCTCTCCGCCGGCCTGCACATCCCGATCCCCGGCGAGTCCAACCGCTTCGTCCTCGTCCTGCCCCAGGGCGACGGCCGCGTGTACGTGGGCCTCACCGACGAACCCGTCGACGGCGACGTCCCCGACGTGCCGGACGTCCCCGAGACCGACATCGGATTCCTCCTCGACGTCCTCGGCTCGGCGCTCGACGTCACCCTCCACCGGACCGACGTGGTCGGAGCCTTCGCGGGCCTGCGCCCCCTCCTCGACACCCAGTCGGCGGGGGGCCGCACCGCCGACATCTCGCGCAAGCACGCCGTACTCACCTCGCCCGACGGCGTCGTCACCGTCGTCGGCGGCAAGCTGACCACCTACCGCCGCATGGCCCAGGACGCCGTCGACGCGGCCGTGGCCGGCCGCGGCCTCACCGCCGGCCCGTGCCGCACCCCGTCCGTCCCCCTCGTCGGCGCCGCCCGGCCGCGGACCCTCGCCGGGCTCGACGTCCCGCCCCGTCTCGTCCACCGCTACGGCTCCGAGGCTTCGGCCGTACACGCCCTCGGTCTCACGGACCCGGCGCTCGCCGAGCCCGTCGTCCCCGGCCACCCCGTCACCGGCGCCGAACTCCTGTGGGCCGTACGCCACGAGGGCGCGCTCGACACCTCCGACCTCCTCGACCGCCGCACGCGCATCGGCCTGGTCCCCGGGGACCGCACCCTGGCCGAAGCGGCCGCCCGCGACGCGCTGGCCGAGCGGTAGTCCGAATGGCGTGTCCTGCCGGGCCTTGGGATGATTTGGCCCGGAGGACAGCCATGACGCCTGACACGCACGAGCCTCCGCCGGACGGCTCCCCGGACCGCGACGACGCGAAGACCGGGGAAGCCGAGCCGGCGGCCGGCTCCGCAAAGCGCCGGTGGCAGCCCGACCTCACGCTTCCCGGCTGCTGGGGCGCGCTTGTCCTCGCCTGCCTCTCCTTCACTCCGTCGCTGCTGCCTCGCGGCGGCGTTCTCCAGGGTCTGATCTGCGGTATCAGCGCGGCCATCGGGTACGGGCTGGGCGTGGTCGCCGCCTATGTGTGGCGCGCGTTCGCCGACCGGGAGGCGCGCAGCGCGTCGCGTGGGTCGTGGCGCGTCCTGGTCATCTGCGCGATCGTCCTGTTCGGCCTGTCGTTCGGCTTCGGCCAGTACTGGCAGCACGAGATCCGCCGGCTCATGGCGGTCACCGACTACAACGTCGTCACCACCATCGCCTGCCCGTTCGTGGCCGCACTCGTCTTCTGGCTGCTGCTGCTCGCGGGCCGGGGACTCCGGCGCCTGTACCGGTGGCTCGCCCGTCTCCTCCGCCGCTGGGTCGGCCCCCGCGCGGCGGCGGTCGTCGGCTGGGTCGTGGTGGCGGGCCTCGCGTGGTCCCTGGTCAGCGGGGTGCTGCTGGCCGGCTTCGTGAACGCGGCCAACGAGGCGTTCTCGCTGCGCGACACGGAGACCCCCGAGGGCGTGCACCAGCCCACGACCACCTTGCGCTCCGGCGGGCCCGGCTCGCTGGTGCCGTGGGACACCCTGGGCCGGCAGGGCCGGGCCTTCACCGGCAGCGGTCCGACGGCCCGGGACATCGGCGCGTTCACCCACCGCCCGGCGCAGGAGCCGATCCGGGCCTACGCCGGTCTCGAAACCTCGGGCGACGCGGAATCGCGCGCCGAGCGGGCCGTCGCCGACCTCCGACGGGCCGGCGGCTTCGAACGCGCGAACCTGCTCGTGATCACCACCACGGGAAGCGGCTGGGTCGACCCCGCCGCCGTGGACTCCTTCGAGTACCTCGGCGACGGCGACTCCGCCAGCGTGGCGCTCCAGTACTCCTACCTGCCGTCGTGGCTCTCCTATCTCGTGGACCAGTCCAAGGCGCGCGAGGCGGGCCGCGAACTCTTCGACGCGGTCTACGACGTCTGGTCCAAGCTCCCCCAGGACCAGCGTCCGCGGCTGTTCGTGGCGGGCGAGAGCCTGGGGTCGTTCGGCGGCGAGACGGCGTTCAGCGGCGAGTACGACCTGCGCAACCGCACCGCCGGAACCCTGTTCGCCGGACCGCCGAACTTCAACACCCTGTTCCGCGAGTTCAGCGATCACCGCGACGCGGGAAGCCCGGAGATCGAGCCCGTGTACAAGGAGGGGCGGACCGTACGGTTCACCGACGAGCCGGCCGACGGGATCCCTCCGGCCGACCGGCCGTGGAACGGCACCCGGGTGCTGTACCTCATGCACCCGTCCGACCCGATCGTCTGGTGGAGCCCGCAGCTGGCACTCTCCGAGCCCGACTGGATCGGCGAGGCACCCGGCAGCGACGTGCTCGAGGAGATGGTCTGGATCCCCTTCGTGACCTTCTGGCAGGTCACCGCCGACCTGCCGTTCTCCACGGGCGTGCCCGACGGCCACGGTCACACGTACAAGGCCGCGTACGTCGACGGCTGGAACGCCGTCATGCGGCCGACGGACTTCACGCCCCAGGACCTGGACCGGCTGCGGGACGTCATCCAGCCGGACCAATGACCACCTCGTACGCCATCGGCCCCGCGACCGGGGGACGCGGTGACCCCGTGACGCGGTGACGCGGTCAGCGCAGCAGGAAGCCGACCACGTATCCCAGGGCGTTGACCGCCCAGTGCAGACCCATGGGGGCCAGCAGGCTGCCGCTGCGGCGTCGCAGTTCGCAGAAGAGGACGCCCGAGGCCGCCGTGAACAGCACGGCGCCGGCGATCGCGAGGACGGAGCCGAGGGCGGAGTCCCCGAAGACCGAGGTCAAGGCGGGCTTCGAGGCCGCGAGGTGCAGGGACGGCAGGACGTGCCACAGGCCGAACAGCACGCTCGACACGGTGGTCGCCCAGACCGTCCCCCGGGCCCGGTAGACCAGTCCGTACAGCACGCCGCGGAAGGCGATCTCCTCCACCAGGACCGTGCCGACGGGCACCACCACGAGGACGCGCACCAGCAACTCGCCCCCGGTCATCCCGTCGTACCGACGGTCCTCGAACAGCGAACGGGTGGCCGGCAGCAGCGCTCCGGCGAGGTAGACGACACCGACCAGCCCCGCCAGGACCGCCGCCCACCGGGCACCGCGGCCCAGCGTCCCGGGTGCCAGGCCCGCGTCCGCCAGGGTGCCGCCCGCCCAGCGCAGGACACCGAGCAGCAGGACGCTGACCGCGACGGCCGCCACCAGGCGGAGCAGGCCGTCCCAGTGGGCCAGGAGCACATTGGCCGCGACGAGGACGCCGACGGTCAGTACCACGGCCGGCCAGGTCCCGATCGGCCGCCGCCACCGGCTCCGCGTCGGATCGCCCGGAACGCGGAGCCGGTGGCGGCCTCGTACGCCGGATGGCCCCTCGGCATCGTCCGCGGAGGGCTGCCCGGCGTCGTGCGCGGTGGGTCGCTCGGAGTCGTGGACGGTGGGCCCCTCGGAGTCGTACGAGGTGGGCCGCTCGGCATCCTCTACGACAGGCCGCTCGGCGTCTTTCGCGACGGGCCGCTCGGCGTCGTCGGGGTCGCGGGAGGGCATCGGTGTGTCATGAACGGTCGTGCTTGAACGAGTCCTTGATGCCTTCGGCACGGTCGCGGAGGCTCTGCACCTTCTGACGGAACTTGACCTTCGCCTGGTCCGTCTTTCCCTCGGCCTCGAGACGCTCGTGGCCGGTGATCTTTCCGGTGATCTCCTTGATCCTGGCCTTGGCCATGTCCACGGCGTGGTTCTTGTCCATGGTCCCTCCGTGAGGTCGGTTCCCAGCTCCACGGTAAGGGAGGCGGCGGCCGGACGATGGGCGCAGACTGATGGGGAAGTCACCGGCCGCCCGTATGTTCCCGCGATCCACCGCGGCGACCGGGAGGAGGAGATATGGCCACGTCGCAAGGCCCCACGCCACATTCGACCCCGGAGTCAGGGGCCCCCGGGGCGCGCCCCGGGTACCCGGCCGACCCGGCGGACCAGCTGGCGCGTCTCGGCCGTTCCTGGGTCTGGCTCCTCTGCTCGGCGCTGGCGACGCTCGTGCCGGGCGTCCTGGCCCTCGTCTGGCCGGACGTGACCCTGCACGTCCTGGCGGTGCTCATCGGTCTGTACCTGCTGGCGACGGGTGTCTTCCGATTCGTGGCCGTCTTCGGCCGCGGTGAGGCCGGGGAGCGGGTGCCCGGGCTGATCGTGGCCGTCCTGTTCGTCCTGGGCGGCGTGCTGTGCCTGCGGAACCCGCTGCAGACGATCGCCGCGCTGTCGCTCATCGTCGGTGCCGTCTGGCTGGTGTCCGGCATCTTCACCCTGTACACCGCCATCGCCACCAAGAACATGCCGCACCGAGGCATCGTCATGGCGGTCGCGGCGCTCGGCATCGTCGCGGGAATCGTCGTCCTGGCCCTGCCGACCGAGTCCGCCCGGACCCTGACCAGGCTGCTCGGCCTGTGGCTCATCCTCCTGGGCCTGGCGGAGACGGCGGTCGCCCTCGCGTGGCGGTCGGCGCTGCGCCGGGCGGGCATCACCGGCCACGACGCGTCCGGACCGGCCGCCTGACCCCGCCGCCACGCGCACGCGTGCGGAACGCACGACGCGCCCGGCCCCCCCTCTCCCCCCGCAGAACGGAGCAGACATGACTCTGGCCTACGACTACCCGCTGCTCGGCGCCTTCTGGACCATGTTCTGGTTCTTCCTGTGGGTGCTGTGGTTCATCCTTCTCTTCCGGATCATCGTCGACATCTTCCGCGACCACGAGATGAACGGATGGGCGAAAGCCGGATGGCTCGTCCTCGTCATCCTGCTGCCGTTCCTGGGCGTCCTCGTCTACGTGATCGCCCGGGGGAAGAACATGGGACGCCGGGAGATCGCCCAGGCCCGGGCCCAGCAGCAGGAATTCGACGCCTACATCCGCGACACGGCGTCCGGTGGCACCCGGCCCAGCAGCGCGGAGGAACTGACGAAGCTCTCCGAACTCCGCTCCCGAGGGGCGATCACCGACGAGGAGTTCAGCAGGGCGAAGGCGCTGATCCTCAGCGGCGAGCCGCCCGCCACAGGATCCGGACCCACCGAGGCCCCCTCGGCCGGACGCTGACCCGCGCCCGCCGATCCGCCCCGACCAACCCATCCGGCCGATCCGGCCGGCCCGACCGACCCGACCGATCCAACCAACCCAGCCGACCGACCGACCGACCGATAGCGAGGGATCCCATGGCTGCCACGCACTCCACACACCCTGAAGGCACGACGAGACAGGCATGGGCGGGCGGACTCACCGTGTTCGCCGCCGTCATGCTCGCCCTCACCGGTCTCGTCGGAATCTTCCGGGGCATCATGGCGATCGCCGAGGACGAGGTCTTCGTCTCGACGCCCAACTACGTCTTCAAGTTCGACCTGACCTCCTGGGGCTGGATCCACCTCGCCCTCGGCCTCGTCGCCCTCATCGTGAGCTTCGGGCTGTACCGGACGGCGACCTGGGCGCGCGTGGCCGGCGTGGCCATCGCCGCGCTCGTCATGATCGCGAACTTCCTCTCCATGCCGTACTACCCCGCCTGGTCGATCGTGATGATCGCCATGTCCGGATTCGTCATCTGGGCGCTGTGCGCGGTGCGACGCGACGAGATCTGACGCGGACCGTCCGCGGCAGGGCCGGAGGCCGGCCGGCCCACCCCGCACCGGGTGCAGCACTCGGCGTCCGGTGTTGGAATGGCAAGGGGGTCCTACTGCCAGAGGTGACGCTGTGAGCGAGGAATTCGACGAGATGGGACCCATCGACTACGTGGTGGTGGAGTTCCCCGGCAACCGCATGACGGGCGAGGGCTTTCCGCTGCTGGTGGACCTGGTGGACCGCGGCATCATCCGGATCCTGGACCTGATGTTCATCAGGAAGGACAAGGACGGCACCGTCGCCGCCCTGGAGATCGCCGACTTCGACGGCGACGGGCAGCTCGACCTCGCGGTCTTCGAAGGCACCCACTCCGGCCTGCTGGGGCAGGACGACCTCGAGGAAGCCGCCGCCGCGGTGGAGCCGGGCAACTCCGCCGGTCTGCTGGTCTACGAGAACGTGTGGGCCGCGCCGTTCGCCGCCGCCATGCGGCGAAGCGGCGGCCAGCTGGTCGCCTCCGGCCGGCTGCCCCTCCAGGCCGTCCTCGCCTCGCTGGAAGCCGCCGAAGCCGCGTCGTGACCGGTCGCCCGTACCGACGGACGCCGTCTGTTGTCGCACTCGGCCGCCGACCCCGCCGGTCGACGGGCGACGCATGAGAAAGGAACACCCGATGCCAGGTCTTCTTCGCGGAGTGGCCCGCACGGCCGTGGTCGCCGGCACGGCGACCGCCGTGTCCAACCGCGTGTCACGGCGCCAGCAGGGCCGCTGGGCCAGCCAGCAGGAGGCTCGCGAACCCGAGCCCCAGTACGCGCCGGCCCCCGCGGCCGCCCCGCCGCCGCCCGCGGCCGACACCATGGACAACAAACTCGACCAGCTCAGGCAGCTCGGTGAGCTCAAGCAGCAAGGAGTGCTCACCGACGCCGAGTTCGAGGAGCAGAAGCGCAAGCTGCTCGCCTGACCGCTCACACCGGTCGACGGCGCCACGCCGAAGGGTGCCGGCCGGGGAGACGCTCGTCGCCCCGGCCGGCGCCCTTCGGCTGTGTCAGCGTTTGCGGACGTGGAGGACGTGGGCGTCGAGGGGAAGCGGGGTGTGCCCGACGAGTTCGAGGCCGACCGCGTCGAACAGCTCCGCGTACTCGTCCGCACGGCGCTCGCGGCCACCCGTGTTGCACAGCATGTGCAGGTCCCAGGCGGTCGCCAGGGACGGCTCGGCGTCGGTGGGCAGCAGCCGTTCCACGACGAGAAGGTCGGCGTGCGACGGCATCGCTCCCACCAGGTGCCGCAGGATCTCCCGGCACCGCGCGTCGTCCCAGTCGTGCAGGACGCGGGAGAGCAGGTACACGTCCCCGCCCGCCGGTACGTCGGCGAAGTCGCCGGCCTGGTAGTCGCACCGCTCGCCGACCCCGGCGGCGGTGAGCCGGTCCCGCGCCGCGGCCACCACGTGCGCCCGCTCCAGGAGGATCCCGCGCAGCGGAGGATGGGCGGCCAGAACGCGTCCGAGGAGCTCGCCGGTGCCGCCGGCGACGTCGACCACCGTACGGGCGCCGGGCCCGGCCGCGGCCGCGGTGAGCACCGGATGCGAGGGCAGGGGATCGAACATCCGGGAACTGGCGGCCATGGACCGGTCGAACGTCACGGCGAGTGCGGGGTCGTGGACGAAGTGGTCGAAGTGGTTCTCGCCGTAGAGGTGCTCGAAGCCCGGCTCGCCGGTCCGCACGGCATGGGCCAGGTGCGCGAAGGACTGGTAGAACGGCCCGCCGTACATCAGCGCCAGCGGCCGCATCGAGCCGTCGGCGTCCTCGCGCAGCAGCAGGCCGGACGCGGTCAGGCGGAATCCGTCCCGGTCCTCGGAGACCACACCCAGCATGGCGAGGTACCGCAGCAGCGTCCCCAGCGCGTCCGGTCGCGCTCCGACCTCGCGCGCCAGCCGCCGGGCGCCGAGGGGGGTGTCGGGGCTCAGGGCCTCGGGCAGGCGCAGCTCGACGCAGGTGGCGAGGGCCTGGGTGGTCCAGGCACCGGTCAGCTGCCGCAGGAGCGTTTCCGCTGCGCGGGCGTCCGTGGTCGCGTCTCCGTGCGTGGCCCTGCTCGTGGTCGCGTCCCCGTGCGTGGCCCTGCCCGCGTCCGCGTCCGCGTCCGCGTTCGGGACCACGTCCGTCACAGTGCCCGTGCCCCTGTCCGTGCCCGTGTCACGGAACTCGGCCGGAGGCTGCTCGGTCAGGTGCTCGGCGAGCAGGTCCCGGTGGTCGCCGCTCGCGTACAGCTCCATGCGCCGGTAGTCGGTCTTCGTCCCGGTGGGCGTCGCGAAGTAGAACACCGTCCCGTCCTCGTGCGGGTTGTAGCCACCGCCGTCGGCGACCGCCCCGTGCCGCGCGAGGCTCGCCCGCAGCCCGCGCAGCACCAGGGGATCGGGCCGGTCCACGTCGAAGGCCAGGTGCGCCTCGTGGTCGTGGTCGCGCTCGTGCACGGCGAGCGCGGACAGTGCGGACCCCGGCGGCACGGTGAGGGCGAACACCTCGACCGTCCGGCGCTCCCCGCAGGGTCCCTCCACGAGGGGCCGGAGAATCCTTACGTCAAGATCGGCGGCGTCGAGTCCGTGGCGCGCGGCCAGCCGGTCGCGCACCACGACGCTCGGCCGGGACGGGGCGTCGTCGGGGAGCCCGCACGCGGCGAGTCCGGCCCGCAGCGCCGGCCGGTCGGCCGGGAAGACCAGCAGCGCGGCGTGCGCGAACCGGCACCGTTCCGCCACCGCCCGCAGCTCGGGACCGTCGAGGCCGGGCAGCACGCGGGACAGCAGGAGGGAGGTCTCCTGCTCGCGGACGAACTCGGCGGTCGCGCGCAGGCGCCGGACGTCGTCGGGCGCGAGGCCGGTCGTCAGGGCAGGGGTACTCATCAGCGGGCATCCTCGGGGAAGAGGGCGGAAGGGAGCGGGTCCCTGGCCGACGGGCCGGGACCTCGCACCGCAAGGTGGTGGGGGGGAGGCAGATCAGATGCCGACGTACTGCTCGGCGAACCAGTCCTGATGGGTACGGGAGGTCCGCAGCGACTCCATGCGGGACCGGCGCATGCCCTCCTGGAACGGCGGTGCGCCGTGGAGGAGGCCGATCATCCAGTGCGAGAACTCCTGCGCACGCCAGATGTGCGTCAGGCACCGGTCCGAGTAGCGGGAGAGCGGTCCCGGGTCGCCGCGGTGGAGGTCGTCGGCGAGGGCCTCGGCGAGGAGTTCGGCCTCCAGGACGGCGAGGTTGGCGCCCTTCGCGGCGGAGGGGCTGATGAGGCCGGCGGCGTCGCCGGCGAGGAAGAGGGAGCCGTACCGGAGCGTGTCGAGCACGTCGGACTCCAGGTCGACGACGGTGCGCTGGAGGATCCGTCCGCGTCGCAGGGGACCGTAGTCGGCGCTGCGCATCCGCAGCTCCAGCTCGTCCCAGATCCGCTCCTCGGTCCAGTCGTCGGCGTCGGTACCGCGCTCGCACTGGAGGTAGTAGCGGGTGATGTCGGCGGAGCGGGCCATGTGCCCCGCGAAGCCCCGGGGGTGCGTCGCGTAGCCGACGGCGTCGAGGCTGGGCGGAGCCTCGGCGAGGAGTCCCAGCCAGGACACGCCGTGGTCGCGGTGGTGGCGTACGGCCCGGTCCGGCAGCGAGCGCCGTCCGGCGCCGTGGCGGCCGTCGCAGGCGGCGACGTACCGCGCCTGCCACCGTACGGCCCGCCCGTCCGGCTCCCGCGCCGCCACCCATGGCCGGTCGCCGTCCGCGCCGCCGACCTCCAGCGCCTCGGTGTCGAAGCGGATCCGGCCACCGGCGCCGAGGTAGGCGGCCAACAGGTCGGCCACCAACTCGTGCTGGGGATAGACGGTGTGGGGTTCGCCGTTGCCGAGCCGTCGGTAGTCCAGCCGGAAGCGCCCGTCCTCGGTGCGGAACTCGCACACGCCGTGTTCCCGACCCCGCAGCCGCAGGCCCTCGTCCAGACCGTGGCGCCGCAGCACGCGTGCGGTGTGCGCGGCGAGGAACCCGGCCCGGGCCCGGTTCACGACGTGCTCGCGCCCCGTGCGTTCGAGGACGACGCAGTCGATCCCGCTCCGCAGCAGGAGGTTGGCCAGTACGAGCCCGGCGGGACCGGCTCCGAGGATGACGACGTCGGCCGACTCCCCTTCATCTACTGCATGTTGACTGTCTGTCACGAAAGTTGATCTTAAGCAGAGGAAGGCGTGTCGCCTACCCGCCGTCACCCGAATGCCAGATTCCATGAGAAAAGGATTCTCCACGGCGTCCCAGCACTCGGGCCCCGCCGTGACGGCGGGGCCCGAGGAGGGTTCGGATCAGGTGGTTCGGATCAGGGAGCGCGTCAGAGGACGTTGACGCCGGTCCAGGCCGCCGCCGTGGTGGCGTACTCGGTGCTGGTGGCGCCGTAGAGGTCCTTCGCCGCGCTCAGGGTCGCGGCGCGGGCACCCTTGTAGTCGGTGGTGGAGGTCATGTAGACGGTCAGCGCGCGGTACCAGATGGCGGCGGCCTTCTGGTTGCCGATGCCGGTGACCGTGGAGCCCTTGAACGTGGGGCTGTTGTAGGTGACGCCGTTGATCGTCTTGCTGCCGCTGCCCTCGCTCGCGAGGTAGAACCAGTGGTTGCCGACGCCCGAGGAGTTGTGCACGTCGAGCCGGCCGACGGACTTCGACCAGTAGTCGGCGGAGCGGCCGTCGAGGGACGGCTTGTCCATGCGGCGCAGCCACGGCGGGGTGGACTGGTCGCTGAAGAGGTAGTCCGGGGTGTCGCTCGAGTTGGCGGCGTACCACTCCACCATCGTGCCGAAGATGTCGCTGGTGGCCTCGTTCAGACCGCCGGACTCGCCGCTGTAGCGCAGGTTCGCGGTGGCCGAGGTGACGCCGTGGGTCATCTCGTGGCCCATGGTGTCGAGGTCGACCTGCTCGGGGTCGACCGAGCCGTCGCCGTCGCCGGTCATCATGCAGAAGCAGGCGTCCGACCACTGGGCGTTGTCCCAGTTGGTGCCGACGTGGACGAAGACGGTGGCGCCGCGGCCGTCGTTCTTGATGCCGTTGCGGCCGAAGGTGCTCTTGTAGTAGTCGTACGTCTTCGCCGTGTTGGCGTGCGCGTCGACGGCGGCGGTCGAGCGGTCGGCGGAGAACTTCAGGCCGTCGCCCCAGACGTTGTCGGCGTCGGTGAACAGGGTGCCGGAGGAGCTGTTCAGCGACGAGGACGAGACGTTGTGGGCGTCCTTGGTGATGTGGCCGCGGACCGGGTCGATCAGCGCGAAGGTGCCGTTCGCCTGCAGCGTGGTGTCGAGGGTGATGTCACCGGTGTACTCGGAGTGGCCGGTGCCGGTCGCCTCGCGCTCGGTGTCGTAGTTCTCGATCGCCGCGCCCGTGGTGGCGTCGGTGACGAAGACCTCGCCGTGCGGCTGCCCCTTGTCGCCGAGGCCCTGCACGGTGGTGCGCCAGGCCAGGCGGGGGGTGCCGTCGGCGGCCCACACGACCAGCTCGGGGGTGGACCTGGCATCGCGCACCAGTCCGGTCGAGCGCTTCAGGGCGCCGGCCGCGGTGCCCTGGGCGTCGACGGCGGGGGCGACGGACGCGAGCGCCACCTTGTGCGCCTTGGCGTGCGTGGATCCCTTGTGCGACCCGTCGGCCTTCTGGTGGACGACGAAGTCGCCACCGACGACGGGGAGGCCGCGGTAGGTCCGCTCGAAACGGACGTGCTGGGTGCCGTCGGCGTCGATCACGACGTCCTTCACGTGGAGCGCCTGACCCGCCCCGAAACCGTAGGTGTCGGCGTGCCGGGCCACGTTCGCCTCGGCCTGGGATATCGCCGTGTCACGGACGGACGTTCCGTGCTGCACCGCGTCGGGCTGCGAGTACGCCGGTACGGCCATCACCCCCGTGGTGACGACTGCGGCGGCGACCATCGTGGAGAGGGCAAGAAGGGCACGGGGCATGACGGGGTGTTTCCTTCGCTCGTCGTGGGGGGTGACGACGTCCTGGGACGTTGACGCGAAGTGTTCACCAGGTGACATGTTCCTGACGTGATCCCATATGGGATACAACCCCGGGGTTATACGGTGCCGAGAGCCCCGCCCCGGGTGGGGGCCCTGTGGTGCCGAGGGCCCCGCCGGTCAGCGGTCCGCGCCGAGCGCGAACTCCTCGCCGCCGTTCTCCCACCAGGCCAGGTACTGCGGCCGCTCCCGCACCAGCGACAGATACGCCGCCAGCAGCCGCTCCCCCACCGCGTCGGCGAGCTCGGCCGGAACCGACTCCGTGTTCCACGCCAGCTGCAGCCGCCGGTGGAACGGCACGTCCACGAGCGGCCGCTGCACCGTGCCCTGGGCGGGTACGTCCGCGCTCGGCCACACCCCGCAGACGGCACGCCGGCCCGCGACGAGGATCTGCGCCACGGCCAGGTCCGGCGTCACATGCGCGACGCGCGGCGTGAATCCCGCCGCCTGGCAGGTGAGATGCAGGTACGCGTGCACACCGCTCTCATCCGCCTCCGGCATCACCCATTCCTCGCCCCACAGGTCCCGCAGGCTGACCCTCTCCTGCCGCGCCAGCGGATGGTCCTCGGCCAGCAGAACGAAGACCGGCTCGCGCAGCAGCGTCCGCGTCACCACCGACTCCCCCACCGAAAGGGGAAAGCCCGGGAACTCGCCGAACACCGCGATGTCGCACTTCGACAAGCTCAGCGCCTTCACCAGCGTGTGCACGGAACGGCGCGCGTCGATGGTGAGCCGGCTCTCCGGCACCAGCTCGAACAGGGCCGATATCAGGAGCGACACCAGAGTGCCGGCCGTCCCTCCGGCCCGCAGCGGTGCCACGGCCCCCCTGTCGACCTCCCCCGCGGCGCGCGCGTGCTCGCGCAGCCGGTCGAAGCCCACCACCAGGTCCCTCGCACACCGAAGGACATACTGACCGTTCTCGGTCGGCTTCACGCCCTCCGCACTGCGAACGAACAGCGGCCCGCCCAACTCGTGCTCTATCCGCTTCAACTGGGCGCTCGTGGCAGGCTGCGACAACTGAAGACGCGCCGCCGCTTTGCGGATGCTCCCAGCCTCGGCGACCGTGAGCAGGACCCGCAAATGCCGGAAATCGAGGTGCATGAACATTCCCCGCTCAGGGCGGAGGGCCCATTGCACCCCCCGTGACCAGCAGTACCCGCTGCCCGAAGGCATGGTCACCAAGAGTCCGCCGCCCCCGCCGCCCCAGCAACCACGGGACGGCAAAATCTACGTGCCCATGCCACCCCTTTGCACGGGCATCGGCCCACGAGCCGGGGTCCGGGCCGCTCAGGTGTGGCGGGGGGGTGGGGTCAGTGCCGGAGGAGGGCGCAGACGAAGTCCTCCTGGATGGCGCGGACCTTGGCGAGGAGGGCGGGCTTGACGGTCTTGCTGGTCTGGGTGGTGATCGAGAAGGTGAGGGAGCGCTTGCCGTCGGCTGTGGCGGCGGCGAACTGGGTGTAGCCGGGGAAGTTGCCGGTGTGGCCGTAGACCGTGCCGCAGCGCGTCTGGTAGCGGAAGATCGCGAGGCCGCCGGCGTTGACGCCGGGGCCGGCGGGTTCGGAGGCGGCGCCGGCGATGAAGGTGCGCTGCTGACGGCGGGTGTCCGGCGAGAGGAAGTCGTGTCCGCCGGCCCAGGCGCGGACGAAGGCGTTGAGGTCCTTCGGCGTGGAGACGATGCCGCCGGAGGCCCAGACACCCGACGCGCCGAGGACCTCGCTGATGTCCTCCGGCGGGGCGGGCGGGGTCACGTCGTAGCCGTGCAGGTAGGGCCTTGGCAGCCGGTAGCCCTGGGGCAGGCTGGTCTGCCGCAGGTCGAGCGGCCGGTACACGAGCCGGTCGAGGAGACGCTCGTACGGCCGTCCCGTCACCGCCTCGGCCATCAGCGCGACGGCGATGTTGTCGGAGTTCGAGTACTCGTACTTCGATCCCGGCGGGAACAGCAGGTCCTGGTCGGCGACGAAGTCGAGCAGCCGGCGGGAGTCGAAGTGGTGTCTGGGGTCCGCGCGCAGGATGTCGACGAACGCCGGGGCCCTGGAGTAGTCGGGCAGCCCGCTGGTGTGGTTGAGCAGCTGCCGGAGCGTCACCTGGTGCCACGCGGCCGGCAGGGACGGCAGGCGCTCGCCGATCGTGTCGTCGAGGTCCAGTCTGTGCCGGTCCACCAGACGCAGGGCGACCGCTCCGCTGAACGCCTTGGCCACGCTCGCGATCCGCATGTGGTCGGTCTCGCGCGGCGGGCGGCCCGTCCTCGTGTCGGCGACGCCTGCCCGGTAGACCGTCGTCCGGTCGCCCTGCCGCATCAGCGCGATCGCTCCGGGCGGCCCTCCTGCCGTGCGGACGAGCTCGTCCAGCTGCTTCTGCAGGGTCTTGTCCGGCGGCGGCGTGCCCGTGGCCTGCGCGGGCTGGACCAGGGCGGCCAGCGCCGCCGACGCGGCCAGGGCGGCGACGGACAGACGCAGGCGTGCGCGCGGGCGGGACCGGACTTCAGGGCGTGCCGACACGGAGACTCCTTCGCGGTGCGGCCGGGCGGCGGAGGTCACCCGGTTCGGACGGTCGGCCCCAGCATCGGACGCACCGTCGGGGCCTGCCTGCCCGGTGGTCCATCCGGCCCAGACGTCGCATGGCCCGGCACGAGTCGGGCCGATGGGCCGGAGGGCCCGGGCGGCCCCGTCGCGGACGGCGTCGGACCTCGGCCGTGAGCGCCGGGTCGTCGATGCGAGGCCACGGGTGCCGGGCCGTGGGCGCCATGCCGTGGATGCCGGGCCGCAGGTGCCAGGGCCGTGGATGCCAAGGCACGGGGAGTGGGCCATCCTGGGGACATGGATGCCATGCGCGGTGCGGCCTCCCTGCCGAAGGGGCCGCCGGGCGGCCGGGGCTCTCGCCGGGCCCGGGGCGCCGTCGTCGCCGCCTTCGTCATGACCGTCGTCGGCGTCGCCGCGTCGGCCGGCTGTGCGGGAAGCACCGACGGCGGTACGTCCACGGGAACGGGAGCGCACGGCCCGACAGCGGTGGTCTCCTCGGCCACGCCGTCGGCTCCCCCGGCCACCGTCCCCACGCCCACGCCCACACCCCCTCCGGCCACACCCTCGCCCCACGCGCCCACCACCGCCCGGTTGTCCATACCGTCGATCGGTGTCGAGGACCTGGTCGTCGTGCCGTACGAGGGCACGACCGACGACCGTGCGGGTACCCGCATACAGGACCGGGGGGTGGCGGCGAGTCCGTACGGCGAGCGCGGTGGTGTGGGGCCGGGGGGCGTCGGCAACTATCTGGTGACCGCTCATCGGCTGTCGGCCGGAGGGCCTCTGCGGGAACTGCCCGAGGTCGGGGTGGGCGATCGGGTGCACGTCACCGCGGGGGGAGTCGTGTACACGTACGAGATCACCGGGACACGGACGACGTCCTTCCGTTCGGCCCGCTCACTGGCGGAGCAGCGGGCCGCGGTGCCGGGTGAGCCGGGTGAGCAGCCGACGCGGGCCATGATCACGCTGTCCACCTGCGCGACGCCGGAGGACAACGCGGCGGGCAACTCCTGGCGGGACGCCCAGCACAACCCCGAGCACCGCATCGACAAGGTCGGTGTCCTGATTTCGGCGCGGCCGGCGTAGGAAGGGATACCCGGCGGCCCGGGTCGGGCGTACGCGCGGGTGGATCCCCCGGCGTCCCGCGCCTGCGGCGGCATCCATGCCGTGGCGCTCGCGCACAGCGTGGTGGCGATGATCCATGTCACTGTCGTGGGACCTTCAGTAGGCCACCGCGCAGCCCTTAGCGTTGCCGGAACGAGCCGGGCGCGACGCGGGCGCGTGCCGCTCACGGGGCGGCACGTCCTCGGGGGAGGTGTCGGCGGCCCGTAGTGCTCATCACCGGCAGGGTGAAGGGATCAGGATGTTCCGCAAGGTGCTGGTAGCGAACCGCGGGGAGATCGCGATTCGCGCGTTCCGCGCTGGCTACGAACTGGGTGCGCGCACGGTGGCCGTGTTCCCCCACGAGGACCGCAATTCTCTGCACCGGCTGAAGGCCGACGAGGCGTACGAGATCGGTGAGCCCGGGCATCCGGTGCGGGCCTACCTCTCGGTGGAGGAGATCATCCGGGCCGCGCGTCTGGCCGGTGCCGACGCCGTGTACCCGGGTTACGGATTCCTGTCCGAGAACCCGGAGCTGGCGCGCGCGTGCGAGGAGGCGGGCATCACGTTCGTGGGCCCGTCCGCGCAGACCCTGGAACTGACGGGAAACAAGGCGCGGGCCGTCGCCGCCGCGCGTGAGGCGGGCGTGCCCGTGCTCGGTTCCTCGGCGCCCTCCACGGACGTGGACGAGCTGGTGGCGGCCGCCGAGGGCATCGGCTTCCCGGTGTTCGTCAAGGCCGTGGCCGGTGGCGGCGGCCGGGGCATGCGGCGGGTCGAGGACCCGGCGACGCTGCGGGAGTCGATCGAGGCGGCGGCCCGCGAGGCGGAGTCCGCGTTCGGCGACGCGACCGTCTTCCTGGAGAAGGCCGTCGTCGACCCGCGTCACATCGAGGTGCAGATCCTCGCCGACGGCGAGGGCAACGTCATCCACCTGTTCGAGCGCGACTGCTCACTGCAGCGGCGCCACCAGAAGGTGATCGAGCTCGCGCCCGCCCCGAACCTCGATCCGGCGGTGCGGCAGCGCATCTGCGACGACGCCGTGAGGTTCGCCCGCCGGATCGGCTACCGCAACGCGGGCACCGTGGAGTTCCTGCTCGACCCCGAGGGCCGTCATGTCTTCATCGAGATGAACCCGCGCATCCAGGTCGAGCACACGGTGACCGAGGAGGTCACCGACATCGACCTCGTGCAGTCCCAGCTGCGCATCGCCTCCGGGGAGTCCCTGGCGGACCTCGGTCTGACGCAGGAGTCCGTCGTCCTGCACGGTGCCGCCCTGCAGTGCCGGATCACCACCGAGGACCCGGCCAACGGCTTCCGCCCGGACACCGGCATGATCAGCGCGTACCGCTCTCCGGGAGGCTCGGGCATCCGCCTCGACGGCGGCACCACGCACGCGGGTACGGAGGTCAGCGCCCACTTCGACTCGATGCTGGTCAAGCTGACCTGCCGGGGCCGGGACTTCGGGACCGCGGTCGACCGGGCCCGGCGCGCGGTGGCCGAGTTCCGCATCCGGGGCGTGTCCACGAACATCCCCTTCCTTCAGGCGGTGCTCGACGACCCGGACTTCCAGGCGGGCCGCGTCACGACGGCGTTCATCGAGCAGCGGCCGCACCTGCTCACGGCGCGCCACTCGGCCGACCGCGGCACGAAGCTGCTCACCTATCTCGCCGACGTCACCGTGAACAAGCCGCACGGCCCCCGGCCCGTGCTGGTCGCCCCGGCCGGCAAGCTGCCCCCGCTGCCCGCGGGCGAGCCGCGGGAGGGGTCCCGGCAGCGGCTGGCGGCGCTCGGTCCCGAGGGTTTCGCGCGGAGCCTGCGCGAGTCGCCGACCCTGGGGGTCACCGACACCACCTTCCGCGACGCCCACCAGTCGCTCCTCGCGACCCGGGTGCGGACGAAGGACCTGCTGGCCGTCGCCCCGACGGTGGCGCACACGATGCCGCAGCTGCTGTCCCTCGAGTGCTGGGGCGGCGCCACCTACGACGTCGCGCTGCGCTTCCTCGCCGAGGATCCGTGGGAGCGGCTGGCCGCGCTGCGCGAGGCGGTGCCGAACATCTGCCTGCAGATGCTGCTGCGGGGCCGTAACACCGTGGGGTACACGCCCTACCCGACGGAGGTGACCGACGCCTTCGTGCAGGAGGCCGCCGCCACCGGCATCGACATCTTCCGGATCTTCGACGCGCTGAACGACGTCGACCAGATGCGGCCCGCCATCGAGGCCGTGCGGGAGACCGGGACGGCGGTGGCCGAGGTCGCGCTGTGCTACACGGCGGACCTCTCCGACCCGGCGGAGAAGCTGTACACGCTGGACTACTACCTGCGGCTGGCCGAGAGGATCGTCGCCGCGGGAGCGCACGTGCTGGCGGTCAAGGACATGGCGGGTCTGCTGCGCGCCCCCGCCGCGGCCAAGCTGGTGTCCGCGCTGCGCCGGGAGTTCGACCTGCCGGTGCACCTCCACACCCACGACACCGCGGGCGGCCAGCTCGCCACGTACCTCGCGGCGATCCAGGCCGGGGCGGACGCGGTGGACGGCGCGGTGGCCTCGATGGCGGGCACCACCTCGCAGCCGTCGCTGTCGGCGATCGTCGCCGCGACCGACTACTCCGAGCGACCCACCGGTCTCGACCTCCAGGCGGTCGGCGACCTGGAACCGTACTGGGAGAGCGTGCGCAAGATCTACGCTCCCTTCGAGGCGGGGCTGGACTCGCCGACCGGCCGTGTGTACCACCACGAGATTCCCGGCGGGCAGCTCTCCAACCTGCGCACGCAGGCCGTCGCGCTCGGCCTCGGCGACCGGTTCGAGGACGTCGAGTCGACGTACGCGGCCGCCGACCGGATGCTGGGCCGGCTGGTGAAGGTGACGCCGTCGTCGAAGGTGGTGGGCGACCTCGCGCTGCACCTCGTGGGCGCCGGGGTGGCACCCGAGGCGTTCGAGGCGGCGCCCCACCGCTACGACATCCCCGACTCGGTCGTCGGCTTCCTGCACGGCGAGCTGGGCACGCCGCCCGGCGGCTGGCCGGAGCCGTTCCGCAGCAAGGCGCTCGAGGGCCGCCCCGGCCCCAAGCCGATGCGGGAGCTGACGGCGGAGGACCGCGCCGGTCTGGCCAAGGACCGGCGCGCCACGCTGAACCGCCTGCTCTTCCCCGGCCCGACGAAGGCGTTCGAGACGCACCGTCAGGCGTTCGGCGACACCAGCGTGCTCGACAGCAAGGACTTCTTCTACGGGCTGCGCCCCGGGAAGGAGTACACCGTCGACTTCGGGCCCGGTGTACGGCTGCTCATCGAGCTGGAGGCCATCGGCGAGGCCGACGAACGCGGCATGCGCACCGTCCTGTCCACCCTGAACGGCCAGTTGCGGCCGATCCAGGTACGCGACAACGCGGCGGCCGCCGACCTCCCGGTGACGGAGAAGGCCGACAGGTCCGACCCCGGCCATGTCGCCGCGCCGTTCGCCGGCGTGGTCACGCTGGCCGTCGCCGAGGGCGACGAGGTCGCGGCGGGTGCGACGGTGGCCACCATCGAGGCGATGAAGATGGAGGCGTCGATCACCGCCACGCGCGGCGGCCGGGTCTCCCGCCTGGCCATCACCAGGATCCAGCAGGTGGAGGGCGGCGACCTCCTCGTCGAGATCGCGTGAGGCGGCATTCGGCTGTCGGCAGGCAGTAGCGACAGGCGATGAGCGGCAGTGCCGTAGTGCGGTAGGCGGCCGGGACACCGACCCAGGTGTCCCGGCCGCCGTCCGTCCGGAACGGGGCTCGGCGGCGCGGCGGACACGTGACGGCTCGGCTTGTTGCAGCGGTATGGCAGCGGTGTGGCGACCCCGTGGCGGCGTGCCCGGAAGGCCCGGTGGGGCCGGGTCGCGCGTCTAGCATGCCGGGAACGTCCCTGCCGCGACGGTGCGGGGCCGCTTCCCGTCGCCGCCAAGGGCAGGTTCGTCATGAGCATTCCCCGTACCCTCTCTATCGGCGAGGCAGAGCCCCGGCTGCCCGAGCTGGAGGTGGTCGACGTCCGTACGCCGGGCGAGTTCGCCTCCGGCCGTCTGCCGGGCGCCGTGAACGTCCCTCTGGACCGCATCGAGGAGAGCCTCGCCGACCTGCGGGACACCGCCGCGAGCCGGCCCCTGTTGCTGGTGTGCGCCTCCGGTGCCCGCTCGGAGAAGGCCGCGGCGGCTCTCGCCGGCCACGGGGTCGCGGCGTCGAGCCTCGCCGGCGGCACCCGGGGCTGGGCCGCCGCCGGCCACGGGCTGGAGTATCCGCCGGGCGCCGTGCGGGCGGTCTGGGGGATGGAGCGTCAGGTGCGGTTCACCGCGGGGAGCGTGGTCCTGCTCGGTCTGGTCCTGGGGCTGCTCGTCCACCCGGCGTTCCAGCTGCTGTCGGCGGGGATCGCCGGAGGACTGGTGTTCTCGGCGCTCACCGACACCTGCGGGATGGCGGCGGTCCTCGGCCGCCTTCCCTTCAACCGCCGCGGCGCCGCGCGCCAGGGCTGATCTCCACCGCCGCCGGGACCGCGGCCGTCCCCGTGGGCGCCGGTCCGCCCCGTGTGGGGAGGGCCGGCGTACACGGGGCGGACCGCGGTCCCGGGCGCTGTCAGGCCGTGCGGTCCGCGGCGAGGCCGGCCGCCAGGGCGGGGATGCCGAGAGCCTGTTCCTGGGCGGGAGTGGCCTCGTACAGCTTGTTGGTCAGCTGGTTCGGGTCGTTCGTCAGGTCGTAGTACTCCCGGAACTTCACCTGGCCGGTGCCGGAGACGGTGCCGGCCCCGTCGGTCGTCAGGTCGTAGTACTCCGTGTACTGCTTGTCCTTGGCGACGTACGAGGACCAGGTCGGCGCGCCGCCCGCGCCGGTGCCCTGCTTCCACCATTCCACGAGGAGGTGGTCGCGGCTCTGGGCGGAGAGCAGGGAGGTGCCGTCGACCGGGGCGTTCGGGGTGATGCCGGCCGCGTCGAGGATGGTCGGCGCGATGTCGATGTTCGCGACGATGCGCTGGTCCACGGTGCCCGCGCCGAGTCCGCCGGCCGGCCAGGAGAGGTAGAACGGCACCTCGTGGGCCTGCCGATAGGGCACCGACTTGGCGGTCCAGCCGTGGTCGCCCCAGCTGAATCCGTTGTCGCCGATGTAGATGACCAGCGTGTTGTCCAGCTGGCCGAGGGCCTGGAGCTTGTCCTTGAACGCCTGCACCGCGTCGTCGACGGAGAGCAGCGTCCGCAGCTGTTCGGCGCGGATCCGCCGCCCGTCGGCGAGGGTGCCGGTGGCGTTCTTGATGTAGGCCGGCTTGTCGCTGCGGTCGCCCTCGGGGACGGAGGGACGGCCGTTCCACTCGGGGACGGGGGTGCCGGCGTACTTCGCCTCGGGGGTGCGGGGGCCGTGGGAGGCGTACGGGGTGACGTAGGCGAACCACGGGCGGGGGTCGTCGGCGGCCTTGTCGAGGAAGTCCAGCGTGCGGTTCCTGACGATGGTGGTGGTGTAGCCGTTGATCGTCCGGACCGTGCCGTCGACGTTCCACTGGGCGTCGACGTAGCCGGGCTGGAGGAGGGCGAACTCCTCGAAGTGCGGCGGGTTGTCCGCCAGGGTCCAGGAGTTGAGGTACTTGCCGAACAGGCCGGTGCGGTAGCCCGCCTGCTTGAGGTACTTCTGCACGGTGGTGCTCTGGTCGAGCGAGTGCGACGCCTTGTTGTTGCGCACCCCGTGGTTGTGGGCGTGCCGGCCGGAGAACACGCTGGAGCGCGAGGGCGCGCACAGCGGGGTGGTGACGTGGCCGTTGGTGAACTTCACGCCCTGGTCGGCGAGCCAGGCGACGGTCTTGGGCAGGGCCCATTCGGTGTGCTTGGGCTGGTCGTCGGTGACGATCAGCAGGATGTTGGGGCGGGTGGCGGCAGCGGCGGGGCCGGCCGCGGCGATCTGGGCGAGACCGGGTACGGCGGTGGCGGCGGCCACGGCGGCGGCTCCGCCGAGGAAGCCGCGGCGGCTCACCGGGGGTCGGTGGTTCTCTGCCATGGTGTCCGTTCCTCCTGGATACGTCGGTGTACGGGCATGCCGGACGGGCGGTTCGGAGCCGCCGGGCCGCGATGCGGGACGAAGGGGGTGCGGCGGGAACCGGGCCGGGGCGCCGGGGCGAGGCACCGGGCGGGGGCGCCGGGTGGGGGAATCCCGCGGGGGGGGGAGGGACGCGTTCAGCGCGCCTGGGCGACCGTACAGAGGGCGCTCGCCGCGCGCCCGTGGTCGACGTGACGGCGCGCAGTGAGGATGTCTGCTGCCATGACCACGACAATATGGGGAGCGGGGCCTCGGTTCCATGTACGGCGGATGAAGCCTGCCGCGGCCCTCGGACGGCACGACCGGCCGTGTGGGGTTCGGAGTGGCGCCGCGGAGGACCGTCCACGGGGCGGACCGCCGGGGGTAGCCTGCCGCCCGTGTCCGAGCACCAGCGCGATCTCGTCGGCTACGGCGCCGAGCCCCCGCACGCGGCCTGGCCCGGCGGCGCCCGTGTGGCCGTCAGCCTCGTCCTCAACTACGAGGAGGGCGGCGAGCACAACGTCCTCGACGGCGACGCTGCCTCGGAGGGCTTCCTCCACGAGGTCGTCGGCGCGCCGCCGGTGGCCGGGGGACGCGATCTGAACGCCGAGTCGATGTTCGCGTACGGCGCGCGGGCCGGGTTCTGGCGCGTTCACCGGACGCTCGTGGCGCGGGGTGCGCCGCTCACCGTCCACGCCGTCGGACAGGCACTCGAGCGCAATCCGGACGCGGCGCGCGCGATGGGCGCCGCCGGCTGGGAGGTGGCCGGCCACGGCTGGCGCTGGATCGACTACCGCGAGGTGCCCGAGGACGTCGAGCGCGCCGACATCGCGCGGACGACCGCGACGATCGAGCGGCTCGTCGGGCGCCGCCCCGTCGGCTGGTACACCGGCCGGACGAGCGCCGCCACACGGCGCCTGGTCGCCGGGGAAGGCGGCTTCCTCTACGACTCCGACGACTACTCGGACGACCTGCCCTTCTACGTCGGGTCGGCGGGCCGCCCGCATCTCGTGGTGCCGTACAGCCTCGACGCGAACGACTTCAAGTTCCTGCTCGTGCACGGGTTCACGACCGCGGACGACATGCTCGCGTACCTCGTCGACACCTTCGACGCCCTGCATGCGGAGGGGGGCGAACGCCCTCGGATGATGAGCGTCGGCCTGCACGGCCGGATCATCGGCCGCCCCGGCCGCATCCGCGCGCTCGACGGCTTCCTGGACCACGTCGCCCGGCGCGGTGGAGCCTGGGTCGCGACCCGGGAGCAGATCGCCCGGCACTGGTGGGCCGCACACCCTCCGCCGCTCCGAGTCCGCGACGCGCCGAGCCCGGCCTGACCGGCAGGACGTCCCGGGAGACGAGGGCGATCCGGGGTGGCGCCCGGCCTCAAGATCGGGAAAGCTCGGGCGCATGGTCTCAGTAGTACAGAACGTGGCGATCGACTGCGCGGATGCCTATGAACTGGCCCGGTTCTGGAGCGGGGTGACCGGCCGTCCGCCGCACCCGGACAACCGGCCGGGCGATCGGGAGGTGCAGGTGCCGCTGGCGGAGGGCCCGGTGCTCTATTTCAACCAGGTGCCCGAGGCCAAGACGGTCAAGAACCGGATCCACCTGTGCCTGCGCCCGGAGACCTCGCGCGACCAGGAGGTGGCGCGGCTGCTGGGTCTGGGCGCCGCCTTCGTCTCCGATCACCGGAATCCCGACGGTTCGGGCTGGGCGGTCCTCGCCGATCCCGAGGGCAACGAATTCTGCGTCCTGCGCAGCGACTCCGACCGGGCCTCCTCGGCCGGCTGACACCGGAAGCCCGCGCGGCCTCCCCTCGCCTCCCCGCCCTTCGCACCGCCGGACGCGGCACGTCGGCCACCGTCGCGCTGTCCCGTCACGTCCGGGTGGCGGAGGCGACGAAGAACGGGACGGCCAGGAACAGCCGATCGGCCTCGGCCCGCGCGCACTGCTCGGCCAGCCACGCGTCGGCTTCCGCGCGGGTGATCGCGCCGGCGGCGCACGCCCCGTCGGCGAGGCCGCGGATCATGGGCAGCGCCGCCGCCGTCGTGAACACGGCCGTGTGGACCTCGACTTCGACGTCCCGGAAGCAGGCGTCGAGCAGGAGGCCACGGTAGCCGCGTACCGTGCGGGGGCCCGGCACGAGATCGGCCCGTGCGTGGACGACGGCACGGGTCAGGGCGGCGGCGCGGGAGTCGATGAGGAAGGTGTCCCAGTCCTGGCCGACGAGGAGGGCTCGGCCGCCGGGCGCCAGGACCCGGTGCGCCTCCGCGAGGGCACCGGCCGGGTCGTCGAGTTCGTGGAAGACCTTGTCGGCCCGGTAGGCGTCCAGCTCCCCGTCCCCGAAGGGGAGTCCGTCCGCGCCCGCGCGCCGGAAGTCGCCGTCCGGCCGCCGCCGCCTGGCCTCGGCGAGCATCGCCTCGCTGATGTCCACCCCCGTGGCCCGCGCGCCGCGGTCGGCGAGTTCGGCCACCGCCCGACCCGTGCCGCAGCCGACGTCGACGGCAGCTCCCCGCAGACCTCGCCCCGGCCCCGGCGCGAGCAGCTCGTAGGACCGCTCGCGAAGTCGCCGGGCGACGGGAAGGGCGTCCAGCGTGTCCAGCAGGGCGATCAGCCGCGCCGCCCGCCGGGCCGCGTCGTTCTGTTCCTGTGTGTTGGCCATGACCGTCAGGCTGGCGCTTAATGTCGACGTGAAGTCAAGCGAGAGCGCGGGGGCCGCCCCGTCGATGACCATCGGTGCCCTGGCCGAGAACTACGGGCTCGCGACACACGTGCTACGGCACTGGGAGTCGATGGGGCTCCTCAGTCCGGCGCGTGACGCCAACGGGCACCGGCGGTACGGCCGCGACGACCTGGTGCGGACGGCGGTGATCCTGGGGGCCAAGGAAGCCGGTCTGGGCCTCGACGAGATCCGCGCCCTGCTGACGGCCGGGGACGCCGGTCGCCGCGACGAGGTCCTGTCGGCCCGGCAGGAGTCGCTGCGGGCCACCATCGAACAGGCTCAGGCCCAGCTCGCACTGATCCGGTGCGCCCTGGACTGCGACCACGACGACATCGCCGCCTGCCCGCACTTCCGGCGGCTCGTCGCGCTGCGCACGGCGGGACCGACCGGGGGCCGGGACACCGGTGCGCCGTAGGAACGCCTGTCGGACGACAGGCCGGCCGACGCCCGCCGTGTGAGGGAGCGCGCGAGGTCGTGATGAGGCCGCTCCGGGGGCGCGCGGCATGGGCCGACGGGGGCGGGGCACCGATCCCCGCGTGCCCATCACGGACGAGACACAGCGATTCACCGCCTTGTCGGCGCGGCTGACCGGATTCGACGGGGAGGACCTGACGGCCACCGGGCTCGTCGAGGTGTACCGGGCGGTGGCGGCGGAGGAGCTCGGCGCGCAGCGGTACGAGCGGCTGCTGCGGGAGGCGGGGGAACCGGCCGGCGCCCCGGACGGCGAGCGGCTCTCGGCGGCCCGGGCGGTGACGTACCTCTGGTACACGGGCAGTTGGCCCGGCCCTCCGCCGAGACTGGTGTCCCCGCGCGCCTACGCCGAGGGACTGGTGTGGAAGGCGGCGGGACTGACCGCGCCGGCCGCCGGGCCCGGGGGGTACGGGAGCTGGGCCGGGGAGGGCGGCCGGTGACGCGGTACGACGTGATCGTCGTCGGCGCCGGTGTCGCGGGCTCGCTCGTCGCGCACCGGCTCGGCCGGGACGGTCGGCGACGGGTCCTCGTCCTGGAGGCGGGGGCGGCGGACCCCGGTGTCCAGGGGCCGTCACCCGATCCGCTGACCGACTATCTGAGGGCTGCGGCACGGCTGCCCGGCTCCCCCTACACGCCCCATCCGGCGGCGTCCTGGCCCGAGATGCCGGACCTCGCCGGTACGGACGGGCCGCGGGGCTTCCGGGCGGAGGGCCATCTGCGGCAGGACGGCCCGCTCCCGTACGCCAGTGGATACGTCCGGGTGAACGGCGGCACCGGCAACGTCTGGACGGGCCTGGCGCCCCGCATGCTGCCGGAGGACTTCGACACCGAGTCCTTCGGGTACGGACGGCGCTGGCCGCTCACCTACGACGACCTGGAACCTCACTACCGGGCCGCCGAGGAGCACCTGGGAGTGGCTGCCGACGCCGAGGAGCAGCGCGCGCACCTGGGGCTGCGTTTCCCCGACGGCTACACGTTCCCGATGCGGGCGCTGCCCGCCGCGCGGCTGGACCGCCTGTTCGCGGCCCGTCTGGACGGGCGGCGTGTCCAGGACCCCGTCGCCCTGGGCGAGGTCGAGCTGAGGGTGGTCGGCACCCCGCACGCGCGCAACGGCGTCCCGGACCCCGGGTACGGGGGCGGCCGCGGCTATGTGCCGCGGGGGCGGGGCGGCCGACCGGATCCGGACAGCCGGTGCGTCGGCAACGCGAGCTGCATCCCGCACTGCCCCTCGTACGCGAAGTACACCCCGCTCAAGACCCAGGGGCGGTGGAGCGCGTCCGTCACGCTCCGGGACCGGTCCGTGGTGAGCCGTGTCCTCGCCGACGGGAGCGGGCGGGCCACGGGGGTGGAGTACCGCTCGTACGACGGGGAGGTGTCCGTCGCGCACGCCGATGCCGTGGTGCTCGCCGCGCACGCAGTGGAGAACGCCCGGCTGCTGCTCCTGTCCGGGCTCGCCGGCCGCAGCGGCCAGGTGGGACGCAATCTGATGGACCATCCGGTCCTGCTGACCTGGGGGCTGCTGCCCGAGGGCGAGCACGCAGGACCGTACCGGGGCCCCGGCTCCGTCTCGGGTTTCGAGGGCTTCCGCGCGGGCCCGGCGCGCCGGCTGCGGGCGCCGTTCCGGGTCGAGTTCGGGACGTGGGGCTGGATCTGGGCGAAGGGCCCCGTCGACACGGACGTGCACCACTTCCTCACCGGACACGGCTTGTCCGGGAAGGAGCTGAGGGAGGCGGTCGGGGGCCGGCTGCGCCGCCAGTTCGCCCTCCAGTTCGAGATGGAGCAGGGCGCCGACCCGGCGAACCGGGTCACCCTGCACCCGTCCGAGCGGGACGCGCTGGGCCTCCCCCGCCCCCTGGTCACCTACGACCTCGACGAGCACGTCAAGGAGGGGATGGCCGCCGCGCGGGCCGTCTCGGACCAGCTCTTCGCGCTGCTCGGAGCCGAGGACCACACGGACTACACGCCGGTGGCGGCCTGGCCGGGGCGTTTCGAGCACCGGGGCCGTACGTACGGCTACCGCGGCGCCGGTCACGCCGCCGGGACCCATGTCATGGGCGACTCCCCCACCACGTCGGTGGTGGACGCCTGGCAGCGCTGCTGGGACCACCCCGGTCTGTACGCGGTGGGCTGCGGCAGCATGCCCTCGGTGGCCACCTCCAACCCGACCCTGACGATGGCGGCGCTGGCGCTGCGCAGCGCCGAGCGTGTCGAGGCGGACCTGACGGCCCGCGACCGCCCCCTCTCCGCCGGCCCGACCACCCCGGGAGTCCCCGCGTGACCCAGCTGCCCCTGCCGCCCGTGCCCGAACCCTTCCGGCTGCCGTTCCACTACGGGGCGCTGCACCAGATCGGCGTCGACTGGCTGGTGGACCCGGACCCGGTCCACACGCTGCTCGCCGCACACCACCCGGGCCTGGCCGCGGCCGCGTTCGACGACGGACGTGCACTCGTCTCGGTCAACTACCAGCTGTACTTCGCGCAGTACGGGTTCGGCGGCGGCGTCACCCAGGAGATCGAGTTCAACGTGATCGCCTTCCCGGCTTCCGAGGCGGACCGGCTGCCCCGGCTGACCTACGCCCAGTACGCGCAGGGCTGGGACCAGACCAAGCTGCTCGGCATCGCCCGGCTCCACGTCGTGTGCGACAACCCGTTCGCGATCAGGGCGGGGCGCGAGCTGTACGCGGAACCCAAGTACCCGGGCTGGTTCGAGGTCGGCCTGCCGTCCCCGAACGGACCGGCGGGCGCGACCTGGACCGTACGGTGCAAGGCGGCCGAGGCCGGCCCGGACGACACCCTGGAGAGGGGGCCGGATCCGCTGCTCGACCTGGCCGCGAGGCTGGACGGCCTGACCGCGGTCGCCGCCTCCAGCGCCCCGGTCACCGGTTACGGCACCGACCGCGAGGGGCGTCTGCTCGCCGGCCCGATGAACGTCCACCAGCCGTACGCCTGGTACGACCTGGCCGCCGCCGGACACTCCGGGCGCACCCGCCTCGACGTCCACGCCCCGGACGGCGACCTGGCCCGCGACCTGCGCACCGTCCTCCCCGACGGCGCACCGGCCGCGGGCGCCTGGACCTGCCAGTCGCCGCCGGTGGCCACCCACAACCGCGCGTACTACCTGCCGACGGGTCCGCGCCGCTGAGGGCCCGGCCGCTCCGTCAGACGGTTCCCGCGCCGCTCGGTGCCCGCAGGGCGTCGGCGATCCCCCGGGCCAGGAACGGGATCCGGTGCGCGGGCACGCCCGCGATGTTGATGCGGCCGGAGGTCGTGCCGTAGACGCCTGACCGGTGGCGCATCCCGCGCATCCGCTCGGGGGTGAGGGGCAGCATCGAGAACATGCCCTTCTGCCGGGCGAGGGCCGCCGCCTCCTCCTCGTGGCCGAGGGCGGCCAGGTGGGCGACGAGGTCCGTGCGGTTGGCCGTGACGCGGCGGCGCATCACCTCGAGTTCGGCGAGCCAGACGGCCTTCAGACGCTCGTCCTCCAGGACGGTGGCGACGACGGCGGCGCCGTGGTCCGGCGGCATCGAGTACAGGGTGCGGGCGGCGTTCTGCAGGGCGGTCTCGACGTGCCGGAGCGCCCGCGCCGAGGAGCCGACGACGACGGCGCATCCGGTGCGGTCGCTGTAGAGGCCGAAGTTCTTGGAGCAGCTGACGGCGATCAGCACCTCGGGGAGCCGCTCGGCCAGCATCCGGGTGGGGCGCAGGTCGGCGTCGAGGCCGTCGCCGAGGCCGTGGTAGGCGAGGTCGACGAAGGGGATCCAGCCGTTGGCCTCGGCGAGTCCGGCCAGCTCCTCCCACAGCGTGAAGGAGGGGTCCGCCCCGGTGGGGTTGTGGCAGCAGCCCTGGAGCAGGACGACGTCGCCGGGTCCCGCCTCGCGGAGGTCCTCCAGCAGGTCCGCGCCGTCCGGCCGGCCGGCGGGGTCGAGCCACCGGTAGGGGCGGACGGTGAGGCCGGCGCCTTCGAGGATGGGGCGGTGGTTGACGTACGCGGGGTCGCTGATCCACACCGTGGTGCCCGGGCGGGTCTGCCGTACGAGGTCGGCGAGGAGCCGCAGGGCCCCGGTGCCCGCCACGGTCTGGACGGCGGTCGCCCGCGCGGTGAGGGCCTCGGTGCCGAGGACGGTGGTGAGCATGGCCCGGTTGAAGGCGGTGTTGCCCGACAGGCCGAGGTACTCCTTGGAACCGGAGCGTTCGGCCAGACGTATCTCGGCTTCCTTGACCGCCGCCATGACGGGGGTGACGCCGGTGTGGTCGCGGTACACGCCGAGGACGAGGTTGAGGCGCTCGGGGCGCGGGTCGGCGGCGTACTCGGCGGTCAGGTCCCACAACGGGTCGGCGGGCGGGGCGGGGAGGAGCTCAAGCATCGGCGGACACCTTGGTTCGGAAGCGTCGGCGTCCGTTGGCGAGCGCGACACCGAGGGTGATCAGGGGGACGCCGACCACGACGGGCAGGGTCGGCGACTCGTCGAGAAGGGGCACCGCGAGCAGGACGACGGCGACCGGGCTGAGGCTGCCGACGACGGAGCTGCGCTCCGGTCCGAGCCGCCGGATGGCGAAGGCGTACAGCAGCCCCGCGCACAGGCCGACTCCCAGGCCCTGGACGACGAGGAAGAGCGCGATGTCGGCGCCCTCCGCCCGCGCGAGGCCGGTGGGCAGGACTCCGGTCAGGCTCAGCAGTGCGATGACGGTGAAGGAGGGCAGGCAGAGCAGCCCGATGGACCCGATGGGGTCGAGGTCCACTTCCCGCAGGCCCACGGTGTAGAGGGCCCACAGTCCGCTGGCGACGAGCAGTGTTCCCGCGCCGAGCAGGACGTCCGCGTCGAGGGCGGCGGTGTAGCGCCACACCAGGGCCACCACGCCGGCCACGATGAGGGCGAGGCCGGCCGCCTGCGTGCCGCGCGGAGCGCTCTTGCCGCCCGCGACCATGAGGGCGGAGACGAACAACGGGACCATGCCGGGGACGATCGCCCCGACGAACGCGGCCGAGGTCAGGGAGCCGCCGTACATGGCGGCGAGGAAGAAGGGCACTCCCGCGCCGCAGACGATCTTGGCCGCGGGGCCGAACCGGACGGCGGCCAGTCGCCGCCTGCGCCGCCACAGCGCGGGGGCCAGGACGACGAGGGGCACGCCGAAGCGGAGCAGCGCGGCGTCGGCCGGCAGCAGCGTGGAGGCGCTCAGGGCGCGGGCGCTGAGCGCGAACGCGGCCCAGATGGCCACGGTGAGCAGCAGGGCGAGCATGCCCACGGCGTGCGGCGAGAGTCCCCGGAGCGGGCCGGTGCCGCGCTCCCCCTCGTCGCCTGTGGACGGGGTCGGCGAGTCCGCCGCCCCCGCTGTTCGCGCCCCCACCGATTGCGTTGCGGCCACCGACCGTCCCTCCCGCTTGTATCGCTTCGGGCGGAGCCGATGTCCGGCTTTGCCTCGGGAAGCAACGCTAGACCTTCAGGTGGGGCAGGCGATTGCCAGTTATGCCCTCCAGACATAGCGTGGGGGCAGAATCTGCCAAGATCGACCAAGGAGAGCCGATGGACTCCGTGGACTTCCGGATCATCCACGAGTTGCAGGCGGACGGCCGTCTGTCGAACCAGGACCTCGCCGACCGCATCCGGCTGTCCCCCTCCCCCTGCCTTCGCCGGGTGCGCCGCCTGGAGGAGTCGGGACTGATCGGCGGCTACACGGCCACCGTCGACCAGGTCGCGTTCGGCCTGCCGATCACCGTCTTCGTACGGATCCGCCTGGAGCGCCACACCGCCGAGGCGGTCAACGTGTTCGAGCACCACGTCGGCCTCATCGACCACATCCAGGACTGCTATCTGATGGCCGGCAGCAGCGACTACCTGCTCAGGGTCGTCATCGAGAGCCTGGAGGCGTACGAGGCCCTCGTCCGCACCCGTATCCACGCCATCCCGGGCATCGCGTCGATCGAGTCCAGCTTCGCCTTCGGCAGCGTCAAGCAGTCCCGCGTCTACCCGCGGCCGGGCGTCCCGTCCCGCCCGCGCGCCGGCGGCGTCAGCGGGCGGGAGTCTCCCGCACCGGGTGCTTGCTGAGGATCGACACCCGGTTGAAGGCGTTGATGGCGATGGCCACCCAGATCACGGCGGAGATCTCGGCGTCGTCCAGCACCTCGCGGGCCTCGTCGTACGCCCTCTCCTGAGCGAGCGCGTCGGCGGGGTGTGTCGTGGCCTCGGCGAGGGCGAGGGCCGCGCGTTCGCGGGCGGTGAAGAGCTCGGTGTCGCGCCAGGCCGCCAGCACGCCCAGGCGCCGGGCGGTCTCCCCGGCCCGGACCGCGGCGCGGGTGTGCACGTCGAGGCAGAAGGCGCAGCCGTTGATCTGGGACACGCGGAGGTTGACCAGCTCGACCAGGATCCGGTCGAGGCCGGCCTCGGCGGCCGTCGCCCGAACGGTGTCGGCGGTCTTCACCAGCGCCTGGTAGGCGGCGGGGCTCTCCTTGTCGAGGTAGATCCGATCGGGGGCCCGGCGCTCCACCGCGGTCCGTACCGTCTCGCTCACCCTGTACTCCTTCGCCTGTTTGCCATCGGGACCATGATCAACCATACTTGTTGAAAACGAAACTACACGAGGGAGAGGGCTGGGACATGGGTGACACGGAGATCGAGATCCTGACCGCCCGGGACGTACCACTGGGCGGACCGCGCGCGATGACCGTACGGCGCACACTGCCGCAGCGGGCCCGTACGCTCATCGGCGCCTGGTGCTTCGCCGACCACTACGGCCCCGACCGGGTCGCCGAGTCCGGCGGCATGGACGTCGCCCCGCACCCGCACACCGGCCTGCAGACCGTCAGCTGGCTGTTCGCCGGGGAGATCGAGCACCGCGACAGCCTGGGCACCCACGCCTTCGTGCGCCCGGGCGAGATCAACCTCATGACCGGCGGGCACGGCATCAGCCACACGGAGGTCTCCACCCCCGGCACCACCCTGCTGCACGGCGTGCAGCTCTGGGTCGCCCTCCCCGACGCACACCGCCACGCCCCGCGCGACTTCCAGCACCACGCACCGGAAGCACTCCGTGTCGACGGGGCGGAACTCCGGGTCTTCCTGGGCACGCTCGCCGGCCGGACCTCCCCGGTCCGCACCTTCACCCCGCTCCTGGGCGCCCAGCTCCTGATCGACGCCGGCGCCACCGTCACCCTCGACGTCGACCCGGACTTCGAACACGGCCTCCTCGTCGACGAGGGCGACGTCCGGCTCGAAGGCACCCCCCTCCTCCCCGCCGAGCTCGGCTACGCCGCCCCCGGCCGCACCACGCTCACCCTCGCCAACACGTCCGACCGCCCGGCCCGGACGATCCTGCTCGGCGGCCCGCCGTTCGAGGAGGAGATCGTCATGTGGTGGAACTTCATCGGCCGCGACCACCAGGACATCGTCGAGGCACGGGAGGAGTGGGAGCGGTCCTCCGACCGTTTCGGCCACGTCGACGGCTACCCGGGCGACCGGCTGCCCGCCCCCGCCCTGCCGAACGCCGTCATCACCCCCCGCGGGAACCCCGCCCGCCGCTGAGCCCGTCCGCCACCGAAGCCCCCATCCCCCGTACCGAAGGGACCGCCATGACCGAGCAGACCCACACCACCCCCGTCGTCCGTCGCGTCGACGCCCGCCACCGCTACGAGATCCTCGTCGACGACCAGCGCGCCGGCCTCACCGCGTACCGCGACCGCGACGACCGGCGGGTCTTCTTCCACACCGAGATCGACGACGCCTACGCCGGCCAGGGACTCGCCTCGATCCTCGTCGAGCAGGCCCTCACCGACGTCCGCGCCTCCGGTATGCGGATCGTCCCGGTCTGCCCGTACGTGGCCAAGTTCCTGAAGAAGCACGAGGAGTTCGCCGACATCACGGACCCCGTGACCCCCGAGGTCCTCACATGGCTCGACGCCCGGCTGGGGCGCTGACGCCCCTGCCCTTCCACGCCTCCGCGGAGGCGTGACGGGCTGACGGTGGTCTCCCGCCGCGTCCGACGCGTACAGTGCGGGCGGGCGCGGTGAGATCACGAGGAGTCCGTATGACCGCCGTCAGCCTGGAACACGCCCGATCTCCGTGCTCGGCAGCCTCTTCCTCCTGCCGCGCCTCGCCACGCTCCCGCTGCTCCTCAACAGCGCGATCGTGGCCTGCGTCTTCAACGCCCTCATGACGTACGTCGCCATGCCCGCCGTGAGCAGGCTCCTGCGCGGCTGGCTCACTTCGTAGCGCCGCGACGACGCCTGAACGGACGCCCGGAAGGCGTCCATTGCCCCCGTTCGTGACGCGCCTGTCGCCACCGCATACGACGGCGGCGAGCGCTCGCGTCGGCGAGGTCAGCCGTGCCCGGACGTCCGCGCGGCGCCGACCAGCACCAGCAGCACGGCGTCGACACCGGCCATGGCCATGACGGCGACGAAGGGCAGGCGCCCTCGCGCCAGCGCCGGCGGGCCGGCCACCGCCGGCAGGCACAGGATCAGGGACGCCCCGATCAGACCCAGTCCGACCGGACCCACCGGTCCCGGGGGGCCGACCGTGAGGACCACGCAGGAGGCGAGGGCCAGGGTCGCGGCCAAGGCGACGGAGACCCGTCGGCCCACACGGTGCGGGAGCCCGATGACGCCGCTCGCGATGTCGTCCTCGATGTCCGGCAGGACGTTCGCGAAGTGGGCGCCGGTACCGAGGAGCGCCGCCGCGAGACTCCACCACAGAGGCGGCCAGGGCCGGCCCGGGAGGGACAGCGTCAGGAACGCGGGGAGGAAGCCGAAGGCGAGGGCGTACGGCAGCCAGGAGACGACCGTACGTTTCAGCCGGAGGTTGTACGACCACCCGGCGGCGACACAGCCGAGGTGGACGGAACCGGCAAGAAGGCCGCACGAGAGCGACAGGGGGACGCAGGCGAGCAGGGCCACGCACGCGGCCGCCCCGACCACGCCCGGTCGCACCGCTCCTCTGGCCAGGGGCTTGTCCCGGCGTCCGGCGGCCCGGTCGCGCCGCAGGTCCACACGGTCGTTGCACCAGCCGATGGACAGCTGGCCCGCGGCGACGGCGGCCACGGCTCTGGCTCCGGCGGCGGGTCCGAGCCCGACGGCGGCACTCAGGAGCGCCGCGAGGACGGTCACCGCCGCCGCCGGAACGGGATGGCTGGACCGCAGGAGGGCGACGAAAGCGCGCTGTCCGGCCGCCCCTGCGAGACGCGGCTCCGGCAGCCGGTCGGTTCCTTCACCGGTGGTGGCGGGCACCGCACCACGCTAGGCGACGGCGCGCCCATGACGGCCGGGTTGAGGGGGACGGCGCCCGACTGTCCCTATGTTGGAGCAATGACGCGCGTCCTCGCGGTGAGCACTGCCTTCCCGCCACACCGCTATCCGCAGCAGGAGATCACCGACGACCTCGTCGCCGGTCTGCCGCCGGGGGCCGACCGCGGCCTCCTGCGCCGGCTCCACGCGGGAGCCCGCGTGGACACCCGTCATCTCGCCCTGCCGCTCGACCGCTACCGCGCTCTCGGCACCTTCGGAGAGACGAACCGCCTCTTCGCCGAACTGGCCACCGACCTGGGCGTGGAGGCGGCCGAACGGGCACTCGACGAGGCGGGCGTGCGCCCGGAGGAGATCGACCTCGTCGTCTCCACGACCGTGACCGGCATCGCGACCCCGTCCCTCGACGCCGGCGTCGCCGCACGGCTCGGCCTGCGGTCCGACGTCAGGCGGATGCCGCTGTTCGGTCTCGGCTGCGCCGGAGGGGCCGCCGGGCTGGCCCGCGTCCACGACCACCTCGCTCTCCGCCCCGGCGGCACCGCCCTTCTCCTCTCCACCGAACTGTGCTCGCTCACCCTGCAGCGCGCGGACACGTCGATGGCGAACCTGGTCGCGGGCGGCCTGTTCGGCGACGGAGCCGCCGCGCTCGTGGCCGCGCACGGGGACCGCACGCCCCCGGCGGACCGCGGTGCCGGGCACGGCGGGCCCAGGGTCGTGGCCACCCGCGGGCGCCTCTATCCGGGCACGGGACACCTGCTGGGCTGGGACATCGGCGAATGGGGGTTCCGTATGGTGCTCGGCCCCGAACTCCCCGAGCTCGTCCGGCTGCACGTGACCGAGGAGATCGAGTCGTTCCTCGCCGAACACGACCTCAAGACCGCGGACGTCACCGCCTGGATCTGCCATCCGGGCGGCCCCAGGATCCTCGACGCGATCGCCGAGGAGCTCGGGCTGCCCGACACGGCCCTCGCCACGAGCCGCCGCGCTCTGGCAGCCACCGGAAACCTTTCCTCCGCCTCGGTGCTGCAGATCCTGGCCGACACGCAGAGCGCGCGGCCGGCGCCCGGAACGACGGGTCTGATGATCGCCCTGGGCCCGGGCTTCTCGTCCGAACTCGTCCTGCTGGCCTGGTGAGGGCGGCATGACCCCGTACACGGTCCCGGTGAGGGTGGCATGACGCCGTACACGGTCCTGGTCCTGCTGGTCGTCGCCGAGCGCTTCGCGGAGCTCGCCGTGGCGCGGCGCAACGGTGCCTGGAGCCGGGCCCGCGGGGCCCGCGAACACGGCGCCGGGCACTACCCCGTCATGGTCGCCCTGCACACGGCGTTCCTCCTCGGCTGCCTCGTCGAACCGTGGGCGGCCGACCGCCCCTTCCTCCCGCTGCTCGGCTGGCCCGCCCTGGCCCTGACGCTGGCCGCCCAGGGGCTGCGCTGGTGGTGCATCGGCACGCTCGGCCGCCGCTGGCACACCCGCGTCCTGATCGTCCCCGACCTCCCGCTCGTCGCCGCCGGCCCCTACCGGTACCTGCGGCACCCCAACTACCTGGCCGTCGTCGTCGAAGGCGCGGCCCTGCCCCTGGTGCACAGCGCCTGGGTGACCGCACTGGGCTTCACGCTCCTGAACGCGGCCCTGCTGACCGTACGCATCCGGTGCGAGAACGCCGCGCTGGCGCCGTCGCTCACCCTCTCCTCCTCCGCCGCCGTGGCCGCGTACTCCGCTCCGGCGTCGCGTCCCGGTCCCGCGTCGTGATCGACCTGCTCGTCGTCGGAGGCGGCCCGGCGGGACTGGCCACCGCGATCCACGCGGCGCGGCGCGGTCTCGACGTCGTGGTCGCCGAACCGCGCCCCGGCCCGGTGGACAAGGCGTGCGGGGAGGGAATGATGCCGGCGGCGGTACGCGCCCTGGACGCCCTCGACGTCCACGTCCCCGGCCACGCACTCCGGGGCATCCGGTACGTCGACGCCGTCGGCGACCACCGCGCCGAGGCCCTGTTCGGCGCGGGACACGGCCTCGGGGCACGCCGTACGGCGCTCCACGCGGCGCTCGCGGCGCGGGCGGCCCAGCTCGGCGTGCAGGTCGTCCCGCACCGCGTCCGGCGGGTCAGCCAGTCCGACGCCCACGTCACGGCCGACGGCATCACCGCCCGCTATCTCGTCGCGGCCGACGGACTCCACTCGCCCACCCGGCGGGCACTCGGCCTGACCGTGCGCCCGGACACCCGCCGCCACCCCCTCCGGTACGGACTGCGCCGCCACTACACCGTCGCGCCGTGGAGCGACCTGGTGGAGGTGCACTGGTCCGCCGACTGCGAGGCGTACGTCACGCCGCTGGGACCACGCCAGGTCGGCGTCGCCGTCCTCACCTCCCGCCGCCTCTCCTACGACGACCAGCTGGCCCACTTCCCCGCCCTCCTCTCCCGGCTGCACGCGGCCGACCGCACACCGGTCAGGGGCGCCGGCCCCCTCCGCCAGCAGAGCCGCACCCGCGTGGCCGGCCGCGTCCTCTTCGTCGGCGACGCCGCCGGCTACGTCGACGCCCTGACGGGCGAGGGCATCACCCTGGCCCTGACCTCCGCCGACGCGCTCGTCCGCTGCCTCCACGAAGGCCGCCCCGCCGCGTACGAGCACGCCTGGTCCCGTCTCTCCCGCACCTACCGCCTCCTGACCACCACCCTCCTCTGGGCCCGCACCCGCCCCCGCCTCGCCCCCCTGATCACCCCGACCGCCGCCCGCTTCCCCGGCCTCTTCCACCGCGCGGTCAACCTGCTCGCCTGACCTCCCGTCTCCGGGTGGCCGGCGCACGGTGTCAGGCGGCGCGGCAGAGAGCTTCGGGAGCCGTCGAGGCGGGGGCGGTGGTCGTGCGCAGGGGGCGGAGGGTGGGGGTGGTGGCGCGGGGGCGGTTGCGGCGGGCGAAGACGACGAGGCGGAGGACGGCGAAGCGGGCGATGCCGGAGAGTGCGGAGGCGGAGAGGTAGACGGCCTGCTGGAGCATCGCGTCCGGCTCCGCTACGAGGCCGTGCAGGGCGAGCATCGCCGCGCAGGTCACCGCGTACCCGGCTGCCGCGGATCCGGCGGACTGCGTGTGCTGGCGCAAGGTCGCACGCGTGCCCGCGCCGAAGGTGAAGCGGGCGTGCAGCTCGGTGGCGAGGAGCGTGGAGACCACGGTGATCAGGGCGTTCGCCAGGATCCAGGGCATCCACGAGGCGAGGGCTCCCACGGCGAAGCTGGAGGCGAGTCCGACACCGCCGCCGCAGAGGACGAAGCGAGCGAAGGCGACGAAGGCGCCGGGCGCCGCCGCCTCCTGTCGGTTCTGTGCTGTTCCCATGACCTGCCCCCTGTGATGGCTCACCCCGCGACGCGCGCGTTCCTCGGCCCGGGGGACCGAGGGGCGCGCCGTCGATGGTGCCATCGTGGCACATCTATGGCGCCATCGCGAGCCATTTATGGCGTCGGCTGTGGCAGCACTGTCATGCCGGCCGCTCTCGATCCCGCGAAATCACAGGTCAGGCGGCATGAAGCTCACAGGTCAGGTGGCACGACTCCGGCACCGAAGACCCGGCCGGGCGTTCAGCGGCTGCTCGGGTGCCACTCCGCGAGGAGGATCGTGGCGTCGTCGCGCAGCTTGTGGTCCTGGTGCGAACGGAGGCCCTGAACCAGGCGGCGAAGGGCTTCGGGGGCGCGATCGCCCGCCGCCGTGGCACGGATGACGGTGTCGGCCAGCCGGTCCTCGCCGTAGAGGTCGCCCTGGGGTGAGCGCGCCTCCGTGACGCCGTCGCTGTACAGGAGGATGCGGTCGCCGGGCTGGAGGCGCTCGGTGTGCTCGGTGGGCGGTGTCTCGGCGAGGAAGCCCCACCCGAGGGGCAGGTCGGGTTCGCGGGCCAGCACCCGCGGGAGAACCCGGCCGTGGCGGATCAGCAGGGGCGGCGGATGCCCGCAGTTGATCCAGGTCAGCCGTCCGTCGGAGGTGTCCAGATGGGCGACCACGGCGGTCATGAGCCGGTCGGTGAACCACTCGTCCAGGATCCGGTCGATCGCGGTGACGATGTCGGTCAGCGAACCGCCGGCACGGCGGGTCGCGCGGCACGCGGCGAGCCCGGCGGCGCTGGCCCCGCCCGACGCCAGGTCGTGGCCCATGGAGTCGATGACGGTCAGGTGCAGGCCGCTGTCGTCCAGCGTGTGGTCGAAGGTGTCACCGCCGATGTCGTACGCGGGTTCCAGCACCGCCGACGACGTCACGTCCGCGGTCCCGATGGTCCGCGGCGGCAGGAAGGCCCACAGCAGCTCGGCCTGCACCGTCATGGCCCGCGACCGCTCAGACTCGACGAGTACCTCGCTGTGGGAGGACATCGACCCCACGAGCAGGGCGACCACTCCCGCGAGCGTCTCGCAGCGTCCGAGGAGCACGTCGTCCAGCGGGGACGCCGTCACCATCAGCACCCCGACACGCTCGACCCCGTCGATCATCGGCAGCCAGGCCGTACCGCCGTCCCTGGACCGCTGCACCGTCTGCGTACGGTAGGCCAGCCCCGCCAGCGACGTGTCGACGTCGAGCGTCCGCTGCCCGGCGGCATCCGACCGGGGCAGGGGGACCAGCCGGATCTGCTGGAGGTCCGTCACGTACGTGACCGCCTCCTGGAGCCCCAGGCGCCGGCCGGCGTCGCTCACGAGGCCCGCGAGCTGCCGCCCGGACAACAGGTGGGAGCGCGCCAGCATCTCGGCGAGGACACCCTCGTACGTCGACACCCGACCTCCGCGTCCCTCCTTGAGGCGACGTGCGGTGCGGTGGCGTGGAACGCCCGTCACCCGCAGAAGGTGGCTCTCACGTTACGCAGGCTCTTCGGTGATCGCACTCCTCACGGGTCCCGGCCCTACGTGCCCCGGCCGCGGGACCGGGCCGGGAGAGACCCGCTGCCGCTCAGCCCTTCGCGGGGGCACTCCGGTCGCGGCGGGGTGTCAGCGGCCGCCGCCGCTCGCGGGCCTGGCGGTCGAGTTCCTCCATGAGGCGACGGCCCCGGTGCTCGGGGTCGAGTTCGTCGAGGATGCGGTCGATCTCGGCCAGCAGGGCTCCGTAGAGCTGCCAGCGGTCGGGTTCTCGCAGGGCCAGCGCGAGGAGCAGGTCGGCGGCGGCACCCCGGCGGGCCCGGGCGGCGCGCAGCTCGCCCGCGAGCCGCGCCTCGGCGGCCTCGGCCTCCTCGCTGCCGGAGACGGTGACGAGCACCGCGAAGCTGACGAAGGCGTCGGCGGTGTGGTGCGCCGTCTCCTGCAGCACGAGGGCGGTCGGGCGGGGCAGGAGTTCGTCGCCCGCCCGCGCCTTCGCCAGGTCGGTGAGCGTCCGGGTGAGGACGCGCAGGACGACGGCGCAGATCTCCAGGGTGTCGAGCCCCGTGCGCAGCACGATGCGGTGCAGCAGACCTTCCTTGACACGCGGGTTGAGACGCAGGCTGTCCTCGGCCGTGCGCAGCGCGCCGTCGACGTCGGCCACGTCGTTGTCGAGCCGGCGCGCCTCGTGCAGGTGTGCCGCCGCCCGCTCGACGGGAGGCGCTCCGGCGAACTCGTCGGCGACGTCGAGCAGCAGCCTGCGCATCCTCCGCGCGAGGTCCTCGATCGACTCCCCCGCCGTGTCCACCCAGACGGGCGGGGCCAGCACCAGGTTGAAGAGCAGTCCGACGACGGCGCCGATCAGGGTCTCCAGGACCCGGTCCCAGGCCGTGTGGGCGACCTGGGTGACGCCGAGCACGAGCATCGCGCTGATGGCGACCTCCGGGACGAACTCCTCGACCTTCACCAGCCGCCCCACGAGCAGGGAGGCGAGGATGATCAGGGCGAGGCTCCACCAGGACAGGCCGACGATCGCGCTGAACGCGATGGCGATGAGGACGCCGACGACGACGGAGTTGACCCGGCGCAGACTCGTGGTGAGCGTCGAGTACAGCGTGACCTGCACGACGAGCAGCGCGGTGAGCGGTGCGGTCAGGGGCGCCGGCTCGCTGCTGAGCCACAGCGCGACGACGTACGACAGCGTCGCCGCCGCCGTCGACCGGACCGTCTGCACGACGAACGGATCCCGCCGCAGCCGGCTCACGACGTCGGCGTACCGGGCGCTCCGCCTACTGTCCTGCGTCACGTTCTCCCTCGCTTCGCTCCCCGGGCGTCCCGCCCCGTCCGACCCTGCCATCCCTCCCCCGCCGCCGGCCCCCGGCCACACCGGACTGCGCCCACTGCCCTCCGTACGGCGCCGTCGCCCCGCGCCGGCCCGGGCCCACGGGGCCCTCCCGGGCCGCCTGCCCCGGTGGACGAGGCCCACCCCGGACGTCTGCCCGGGCGTGCGGAAGAGCCCACACCGGGCCGCGACTTCCGGCGGCCTCCGCACTGTCGGCCCGCGTGGGAACGTGTGGGGACGGGGCTCGTGGAGAGCCCGCCGGTCGCTATGGAGGGGGCGCGGTGACGTCGCACGGGGATGGCTGGGGCGGTATGGGCTGGGACTGGACGGACGAGGAGGACGTCCGACGGCGGCTCGTCCAGGGCGCGGACCCGGAGAGGTGGAGCGGAGGGCGCCCGTTGCACCGGGCGGCGGCGTTCGGCTCTCCGGGGGTCGTCGCGGAGCTGGCCCGGCGCGTCGCGGACGTGGACGCGCCGGAGGACGGGGTGACGGCGCTGTGGGCGGCAGTGATGTCGAGAAAGCCCGAGAACGCGCGGGCCCTCGCGGCCGCCGGGGCCGATCCGTGGCGGCGGTCGCTCGGCGGCTGGTCGCCGGGGCGGCTGAGCCTGGCGGGGCCGACACCGGACCTGTTCGCCGCGCCGGGCGGCGAGCGCCTGAGCGAGGCGGAGCGGGCGGCGGCCGCCGAGGCGGCGCGGCTCATCACGGCGCTGGGCGACTTCCCGTACGAGGGCATGGGGCTCGCCTGCGTGGCCGGCATCGACGCGACGGAGGCGGTACGGCGTCTGGAGGCCGAACCGGTGCCGGACGAGGACGCCGATGACGTGGTGGAGGATCCGTACGCATACGAGATGGACGAGATCCTGCCGCTCGTCGGCGTGACCTCCGTGCCCGGCGGCTGCGTCGTGACGCAGCCCTGGGGATACGCCCCGCAGATGCCGGGGGTGCTCACCCGCCTGTCCGTCGGGACCGTCTCCTACGGCCTGTACGCCAACCCCAAGAGCGGCAACCAGGGCAGCGTCGCCCGCGACGGCTCCCTCGACGCCTGGGACCTCCACCCGGGTGCCGGGCCGTACGAGGGAGACTCCGCCGACGAGGTCCTGGCCTCCTACCTCTTCCAGTACAACCCGGTGGGGTACGCCTGCTCCTTCGCGCGCCTGCGCCTGCCGGGCGACCGCTCGGTCGTCGGTCCGCCCGATCTCTGGGTCCGCCTGCCGGAGCGTGACCACTGGACCCACTGACGCCGGTCGGGCCGCCCGCGCGCGTGCGGTCGATGTCGGCGCCCGCCGCCCTCGGGGCAGCTCGTGTCCGTCATGATGGGCGGGTGGAAATCGAGCCGTACCGTGGCGAGTTGCTGGCGTACTGCTATCGGATGCTGGGCTCGTTCCATGAGGCCGAGGATCTGGTGCAGGAGACGATGCTGCGCGCCTGGAAGGCCCGTGACCGGTACGACGGCACGCGCGCTTCGGTCCGGACGTGGCTGTACCGGATCGCGACCAACGCGTGTCTGACCGCGCTGGAGGGGCGGGCGCGGCGGCCGTTGCCGTCCGGGCTTGGGACGCCGAGCGACGATCCCGGGGCGCCCCTGGCTCCGGCGCTGGACATCCCGTGGCTGCAGCCGTTCCCCGACGCGCGGTTCGAGGCGGAGGTGCGGTCCGACATGCGGCTCGCGCTGGTGGCGGCGATGCAGCTGCTGCCGCCGCGGCAGCGGGCCGTGCTGGTGCTGCGCGAGGTACTGGAGTTCAGCGCCGCTGAGGTCGCCGAGCAGTTGGGGTCCACCGTCGCGGCCGTCAACAGCGCTCTGCAGCGGGCCCGTTCCGCCCTCGCGGACGTGGGCGGGGCGGAGCAGGTCGCGGAGCCCGACGATCCCGAGGCGCGGGCGGTGATCCAGCGGTATGTGCGGGCGTTCGAGGCAGGGGACGTCCCCGCGCTCGTGCGGCTGCTCACGGACTCCGCGGTTCTGGAGATGCCGCCGGTGCCGCTGTGGTACCTGGGCCGGGACGCCTACGGCCTGTTCATCGAGCGGGTGTTCGCGATGCGCGGGCGGGGCTGGGTCATGACGCCGCTCACCGCCAACGGGCAGCCGGCGCTCGCCGCGTACGCGCCGGAGCCCGGCGGCGGGCATCGGCTGCACACCGTGCAGGTCTTCACGGTGGCCGGTGGCCGGGTCGCGCGCAATGTCGTGTTCTCCGATCCTCGCGTGCTCGACGCGTTCGGCCTGCCGCTCACGCCTTCCTCGGGCGGGTCCCACCTGCCGCGATGAGCGCGCCGCGAGCCGGGCCCGATCGAAAGGACACCCCCTAGAGCAACCAAACGTTGCGCATGTGGCGGAACGGCTCTACAGTTGTCATGCAACCAAAGGTTGCGAGAGACTGGGAGAGCGGCATGGAGAACGGCAGCATCGAGCGCGAGATCCACATCGACGCGCGGCCCGACGTGGTCTACGAGGTCGTCAGCAAGCCCGAGCATCTGCGGGAGTGGTGGCCCGACGAGGCGGAACTCGAGCCCGTACCCGGCGCGACCGGCGTCATCACCTTCGGCGACCGGAACTCGCCGGACGCGAACGTCGTACCGGTCACCGTGATCGACGCGGACCCACCTCGCCGGTTCTCCTTCCGGTGGGTGTACGACCAGGCCGAGGCCGCGACCCCGGCCAACTCCCTCCTGGTGGTCTTCGAGCTGATCCCGTCCGGCGCCGGCACGCTGCTGCGCTTCACCGAGACGGGCTTCCGGGAGAAGGGCTGGGAGGCGGCCGTCCTCGAGGAGCAGTACCGCGAGCACGTCACCGGCTGGGACCACTTCCTGCCCCGCCTCGTCACCTACGTCGCGCGACTGGTGTCGACGCCATGAGCACCGCCATCGACGACGAGCTCTGGACCGCGGTGGGCGACCCGACCCGGCGGCGGATGCTCGACCTGCTGCTGACCGGCGGCGGGACGGCCACCACGCTGAGCGAGCACCTTCCCATAACCCGGCAGGCGGTCGCCAAGCACCTCGGCGTCCTCCACCGGGTCGGACTGGTCCAGGTGACCCCGTCCGGGCGCGAACGCCGCTACGAGGTGGACGAAGCCCAGCTCGCGCGCGCCGTCGCCCAGCTGGCCTCCGTCGGCGCCGCCTGGGACGCCCGGCTGCAGCGCATCAAGCGCCTCGCGGAAGCGATCCAGCGCGGCCAGGAGAGCTGACCGTACGCACGCACATCGCCGCCCCCGAGCGGGTGGCGAGGAACCACGCCCCTCTCCGGGGGCCAACCCGAGAAAGAGGTAGCAAGATGCTGGACATCCTGCACAGGATCGGAGTCACGTCCTCCCCGGCCGCCGTCTACGCGGCCCTGACCACGGTCGACGGACTGGCGAGCTGGTGGACGGAGGACACCTCCGGTGACGCCAGGGTCGGTGGAGTGGTCCGGTTCCGCTTCCTGCCCGGCGGTTTCGACATGAAGGTCCTCGACGCCCAGCCCGGCGAGAGCGTGCTCTGGGAGGTCATCGACGGCCCCGAGGAATGGATCGGCACCCAGGTCCACTTCGAGCTCAAGCAGGAGGACGACTTCACGATCGTCCTCTTCCGGCACACGGGCTGGAAGGAGCCCGTGGAGTTCATGTACCACTGCAGCACCAAGTGGGCCACGTTCCTCATGAGCCTCAAGCACGTGCTCGAAACCGGCAAGGGCGAGCCCGCGCCGCACGACGTCAGGATCAGCAACTGGCACTAGCGGGGCTCCGCGGATCCCCGGAGCGGGTCGGCCGGTCGGCCGGCCCGCTCCGCGCGCATGGTCCGGTGCTATCGCGCGGCACGGCCGGCGGAGCGGGCCCAGAGGATCAGCGGGACCTGGAGGGGAAGGCGGGCGTAGGCGACGGCCTTGGCCGGCGTCGGGCGGTTCCGCCAGTCGTGGGCCATCTTCACGTTGGCGGGGAACACGGCCGCGAAGAAGAGGGCGGCGGCCCGGGCGCTGCCGCGCCGGGTCGCCGGGACGGCGAGCCCCGCGGCGAGCGCGAGTTCCACCGCGCCGCTGACCGCGGTCCAGGTGCGGGGGCTGCCCGGCAGCGATGCGGGGATGACCGCGTCGAACTGCTTCGGGGCGACGAAATGGGCGACGCCCGCCGACGCGAGCAGGCCGGCGAGCAGCAGGGCGGAACGATCGGATCGGGCCATGGCGGCGCTCCTTCGGGCGGGGCTGACGGGCGCGGGCCCCGGGGGGACGGCGGCGGTGTTACCGGGCGGTAAGTATGCCGTACGGATCCCGTTCGAGCGACGGACTCCCCGCCCGGGATCGCGCCCCCGGATCCCGGGCGGGAAATCCACCCGGGGCAGCCGTGCGTCGACACGCTCGCCGGGACCTTCCGCGTGGTCGACCGCGCCTCCGGCAAGGTCCGGGCGGCCGTGTCCGCGTGCCATTCGGAGGAGTACGGCGTGCCGAGGAGCGGGCGTCCGGGCAGAGTGGAGGTGAGTGGCGGTTCCGGCCGCCGAGGCGCCGAACTGAGTGTGGGGGTCCGATGACACCGGGCAGCGACGACCCCCTCGACGCGGAGCACTCGGCCGGGCTCGTGGTCGACGCCCGAGGGACCATTCTGCGGTGCACGCCGGCGGCGGAGAGCCTCCTGCGGTGTTCGGCGGCGGAACTGCACGGCCGGCGCCTCCGGGATCTCCTCGCGGTGCCCGCGCGCTGGCGGGAGGTCCTGGAACAGCGTGACGGGCCGGTCTGGGAAGGGCGGGCGGAGCTGGCCCCGGACGGCGGGGGCGAGGTGGAGTTCCGCGTGCTGCCGCTGGTCGACGGAGACGGAGACGGAGAGCGGGCCGGGGAGACGCGCGAGTTCCTGGTGCTCGGTGCCCCGCGCGTCATGGTCGCGCAGTGGCGCCAGGGCCACGCCTTCATGCGGGAGCTGTTCCTGCAGGACCGCATCGGTCTCGCCGTGCTGGACAACGAGCTGCGGCTGGTGCGGACGAACACCCATCTACTCCCCTACTCGGGTGTGCCGAGCGTTCTGAACGGGGCCCGGCTGGGCGATTTCCTCCGGGAGGCCGACGTCCGCGTGATCGAATCGCGGCTGCGGGACGTCCTGACGACCGGAGTCCCGCTGGTCGGGCTCGACGTGGAGGTCCACACGCAGGTCGATCCCGGCCCGGGGACGATCATGGCGCTCTCCGCGTTCCGCCTCCAGGGGGCGGAGGGGCTGGTGATGGGCGTGACGGCCCTGTTCGTCGACGTGACGGACCAGCGGCTCTCGCGCCGCCGTCTCGACCTGCTGCACCGGGCGACGACGGTCCTCAGCACGAACCTGTCCGCCGAGGAGATCACCCGGGACCTGACGGAGGTCCTCGTCCCGGCGCTGGCTGACGTGGCGGCCGTCGACGTGGCCGAGGCGGTCTTCACGTACGAGGAGCCCGCCCCCGAGCACCACCACGACCACACCCTGCGCCGGACGGCGGCGGCCGGCCCGGTCCCCGGCGGCCTCGCGACCGGCGAGGTGGTCGAGGTGGACACCGGCGGGGTGCTGTCGGGCCGGGTGTGGTCGCACCGCGTGGAGAAGAGTGTCGAGCCGGCCGACGCGCTGGGCCCCGCCCACGGCATGAGCGCGTGGCTGCGCGCACGGGGCTCGCTCCTCGGCCGCATCCGGGTCGGCCGCGGCGACGACCGTCCGCCCTTCACCCGCGAGGACCTCGCCCTGCTGGAGGAGATCGCCTCCCGTGCCGCCCTGGTCGTGGACAACGCCCGCCGGTACGCCCGCGAGCGGAACGCCGCGGTCGGCCTGCAACGCAGCCTGCTGCCCTCGTCGACGACCGCCACGCCCACGGTGCGCACGGCGAGCGTCTATCTCCCGACCGACACGGCCACGGGCGTCAGCGGCGACTGGTTCGACGTGATCCCCCTGTCCTCCGCGCGGGTCGCGCTCGTCGTCGGGGACGTCGTCGGGCACGGCCTCCAGGCGACCGCGACGATGGCGCGCCTGCGCACCGCCGTGCAGACGCTGGCGGACCTCGACCTCGAACCCGACGAACTGCTGACGCACCTCGACGACCTCGTGTCGCAGTTCGTGATCGATGCCGACGGCGCCCAGGCGATGCGGCCGCCCGGCACCGAGATCGCCTTCGGGTCGTTCGGAGCCACCTGCCTGTACATGACGTACGACCCGGTGACCCGGCGGTGCCTCGTCGCCAGCGCGGGACACCCGCCGCCCGTTCTGGTGGCTCCGGACGGCAGCACCGCGTACGTCGACGTCAGCCCCGGTCCGCCGCTCGGGGTCGGCGGCCTGCCGTTCGAGCCCGTCGAGGTGGAGGTGCCGGACGACAGCGTCCTCGCGCTCTACACGGACGGTCTGATCGAGCGCGGCCACGCCGATCTGGACGAGGGAATGGCCGCCTTCCGGGAGGCGCTCTCGGCGGCGCTCGTCCCCGGTCGGCTCCTGGAGGAGGTCGGTCCCGAGGTGGTCAGGGGGCTGGTGCCGGGCCCGCTGTCGGACGACGTGACGCTGCTGCTCGCGACGGTCCGTGGCGTGCCCGAGTCGGACAGCGCCACATGGAGCTTCCCCGCGGATCCGTCGGTGGTGTCCGCGGCACGCGCCCGCGTGCTGGACCAGCTGTCCCGCTGGGGCCTGGACGAACTGGCCTTCACCACCGAGCTGGTGGCCAGCGAGCTGGTCACCAACGCCATCCGCTACGCGGGCGGGCCGCTCGAACTCCGGCTGATCCGCGCGGCGTCGCTGATCTGCGAGGTCTCCGACGGCAGCGGCACCCAGCCCAGGATGCGCCGGGCGCACGCCACCGAGGAGGGTGGCCGCGGTCTCTTCCTGATCGCGCAGCTCACCGACCGGTGGGGAAGCCGCTACACGCGCACGGGAAAGACGATCTGGACGGAGCAGGCACTGCCGCCGCGCGGCTGACACCCCCCGCCGTGCGGCTGACATCCCCCGCCGTGCCGTTCACCGAGTACCGGGAGCGACCGGGGACGGCAGCGCCGGGCTCTCGGGGTGGGGACCCGGGAGCCCGGCGGTCGATGCCGGGTCAGGGAGCGGGCGTCAGGCGATCGTCCACTGCTGCCGCGGCGTGCCGGTGTCCGGCTGCTGGGTCACGAGGGAGCCGTTGCCGGACGAGGCCGTCGTGAGCAGCAGGCCGCTCTTGAGGGACGCGACCGTGTAGGTGCCGTTCGCCTGCCGGGTGAGGTTCCAGCGCTGGTTCTGGCCGCCGGTGCAGGCCCACTGGATCACCTTGGCGCCGGCCGCGGTGGAGCCGCCCTCGATGTCGGCGCAGAGCCCCGACTCCGCGTTGACGAGCGTGTAGGAGCCGTCGGTGCCCCGGGTGAGGTTCCAGTTCTGGTTGGCGCTGCCGGTCGGGGTCCAGGTGATCAGCTGGGTGCCTGCGGTGGTGCTGTGGTCGGGGTTGTCGAGTGCCTTGCCGCCGGTGACGAGGGTGTGGGTGCCGTCGGGGACACCGCCCGGCACCGCGCCGGTCGGGGTGAGCGTGAGGGTCTGTTCGGCGGCGCCGCGTGTGCCGCCCACGGCGTTGCCCGTGGTGTTGGTCCAGCTGCGGGTGGGGACGGTCTCGGCGAGTCGTCCCGATGCGGCGGACATGCCGATCACCAGACCGCTGTAACGGTTGACGAGGCGGTACGTGCCGGTCGCGGTGCCGTCGGCGGAGGAGGCGCCGGGGATGACGAACCACTGCTGTCCGACGCTCGGCCCGCCGGCGGGCATGGCGGTGACGGTGGGCCCGGTGCCCCAGGCGCGCTGGGCGGTGGAGGCGGAGTCGACGCCGAGCAGCCGGCCGGTGGCGGCGTTGGCGATGCGGTGCGAGCCGTCGCCGTTGGCGGTGAACACCCATGATTCCAGCGCGGATCCGCTGCCGGTGGCGACGGATGTGGTGGCGGAGCCGCCGGAGATCTGCGCGAGGACGCGCCCGCTGCCGCTGGCGATCCGGTAGGTCCTGGTGGTGTCGACGGGCGCGGCGGGGGCGGAGGAGTCGATCGCGAGGTTGACGTACTCGCTCGACGATCCGCCCGAGCAGCCGAAGGAGCAGTAGGAGCGGAAGTTCCTGCCGACGATGCCCGAGCCGGTCTTGTTCACACTGTCGAGGAACCAGCGGTACCAGGAGGCGTTCTTGTAGCTGCCGGTGTCACCGAGGCGGAACCACTTCTGCGTGGCCAGGTTGTCGGTGGCGTAGATCTCCTGGGAGGCGTTGCCGCTCTGGTCGACCGCCTGGGGCTGGCCGATGTACAGGCCGAGATGGGCGTTGTAGGTGATGTCCATGACGAAGAGCGGTGACGTGGGCGGCATCTTGCCGGCCGCGACCTGCTGGCTCACGGTGCCGGCGGTCGCGGGGGCGTACTCGCCGGAGACGGGGGTGTAGCCCGTCGTACCGGTCGCGCCGACCGGCACCATGTTGCTTTCGCGGCCGCCGGCCCCGGGCTCGGACCAGGCGCCGTCGTACCACTTCTGCCAGGAGCCGGGCGCGAGCTTCTGGGACATCGGTGCGCGGGCGACATGGGCGTGGAACGCCTTCCAGCCGCCGCCCTTCTCCACGATGCGCGAGCCGTAGAAGGCGTAGAAGTAGCCCGAGGCGGTGTCGGCGAACAGGCGCTGGTCGCCGTCGCCGTAGTGGTACGTCTGCTGGGGGAAGGCGGCGGTGTCGCCGCGCCTGGTGCTGTACGGCGAGGTGATGGCGTGGCCCTGGACGGTCCAGGTGCGGCCCTGGTCCTTGGAGACGGCGGTGTCGATCCCGTCGTAGTGGATGCCGTCGCCGAAGGGCTGCGGGGTGAACTCGTTGTGCACCAGGCCGTACCAGTCCCCGGTGTCCGGGTCGACCCAGACACCGGCGAGGTCGCAGTAGTTGCGGTGCGCGTAGGAGGCGGTGGAGGGCGCCTGGGTGGCCTCCACACCCGTCGGGCTGTTGTTGCAGCGCCAGGTGGTGTCGTTGTTGCGGTCGTTGGAGTTGGCCGGGTCGACCGCGTCGCTGATGGCGCCGGACCGGGTGGCGGTGTCGAAGTTCGTGCCGGTGAAGAAGGTCCACTTGCGCGGGTCGTTCGCGCCGTACAGCGCGTGCGCCTGCTGGAAGTAGAACGTGCCGTCCTTGTCGATGTACGTGCCGGCGGGCGTGTCGTCGGGGTGGGTCCACGAGCCCTTCGCGCCGACGTTGACGGTGTACGTGGGTGGGGCGGCCGCGCCGGCGGCCGCTGGTGTCGCCGTCAGCGCGCCGCCCGCCGTAGCGGCCAGGGCGGTGACGGCGAGAGCGCCGACCAGTCTTCTCCGGATGGCTGACACAGGTCTCCTCGCGGTGGGGGCGCGGCCGGGGCCCGGGCGGGTCGGCGGTCCGCTCGGCGCAGAACGTACGGCTCATTTGACCGGTAAAACAAGACGTGCGGCACGGAATCTTTCCCGCCGCACGGCGCCGGGGCGGGCACCGGAGGGCGCCCGGACCGCCGGACACCACCCTTGACCAGGGCACGGTGCGCGGCTACGGTGCCCTCGTCTTTGATCGGTAAAACAAGGGCTCGCCATGGTGACGATGCAGGATGTGGCGGAACGCGCCGGCGTCACGAAGCAGACCGTCTCCAACGTCATCAGCGGCCGGGTGACCGTGCGGCCGTCGACCGAGGCGCGGGTCCGTGCGGCGATCGACGAACTCGGTTACGTGCCGAACCTGGTGGCCCGCTCCCTCGCGACCGGGAACACCAGGACGGTGGGCCTCTTCGTCCCCACCCTCACCACCGCCTTCTACGCGGACGTGGTCGAGGCGGTCGAGGACGTCCTGGACGAGCACGGCTACCGCCTGCTGCTCTGCACCACGCGTCGCGACGGGGAGCGCGCCCGACGCCATCTGGCCGGGCTGACGAGCCGTTCGGTGGACGCGCTGCTGATCGCGGGCGACCAGGACCTCATCGACCATCTCCCGCTGCTGGCCCACGCGCGCTTCCCGGTCGTGCTGTGCGCGTGGGAGACGGACGCGCCCGAGCGCTTCCCCGTCGTCACCATCGACTACGACCACAGCGGCTACCTCGCCGGCCGTCACCTGCGCGCCCTCGGGCACGAGCGGGTGGCCGTCCTGGCCAGCCCCGCCCACTCCGTACGCGTCGAGGGGTTCCGGCGCGCCTTCGCCGACGACGGCGTGACCGTCTCGGACCGCGCCGTCCACCTGGCACCGGACCCCTCGTTCCGAGGCGGCATCGCCGCCGCGCACGCGGCACTCGCGGCGGCGCCCGGGACGACCGCGCTGTTCGCCACCCATGACGTCCTCGCCGCCGGCGCCCTCGTGGCGGCCCGCGAGGCCGGGCGCTCCGTCCCGCACAGCCTCTCCGTGGTCGGACTCGACGACAGCCCCGAAGGGCTCCTGTCCCACCCCGCCCTCACCAGCGTGGCACTGCCCAAGCGGGAGATGGCGCGCCAGGCCATCGAACTGCTCCTGGGCGGCAGCACCGCCGCCGGAGCCCCGCCGACCCCCCGCCGGCTCCTCCGCCCCGAACTCGTCGTCCGAGCCAGCACCGGCCCCGCCGCCTCTGACCTGGCTCTTTGACCGGGGCCTGCGCCGAACCGCCGATCAGCCTGACGTAAGCTGGCCTTCCATGGCAATAAGCACCGCGCTGTGGTCCTTCGCCCTCGTCGTAGGGCTCCTCACACTGACTCCCGGACTCGACACCGCTCTGATTCTGCGTACCTCGGCTCTCGGCCGACGCAGAAGAGCGTGGGGCGTCGTCCTCGGAATCCAGACCGGCACTCTGCTGTGGGGCGCACTCACCTCCCTCGGAGTGACCGCGCTCTTCACGGCCTCCCACCTCGCCTACACGACGTTGCGCTGGGTCGGCGCCGCCTACCTGCTCTGGATGGGCGCCCGCATGCTCCGCGACACCTTCCGGGGGCTGCCCTCCACCGCCACCGACGACTCCGCCCTCCTTCCCGGCGCGGACTCGTTCGCCGACGGCTGGCGGCAGGGAGCGCTCACCAACCTCCTCAACCCGAAGATGGGCGCCTTCTACGTCGCCGTCCTGCCCCAGTTCATCCCCGCCGGCACAAGCCACTTCACGATGGGGCTCCTGCTCGCCGCCGTGCACATCCTCATCGGCCTCATGTGGTCCGCCGTCCTCGTCGCCTTCGCCCGCGTACTCCACGCCCGGCTCCGCACACCGCGGGCCCGCCGTCTGCTCGACCGCCTCACCGGAACCGTCATCGCCGCCTTCGGGTTCCGGTTGGCCTTCGGGGACTGAGCGGGGGGTGCACGAGGTCAGCGGACGCCGTGGGGGCGGAACTGGACGCTGATGCGGGGGCCGACGGCGCGGGTGGTCTTGGGGATGGCGTGGTCCCAGGTGCGCTGGCAGGAGCCGCCCATGACCACGAGGTCGCCGTGGCCGAGCGGGAGGCGGAGCGCGGTGGGGCCGCCGGAGCGGGGGCGGAACGCGAGGTCGCGGGGGTCGCCGAGGGAGAGGATGGCGACCAGGGTGTCGTGGGTGGCGGAGCGGCCGGTGCGGTCGCCGTGCCAGGCGACGCTGTCCCGGCCGTCGCGGTAGAGGCAGAGGCCGGCGGTGACGAAGGGGGCGCCGGGCTCGGGGGCGTAGTGGGCGCTGAGGACCTCCCGGGCCTCGGCGAGGGCGGGGTGCGGGAGGGGGACGCGCTCGCCGTAGTGGGCGAGGAGCCGGGGTACGGCGACCACGGTGTCGTACATCGGGCGCTCTTCGGCCCTCCACGACACCCGGCCGGCCAGCTCCTCGAACAGCGCGTCGGCGCCGTGCAGCCAGCCGGGCAGGTGCTCGATCCAGGCGCCGCCGTCCAGCTCCGTCCGGCGCAGCCCGTCCAGTGGGCCGCACCGGGTGTCGTCACCCTGGTCGAACAGGGAGCCCTGGAGTCCGGGCAGGTCGGGTCGCGCTGCGGTCATGGGCCCAGCGTAGATCAAGAATCGAACATATGAGCGAATCGGTGAGGGCGGCAGAGTCCCGCCCCACGAGAGGGAGGCAGCGCCGGACGTTCCGGTGCGCGCCCCGAACGGCGTGGACCGGGACCGGTGGACCTGTGGTCCGGTGGTCGAGTGGTCCGGTCACACCCCTCGTAGGCGTCGACTCCGCGTGGCGGTGGGGAAGTTCAGAGGGTCGCCAGCAGGTCGTCCAGCGGCGGCGGTACCTGTCCGGCGCCGAGGGCCTCCACCAGGAGGGTGCCGTAGCGGATCTTGCGGCCCTTCTTGGTGCCGAGGAAGCGCCGCATCTGCTGGTGCCGGGCACGGCCGTGCTGGGCGGGCTGGTGAAGGAAGGTCTGCCAGGCGCGCAGGTCGCCTTCCTCCTCGACGATCGCTTCGACCGCCGGGGTTCCCAGGGCGCGGATGAGTTCGTCCTCCAGGTCCGCCGCGCAGACGAAGAAGTCCCGGTGCGGCGCCCCCGCACGCTTCAGACCGCGCTCGTAGTACGCCTGCTCGCGCTCGTCGCAGAGCCCGGTCAGGCGCAGGCCGAGTCCGGGCGGACCGAGCAGACCGGCGTAGCGGGCGACGTTCATCGCGCCGCCCATCGACACCACGCACACGCCCTCCGCGGCGAGGTCACGGCCACGCCGGGCGGCCAGCACCTCCACGGCCGCGAGGTCGCTGGGCCCTTCCAGGAGTACCGCCGCCCGCAGCCCCAGTGACACGGCCAGATCCCTCGCCGTGTCACCGGAGCCGCCGGCCGCCCAGCCGCTGATCTCGTCCTGGAACGCCCTCATGTCTGCCATGGGGGCGAGTCTGCACGGACACCGGCGGGCGCCGCACCGCATATTCGGTCCTGGCGGCCGTCCCACGGCGGTTCAGGGAGTGCGGAGCTTCGCCACGAGGCCGTGGCGGGGGGCGAGGAGCCAGACCAGGGCGAAGAGGGCGGTCAGGACGACGACGACCGAGCCGCCCGCCGCGAGGTCGTAGGCATAGCTGACGTACAGCCCGGCCAGGCTGCCCGCGCAGCCGAAGAGGGCGGCGAGCGCCGTCATCGCCCACAGCCGTTCCGTGAGGAGGCGGGCCGTGGCGGCGGGGGTGATCAGGAGGGCGAGGACGAGGATGTTGCCGACGGCCTCCAGGGACATCACGATGGTCGCCGTCACGACGACGTAGAGGGTGAGGTCGAGCGACAGCACCGGAAGGCCGGACGCTCGGGCGGTCTCCCGGTCGAGGCTGACGGCGACGAACTCCTTGCGCAACGCGAGGACGACCGCGACGAGCACGGCCCCCGTCACCGCCACCCGCAGGAGGTCCGCGTCGTCGACGGCGAGGACCTGGCCGAAGAGGAAGGACGACAGGTCCGTCGTCCAGCTGTCCCTCGTCGAGACGAGGACGATCCCGAGGCCGAACGCGAAGGCGAAGAACACGCCGATCACGGTGTCCTCCTTGAGCCGCCGGTTCTGCGAGACGAACGCGATCAGGACCGCCGTCGTCACACCGGCCGCGGCGCCCCCGATCAGCAGGTTGCCCTCGAAGGCGTACGCGAGCGCCACGCCGGGGAAGGCCGAGTGGGCGACGGCGTCGCCGATGAACGCCATCCCGCGCAGGACGACGTACACACCGACGACTCCGCAGACCAGGCCGACGGTGGCGGCGACCGTGAAGGCACGCCGCATGAACGGCAGTGTCCACGGATCGGCGAGGAAGGCCAGAAGGTCGGTCACGCCGCCGCCTCCGTGCCCTCGTCGGTGTCCGTGCCGGTGCGTGCGGGGTCGGCGGCGGGTACGAGGCCGCCGGTGCGTGCGGGGTCGTCGGTGCGCACGTGGTCGTCGGCGGGTGCGAGGCCGTCGGCGCGGGCACGGTCGAGGCCGAAGGCCCGCAGCATCTGCTCGGCGTCGGAGAGCAGTTCCGGCCCGCCCTCGGCGACGACCGTCCGGTTGAGCAGGACCACCCGGGTACAGGTACGGGCGGCGGCCGCGAGGTCGTGCGTGGTCATCAGCAACCCTCTGCCCTCGGCCGCCAGGCGGCCGAACAGCTCGTTGAGCAGATCCTGGGTGGGGACGTCCACACCGGTGAACGGCTCGTCCAGGAGCAGCAGTCGGGGCTCCGCGGCCAGCGCTCTCGCGACCAGGACCCGCTGTCGCTGACCGCCCGACAGCTCGCCGATGGGACGGCGGCGCAGGCCGGTGAGGCCGGTGCGTTCCAGTGCGGCGTCGGCGGCGGCGCGGTCGCGCGCCCCGGGCCGCCGCAGCCAGCCGATCGTACGGGTGCGGCCGGTCAGCACCGCGCCCGCCACGTCGATCGGGAAATCCCAGGCGAACTCGTGCCGTTGGGGTACGTAACCGATCGGCCCACCCCGCACGACACTGCCCGACGCGGGCGCCGCGAGGCCGAGGACGGCACGCAGCAGCGTGGTCTTGCCGGCGCCGTTCGGGCCGAGGAGCCCGACCATCTCCCCCGCGAAGACCGAGAGGGAGGTGTCCTGTACGGCGGTACGCCCGCCCAGCAGAACGGAGACGCCCTGGACATCGAGCAGCCGCTCGGGACCGGCGCTCACGAGGCACGCCTGCGGGCGAGGAGGACGACGGCCGCGCCGACCGCCGCGAGGGCGCCGGCCGCGCCCGCGAGCAGCGGGGTGCTGTCCGCGCCGGTGTGGGCCATCGTGCCGCCGTTGCCGTTGCCGTTGCCGCTACTGGAACCGCCCGTTGAACCGCTCGTGGTTCGGCCTGCGTCGGCGTTCGAGGCGCTGCCGGACGAACTCCCGTCGGCCGGGCCCCCGTCGGTACCTCCCCCGGTCGATCCGGCCGTCGAAGCCCCGGTCGTCGCGCTTCCGGTCGCACCACGGGAGGAGTCGCCCGTCGAACCCTCGGTGGATCCGCCCGTGCTCCCCTCCCCCGGCACCTGGTTCGGGTCGGCCGCGCCCACGGCGAAGACCAGCGTCTCCGTGTCGCTGCCGCGCGTGCCGTCGGCGAGGGTGGCGGACATGGTGAGGGTCAGCCGGTACACGCCCTCCTTGCCGAAGGCCCATCCACCGTGCGCGTGGGTGTTCTGCGGTATGCCGAACGCGTCCGGGACCCCGTCGCCGCTGTCGAAGCGGACGGTGGCGCCCGACAGTCCGTCGTAGTTGTACAGCGCGAAACGGCCGGGCCCCTCGGCCTTCGCGAGCCTGAACTCGACATCGCCGCGCACGGCACCGGCCGTCATCGCGTCGGTGGACCAGCCCGGCCACAGCAGGCCCGGCTGCTGCACCTGGTCGAGGAGCCAGACCGGGTCGCCCGCCCTGCCGAGGAACGCGAAGTCCTTGTTCGCGGGAACGGTCCTCCTCGCCCGCGGTCCGACGCGCAGGACGAGGGACGAGGGCTCGCGCCACACGCTCCTCCCCGGGACGGTGCCGTCCTTGACGTGGATGTGCAGTCCGCCGCCGACGACGCGGGCGGCGATGTCGATGTGGCCCTGGTCGAGTACCTTTCGCGAGGTCTCCACCGGCTCCTCGGCCGTGACCGCACGGCCGGCCGCCGCCGCCACGGCCGCCGGGGCCTCGACGGCGCGGCGCCCCTGCGCGGTGGCGCGGGTGGGTGCCACGGGCGCGGAGGGCGCCATCGGTCCTGGGGTGGCGACCGGACGGCCCTCGGGCGCGGGTGCCGGGGAGGTGAGAGCCTCGTCCCCGACCCGGACGGTGAGCCGTGTCTCCACCCGTCGGAGGTGTCCGCCGCTGTCGGTCTCCGCGGTGAACGTGAGGACGTGGACACCGGGAGCGTCGAACGCCCAGCGGGTCTCCCCGTGCGCGCCCACCGGCAGGTCCCACACGTCCGGCAGGCCGTCGGAACTGTCGAGCCGTGGGAGGGGGGCCTCCTGCCCGGCGGCGCGGTCGGCGGTCCCGGCAGCCCGGTCGGCGGTCCCGGCAGCGCGGTCGCTGGGCCCGGCAGGGGGCTCGGCGGTCCCGGCGCCGCCGCCGGCTGCTTCGTACACCTTCAGCGAACCCGGTCCCGTGACCCCGGCCAGGGACCAGCGCACGGCACCCGCCCGCCCCGGGGGTACCGGTGTGGTGTCCCACGAGGGCGTGAACTCCCAGATGTCCGTCCCCTCGGGCCCGGCGGTGCGGTGCGTGTCGTCGATGTCGAGGACACCGCCGGTCCCGAGGTTCAGCGTTCCGTCGGTCCAGGTCAACGGGGCCACGACCGGCGCGATGTGCCCCGGCGCTGTGTGTCCCGGCACTGTGTGTCCCGGTGCGTCGTCCGTGGGGGGAACGGTCAAGGCCGTGCCCCCCACGGCCAGTGCGCCCGCCGCCGCGAGGGCGATCCTGCTGGTGCGTACGAGCCTCATCGGGCTCCACTTCCCTTCCGGCCCAGGCAGCGGGCCAGTTCGTTCGCGTTGTGGCGCATCATCGAGACGTAGTCGCGGACCCGGTCGTCGAAGGAGTCGCCGTAGAGGGTGCAGATGTCGACGCCCTCGTCCTCGGCGACGCGGCGGAGGACGTCGGCGCGTGCCGCGAGGTTCGGCTCCAGGAAGACGGCCGGCACGTTCTTCGCCCGGATCGTGGCGCGGAGGTCGGCGATCTCGGCGGCGCTGGGCTCGCGGCTCGGGACGGGCACGACGAATCCCGCCACCTCCAACCCGTAGGCGTGGGCCAGGTAGCCGAACGCGTCGTGCGTCGTGATCAGCTTGCGGTCGCGTGCCGGGACGGCGGCGAGCGTGCCCGCCACCTCGTCGTCCAGCGCGGCCAGTTGCCGCAGATAGCGTGCGGCGTTGCGCTCGTACGTGGGCCGGCCCCGCGGGTCCACCTTGATCAGCTCGGCCTCGATGCGGCGTACGTACCCGGCGGCGTTCGCCACGTCCTCCCAGGTGTGCGGGTCGAGTTCGCCGTGCACGTGCTTGCCGACGACGGCCTGGGGCAGCACCCACACGTCGGTGCCGGGGCGGCCGAGGAAGCCGTACGCCGGTTCCCCGGGCACGGTCGCCTTCGCCCGGTCCGGCACGGACAGCGCGACGGACCCGGCCTCGTGACGGGTGCGCCGCCCGGTCGCGGGGTCGTCGGAACGGACGTACACCGTGCGGGTCTCGGCGTTCAGGGCGATGTCGGCGTGTCCGCCGTCCAGGACGGTCCTTCCGGCCGGAGCGGGCGTGTCGCCGACGACGAAGGTGAGGGTTCCGCCGCCGACGGCGGCGGTCTTCCCGTCGAGTGTCTCGGTACGCCCCTGGACCGTGAGCCGGTACGTGCCGGGTGCGCTGAAAGCCCAACTGACATGGGTGTGGGCCTCCGGCGGCAGGGTGAAGGAGTCCTTCGCGTCGAACCCGTCCGCCGAGTCGACGTGACTCAGCGGGGTGCCGAGGGTGTCCGTCAGATAGACGTGGAGGTCGCCGGGCCCTTCCAGCGCCGTCGCCGTCGTCCGGACCTGCGAGCCGTCACCGGCGACCGCCCCCTCGACGGCCCACCCGAGCCACAGCACGTCCAGGCCCAGGTCCTCCTTGAGCTCGATGACCGAGCCGCCGTACTGCTCCAGCTTCTCGCCGAGCGCCACCTTGGGAGTGCCCTCGGGCGCGTTGGTGTGGATCATCTTCATGATCCCCGGCTCTTCGAGCAGCAGCCCGTTGCCGAAGACCAGGTCCGACGCGGCGATCCTGCGGGCGTCGCCGGGACTCGGCTCGTACGAGTGGGGATCGCCGTGGTGCGGTACGACGGAGGTCACGTCGACCCGGTCCCCGCCGACGTTGCGCACGAGGTCCGCGATGATCGCGGTGGTGGTGGAGACCGTCAGCTCGGCGTCCGCGGCACCCCCGCCGGAACCCGTACGGGAACCGGAGCCGGCGCCGCACCCGGACACGAGGAGCACGGTCGTGAGCGCCGCCGCGGCGACGGGGCCGGCGCCCCTGAGGCGGCTCATCGGACGGCCCGCTTCCTGCGGACGGTCACGACGACGGCGCAGCCCGCCGCGAGCGCGCCGGCCGCGAGGCCGGCCGGCAGTGCGGCGCCTCCCGCACCCGTCGACGCGAGCCGCCCGCCGCCCGAGGACGTCGTGGTCGCGGACAAGCCGGAGGACCCGGTCGAGGTGTCGGCCGTCGCGGACGGATGGCTCGTCGTCGGCGGCTCGGCGGACGGGGTGGTCGGAGCGGTGGTGACAGCCGGGGCGGGTGGCGTCGTCCGCGTCGGATTCTGCGTCCGCGTCGGTGCCGGCGTCGGCGTCTGCGGGGCAGCCGTGGGGGGTGTGGGGGACGTGGGACGGGAGGTAGACGTGGCCGTGGTGGTCGGTGCCGGGGGCCCCGAAGGGGTGGATGTCGGGCCGGCGGTCACCGTCGGGTCGGGGCCGGGGACGCCGTCGCCCGGCTCGACCGTCGCCGGGTCCACGTCGTCGCCGACGACGACGGCCAGCGTCTCGCGGTCGGAGACCCGCGCGCCCGACGAAAGGGTGGCCGTCATCTCCATCGTGATGCGGTAGACGCCTTCGGCGTCGAAGATCCACAGCGGGTGCGCGTGGGTGAAGGAGGGAAGGTCGACCGTGCCCGGAGCGGCCTTCGCGCTGTCCACGGTGACGCCGATCCGCACGCCGAGGTCGGGGTCGTCCTCCCACTGTCCCAGCACGAACCGGCCGGGGCCCTCGATCTCCGGGAAGGCGACCCGTACGCCGTTCGGCGCGTCCGCGGGCAGGATCTCCAGGGTGTTCCAGCCGGGCCAGAGAAGCCCCTGCTTCACCTCGAAGTCCTTGTCGACCCAGAGGCTGCTGCCGGGCTCGCCGAACCCCTCGAACTGCGGGACCTCCTCACGCGGCGGGACGACGATCTCGTGGCGCGGGTCGAAGTGCAGGAGGACGTCCGAGGGCTCGCGGTAGACGGGTGCCCCGGGCACGGTGCCGTCCTTGACGCGGAACTCGAGCCGTCCGTCCGCGAGTCCGGCCGCCAGGTCGAGGTGGCCCCCGTTCAAAACGATCCGTTCTCCGGTGGGGGCCTCTCTCGGCGGAGTGTCGGCCGCCTGCGCGAGCGGGACGGCGGTGAGCAGCGACAGCGCGACCGCGAGGGTGGCGGTTCGTACGGGACGTGGTGCGACGGGGGCCCGCATGACGGGGCGCCTCCTTCGGGCAGGACGTGGGAGCGGGGGATCAGTAGGACCGGCACGACGAGCGGCGACGGCAGCGTCGAGGTCGGCCGCCACGTCGGGGCGACAGGCGCACCGGGGGCGACGGCCGCGTCGGGGGCGGTTCGAACGGCGGGTTGTGCCCGCCCCCGACGCGGGGCTGGTGGAGCGGGTCGGGTCAGCCGACCTGGAAGGTGTACGTCGCCGAGGACGGGCCGACCGCCGTGCCGCCGGCCAGCGTGCCGCTCACCTGGAAGGTGGCGGTGTACGAACCGGCCTTGGTGAAGACCCAGTTGGCGTGGTCGTGCTCACCGGCGGCGACCGCCCGCGTGTTGGCGAGTGCGGCGTCCCCGCTGTCGAAGGAGCGGTTGCTCTTCGGGCAGAGGCCGTTCTTGTAGACGGTGAGCTTGCCGGGGCCGGTGACGGAGGTGAGCTTGACCTGCACCTTGTCGTTCTGGAAGACGCCGGTGGCGAGGTGCTCCCCGGAGATGCCCGGCCAGAGGAGGCCGGTGTTCTCGACCTGCGGCAGCCGGTACACGGTGGCGCCCGCCGTACCCAGGTGGCTGTAGCAGGTGCCGGTCGGCACGGTGTAGGCGGAGGCCGGGAGCGCCCGCAGGACGACGTCGGCGGGGCCGTACTCGACGCCGGGGTTCACCGACTCGTCGTGGACGTGGAGTTCGAGGCCGGCGCCGTCGTACTCGACGTCGAGGACGTCGACATGCCCCGTGGAAAGCGTGGTCCCGGCGGCGTGCGCGGCGGTCATGCCGCCGACGGCGACGGCCGCGGCCATGGCGCCGGAGACGGTGAGAGCGCGGGTGATGGTGTGCGTGAAGGCACGCAAAAGAAGCCCCCCTTGGGCAGAGATTGAGTGTGCGCGAACAAGCAAGACGATAATCATTTTCAACAAGAGATGGCAAGGGGCCCCTGGAAGATCCGGGGCGAGGGATGCCTGAGGGGTGCACGAGGGGCACGTGGGGCCGGACGGGGTGGCGACCGGAACGAGGGGCGACACATCTCGTAAAAGTTCATCTACATGAACAGCAGTCACGTACATAACCATTGACGTGTCCGCGAAGAGACCTCTAGCTTCCGGGGAAAGCGCTTTCTCGTCCAGTCCCGGAACGCCGTCCATCCCCCTCCTGGAGACCCCAGATGCATCTGCGATCCGTCACCGCCTGCGTGGGCCTGCTGGCAGGCACGCTCGTCGCCCTGTCCGCGCACACGGTCAACGCCGCGTCGGCCCTGTACGAGGCCGAGTCGTCGCCGGCGGTCTGCACCGGCACCATCGACTCCGACTGGTCCGGCTACACCGGCAGCGGCTTCTGCAACGGCACCAACGCCATAGGCGCCCACGCGCAGTTCACGGTGAACGCCGCCGCGGCGGGAACGGCGACGCTGACGGTGCGCTTCGCCAACGGGACCACGGCCGCGCGGCCCGCCGGGCTCGTCGTCAACGGGACGACCGTGCAGACGCCGTCGTTCGAGACGACGGGCGCCTGGTCCACCTGGGCCGCCAAGACCCTGACCGTGACCCTGAACGCGGGCGCCAACACCATCCGGCTGACCCCCACCACCTCCGCCGGCCTGCCCAACCTCGACTCCCTGAACGTCACGACGGCCGACGCCCCGCCGCCCGCGGGCGGCGCGCTGTACGTCGCCCCGAACGGCACGGACGGCGCGGCCGGGACGCAGTCCGCCCCCACGACCCTCACCTCGGCGATCGGCCGGGTCGCCGCCGGCGGGACGATCTACCTCCGGGGCGGCACCTACCCGTACTCCACGACCGTCACCGTCCCGGCCGGCAACAACGGGACCGCGGGCGCCCTGAAGAAGCTCGCCGCCTACCCGGGCGAGACCCCGGTGCTGAACTTCTCCGCCATGACCGAGGACCCGGCGAACCGCGGCCTCGCGCTGAACGGTTCGTACTGGCACGTCAACGGAATCGTCGTCGAGCGCGCGGGCGACAACGGCATCTACGTCGGCGGCAGCAACAACGTCATCGAGCGCACGGTCACCCGTTTCAACCGCGACACCGGCCTCCAGCTCGGCCGCATCGCCTCCACCACGCCCCGTGACCAGTGGCCGCACGACAACCTGGTCCTGAGCGCGGAGTCGCACGACAACGCCGACTCGGACGGCGAGGACGCCGACGGATTCGCCGCGAAGCTCACCGTCGGCGGCGGGAACGTCTTCCGGTACGCCGTGTCCCACCACAACATCGACGACGGCTGGGACCTCTACACCAAGCCCGACACCGGGCCCATCGGGACCGTGACCATCGAGGACTCCCTCGCGTACGACAACGGCACCCTCAGCGACGGGTCCCAGGCCGGCGCCGGTGACCGCAACGGGTTCAAGCTCGGCGGCGAGGACATCGCGGTCGACCACGTGGTCCGGCGCACGATCGCCTTCCACAACGGCAAGCACGGGTTCACGTACAACAGCAACCCGGGAAGGATGACCGTCTCGGACAACATCAGCGTCGACAACGCCCAGCGGAACTTCTCCTTCGACGCGGGCACGTCGGTCTTCCGGAACAACACCTCCTGCCGCGGCACCGGCAGCGGGACGAACGACCGGACCATAGGTGACGTCGACGCCTCGAACCAGTTCTGGTCCGGCGCGAACGGCTCCCGCTGCTCCGCGTACTCCGGCGCCCTGACCTGGTCGTACGCTGCGGACGGCCGTCTGCTCGTCGCCTTCGGCGGCCGTACGGTCAGCTGGTGAACCGCCTCCGGTGAACTCGTCGGGCCCGGGGGGGTGTGGCGGGGGCGGGGGCGCGCGGGGGGGGGGGGGGGGGTGACCGCCCGGGCCCCCCGGGCCGGGGCGGGGGGGGCGGGCGGGGGGGGT
>NZ_JBHWAQ010000001.1:144013-406376 GCF_042743475.1 Streptomyces sp. NPDC059534
CCGGTGCTGCCGTCCGGGGCGGGCGCCTCGCGGCCGGGGGTGTCCCCCCAGCGGCTCAAACCCGCCGCCCCGGCCCCCCGCGCGGGGCCCCGACGGCGCTCGGAGCGGCGCGGGGGCGTCACGACCCGGACCGCCCGGGCCGGGCCGGCGGCTCCGGCCGGGAGGTGTCCGGGCCGGGCGTCGGGCGGTCCGTGCCGAGGTAGTGGCTCAGCGGGGGTTCCCGCGCCAGTACGGCGCCGATGGTGAACGAGAAGGTGAGGGCGGCGCAGACCACGATCAGCCAGGACAGCATGGTGAGGACCAGGCCCAGCGAGCCGTACTCGGCCAGGGCCCTGTTGAGGGCGCCCGGCATGTAGAGGCGTGCCGTGAGTCCGAGGACGCTCGTGGCGACGCCGGCCAGGAGCGCGCCGGGGAGGAGCGGGAGCCAGGCGACGCGCTTGACGAGCAGGAGGTGCTGGGTCCACAGCCACACTCCGGTGCTCACCAGGAAGAACACCGGCATGCCCAGCCAGAGGCCGACGCCGAAGCCTTCGCGGAGGGGCTCCTGGAGGAGCACCACCAGGAGCAGGGCCAGCAGCCACACGGTCCAGCGCCAGGCCGCGATCCGGGTCCCGGCCTTGGGCAGCCCCCAGGCCCGTTCGCACACCCGCGCCATGGCGCGGCTGAAACTCGTGGCCGACACCAGCGCCACGAGCGCGCCGACGACGCCGGTGGTCTCCCGCAGTCCGTCGGGGGCGGACCGGTTGAGGACCTGGCGGAGTTCGTGGTCCGACGCGCCGCTCAGTCCGAACATGGAGCGCAGGGAGTCGGCCAGCTGCTGCCGCACCCCGAGCGGGGCGAACGCCGCGACGGCGAACAGCAGGGGCACGGCGGCCAGGAACCCCTGAGCGGCCAGGCGGGTGGCCGAATCCAGCAGGTTCCCGCTCACCAGTCTCGCCGTCAGTTCCGAGAGCACCGGGAAACGGCGCTCCGCCCCCGTACGGATGTTCCGTACCCGGGTCGCCCACGACATCCCGCCTCCCGACCCTGCCCCGACCGGTCCTGCCCATTGGAAGCGACGCCGCCCTGCCCGGCGAGTGCTCTGGGCCGTTCGGGGGAACGGTGCGGACCGGGTGCCTCAGGGCCCCTCTCCGGGGGTCGGCCGCCCCTCTCCGGGGGTCTCCCCCTTCCCCTCCAGGAGGTCGAGCGCGGCGCGGGCGTCGGCGTCACCGGCGCGGGCGGGGCCGCCGAGCCAGTCGGCTACGGCCGCCAGGTCGGGCCCGTCCGGCCGGGGCGCGGCGGACGCCGGCGCTTCGGCCGGAGCTTCGACGGTCCGCAGCCAGCGTTCGGCCTCGGCCCCCTCTCCCCTGCGCATCAGCGCCGTCGCCAGGTTGAGCTTGGCGGCGGTATGGCCCTGCTCCGCGGCGCGGCGCCAGTACTCCTCGGCGCCCTCCCAGTCGTCGCGCTCCGCGAGGACGGCGCCGCAGCTGACGATCGCGTCGACGTTGCCCGCGTCGGCGGCCCTGCGCCACCACTGTTCGGCGCCGGCCATGTCCCCGCGCCGACGCAGCAGGTTCCCGAGGTTGTTCATGCCGCCGGTGTCGCCCGCGTCGATGGCTTTGCGGTAGTACGTCTCCGCTCCGTCGAGGTCGCCGCGCTCCCGGAGCAGGACGCCCAGGTTGACGTACGAGTCGACGTGTCCGGCGTCGGCGGCGAGCCGGTAGTACCGCTCCGCCTCGGCTGCCTCGCCCGCTTCGGCCAGCAGCGCTCCCATCGTGTGCCGGGCGGCCGGGTGTCCGGCGTCGGCGGCGCGCCGGATGTGGGGCAGGGCCGCCTCGGGGCCGTCCTCGCCCATGCGCATCAGGGAGATCCAGTACAGGACCTCGGGGTCGCCCGATTCCCGCGCGGCGGCGAAGTAGGTCCGGGCGGAGTTCCAGTCGCCCTCGTGGGCGCTGAGCACGGCCATGGCCAGGTGCACGTGGGGGTGGCTGTCGTCGGTGTTGCGGAGCAGTTGGCGGGTCGCCCACTCGACGGCCTTGTCCGGCGGGGCGGGCGCGTCCGGTGTGCGGGCGGGTGCGGGAGCGGGTGCCGGGGGTACCGGGTCGGGTGCGCGGTCCGCCGCCGCGCGCAGGGCGCGTGCTTCGTCCAGCGCCTGCCGGGCCATGGCGTTGCCGGTCTCGGCGACCGGCCTGAAGTACCGCTCGGCCTCGGCGTAATCTCCGCGGTCCAGGCGGATCGTGCCCAGCACCACGGAGGCCATCGGGTCGCCGGCCGCCCGCGCGCGCTGGAGCCATTCCTCGGCCTCGGCCATGGCCCCGCGGTTGCCGAGGCCGATGCCGTAGACCGTCATCGCCTTGACGTTGCCCGCTTCCGCGGCCTGCCGTGCGAGGTCCTCCGTGATCGGGAAGCCGTGATGGTACGCGGCGTCGACGCGTTCGTCCCTGGTCGGGCCCGCGCGTCCCCCCGCCGTCCGGCCGTCGCCGCCGTCGGCCCCGCCGCGTCTCCACCACCTGCTCACAGCTCTCCCCCTTCGGCGGGGTGGCGCCGCCGGCATCGTCGCGCTGTCCGGCGGTAGCACCCAACTCGCTTGCGTAATAGGCGTGTTCATGGCCCTACGTGAATGTACGCCGCCCACAGCGACGGTGTGGCCCGATAGCGGTCGCGCATCTCGCGGACCGCGTCGTGCAGGGCGTACGCGGCCCGGTCCGCCACCGGTCGGGGCGCGCCGAGGCCGGCGTACACGCGCTCGGCGACGCGCAGGGACACCATGTCGTCGATCTCCCACAAGGAGCCCAGCACATGGCGGAATCCGGCGAGGTGGAGACCGCCGGCGAGATGGAGTGCCTCGTCCATGGCGGTGAAACCGGTCCTGGCGGTGGTACAGGCGGACAGGTAGGCGAGTTCGGCCGCGGGGAGGTCGAGGCGGGAGATGCCGGCGACGGTGAGGGGGTGGTCGAGGTGGTCGTGGACGAGCAGGCGGCTGCCGGAGGCGGTGGTGGGTTCGGCGGCGCCGTGACCGCAGAAGTGCAGCCAGGTGTGGTCGCCGAGAGCGGCGACCACGGCGTCGCGGGTCGCGGCCGGTCCGGTCAGCAGGCGGGCCCCGCCGAGCATGCCGGCGACCGCGGCCGCCTCCTCGGCCGCCCCGGGGAGCGGCCGGGCCGCGGGTGCCTCGGGGACGCCGACCACCAGGAACGCGGGGGCGGGCGGGCGGTCCGGGGGGCGCCGGCTTCGCGCGAGGGCGCGCACGGTGGGGGCGTACGACGAGACGGCTCGGTCGAGTACGGTTCGCCCGGCCGCCTCTCGGTGGTGTCCGGCGGCGTGCAGGGGGAGGAAGGCCAGCGGTACGGTGGGAATCCACCAGATGCGGGGCGGTCGGCCTCCGGAGGGCCCGGTGAGGCCGAGGGCGTCGAGCACGGGGCCGGTCACCGCGTCCCAGAGCCAGGCGAGGTGGCCGTCGAGCTCCTCCTCGGCGGACATCTGGGCCAGGAGGTCGTCCGTGTCGGGCTCCCGGAGCCGGTCGAGGGCACCGAGGAAGGACACCGTGCGGTCGAGCACCTCGGGCAGGGTCAGGTCGGGCAGCGGTACGACCCCGAGCCCGTCGGCGGTGAGGGTGAGCGCGTCGCAGCGGAACCGGCTGACGTTGACGAGGACGACGGGCCCTTCCGTGCCCGGTGGCAGCGGCCGGGTGGATCGCCGGGGGCGCAGGAAGTCCTCGAATCCCTCCCGGGCGCGGATCCGGGCGAGGAGCCCGTCCCATTCGGCCGCCAGCTCGTGCCGTCGGTCCGGCGACGCGTCCTCCTCCCCGGTGTCGAGCCGGGCGCGAAGCCACACCAGCCGGTCGGCTGACTCCGGTGCCTGGCTGCGGAGTTCGGCCACCTCGTCGTGGTGCTTCATGCCCTGCGCGAGCAGGATCCCCCGTCCCAGCTCCAGCAGGGCGAGCGCGCCGGTCTCGTCCCCGACGGCCAGGGCGCAGGCCGCGGCCTCGCCGGCCAGGCCCCGGGTCTCGGCGAGCGCGTGCTCGGCGTCGACGGGTGCCAGATGGCGCGGGACGAGGGCGGGCAGTTGGGCGACGGCCTGCTCGTACGCGGTCATCGCCTCCTCCGGCCGGCCCGCCTCCATCTCCCCGCGCGCCCAGGCGTGGGCGGCCTGGAGGCGCAGGCGGGGTGTGGTGGCCGGGTGGAAGGCGGCGGTACGCAGGGCGGCCGCGGCGCCGGCCCGTTCGCGGCGGCTGAGCAGCAGACCGAGTTCGTGCTGGATCAGGGCGCTGTGCGGGTGCCGGGGCGGCAGCGCGGCGGCTGCCGTGCGCAGCAGCCTCTCGGCGCGGTCCGCGTCGGCGTCCCGGCCCGTCGCCTCGTGCCGTTCGGCGAGGGCGGTGGCCAGAGCGAGCAGGGCGGCGGGCCACGCCTCGTGGTGGCCGCCTTCCTCCACCGCGCCGCCACGGGCGGTGTCGGCGGCGACTTCCAGGGCCGCCACGCGGGCCTCGAAGTCCTCGGCGCGGCCGTCGCGTTCGTACCGGGCGTGCAGGGCGTTGGCCAGGCCCTGCTGGAGCAGGGCGTGGTCCCGGTGGTCCGCCGGGGTGCGGGCGACGGCTTCGCGGTGGACGGCGACGGCCTCTTCGAGGTCGGCCCGGTCCCCGGTGCGTTCGTGGCGTCGCCGCAGGGCGAGCCCCAGGTTGTGCAGCCTGCCCCCGCGGTCGCCCTCCTCGCCGGTCTCGACGGCCGCGCGGGCGACCCGTACCGCTTCCAGTACGTCCTCGAGACCTCCTCCGTGGTCGTGGCGTTCGCGCAGCGCGGCGCCGAGCGCCGAGAGGATGCGCGCCCGCTCGGGGTGGCCGCTGCCGGCCGTCGCCTCGGCCTCCCGGAGCGCGGAAATGGCGTCGCCCAGGTCCGCCGGTTCGCCGCCTTGCTCGTACTTTCGGCGCAGGGTCATTCCCCGCAGGGCGAGAACGGTGGCCCGCAGGGGACGGAGCCGTACGGGGATGGCGTCGACCGCGGCCTTCGTCGCCCGAAGCGCCTGCTGCAACAGCGCGGGGTCCGGGTCGCGTTGGGCCGCTGCCGCGCTCTCGCACGCCTCCAGATAGACGGCGGCCACCCGCCGGCCGGATTCACCTTCCGTGCCGGGTTCCGCGTCCGTGCCCGGTTCCGCGTCCGTGCCCGCTCTCGCGCCGGTGGGTCCCTCGCGTGTGACGAAGCGCTCCAGGGCCGCCGCGACGGCCGCGTCCTCGCGTCCCTGTTCCGCGCCCAGCGCCAGGCTCCGGCAGAGATACAGGTCGGCGATGGCCCGCACGACCTCGGGGTCGGCCGAGGGATCCGGCACGAGGGTCATCAACTCCCTTATCCACCCCAGGACATGAGGATGCAGCACCGCCGCCGGGTCCATGGATGACCGGTACATCAGCAGACGGGCGTCGAGCGCCCGCACCAAGTCGTCACGCCTCGCAGTCACACGCGTTACCGTACTCAGCGAGGTCGGCACCGATCGAGGGGCGGCGGGATGGCGGGGGACGGATCCATATGGCTTGCGCGGTTGTGCGAGCAGCTCACCGCGATCCGCCGCGTCGCGGAGCACCGGGGACAACAGGCCGCGCTGGACTCCGCGCTCACCGCCTTCGGGGCGGACGACGACGCCGGTCGACTCGCGGACACCGTCGACGAGTTGCTGCGGACATGGGGCATCGCCCGAGGACTCGGGGAGCAGCGCTCCCCCGGTGGCGGCGTGCTCCCCGACCTCGGCGGCGGGCACCCCGTGGAGGAGGCCCTGGTGTGTCCGGTGGGGCGGTGCGACCGGGTGGTTCTCGAAGGCGGCGGCACCTGCGACCTGTTCGACACCTCCCTGCGTCTGGTGAGGCTGTGAGCGATGACCGCGTTCCTGACGACGCTCGGCGGCAAACTCGCCGACACCTGGCTCTCGTTGCTCGTGCTGCCCGGTCTGCTCTACCTCGCGGTGGCGTCGGCCGGTTCGGTCCTCGGCCACCGGCACGCGACCGACCGCGGCCGGCTCGTCGAGCGCATCGACCGGCTCGCCGAGCTCCCGACGGCCCACTCCCCCGGCTCGGTGGTCCTGATCGCGACCCTCGTCCTGGTGGCCTCCGCCGGCGTCAGCCGACTCGCCGCCGCACTCGGCGGCGGCGTCGAGCGGCTCTGGCTCGGTGACTGGCCCGGACCGCTCCGCCCGGCGGGCCGCGCCCTGACCCGTCGCCGGGTACGCCGGTGGGGCGCCGCCGACGCCCGGTACCGGCAGGCCCTGACCGCCAGGGTGCTGCGCGTCACCGCTGCCGCGGCGGGGGATGCCAGGCCCGACGCGGCCGGGGAACTGCCGTCGCGCGCGCACTCCGCGGACGGCCACGGCGACGACGGGGACCCCGCCGACGTCACGGTCGCGCTGAACGCGCGCCGCAACCTCATCGCGCTCACCCGCCCGGCCCGCCCCACGTGGATGGGCGACCGGCTGCTCTCCGTCGACGCCCGCGTCCACCGGGCCTACCGGCTCGACCTCACCACGGCCTGGCCCAGGCTGTGGCTGCTCCTGCCCGACACCGCCCACGGCGAGATCCGGTCCGCCCGTGCCGCCCTGACCGCGGCGGCCCGCCGCGCGGGCTGGGGCGCGCTCTACGTCCTGCCCGCCCTGTGGTGGTGGCCGGCCGCCCTCGTCGTCGCCGTCGTCTGGTCCTCGGCCTGGCGCCAAGGCCGCCTCGCCGTGCACGAGTTCGCCGAACTCGTCGAGTCGGCCGTCGACCTCCACGGCCGCGACCTCGCCACCGCCCTCGGCATCCCCTGCGAGGACCGGCTCACCGAGGCCGAGGGCCTGGAGATCACCCGCGCCCTCCGCAAGGGGGTCTGATCAGGTCCTCCGGTTCCCCGGGGTTCCCCGGCCCGGAAAGGATCAGGGCGTCCCGGCGGTAAAGGATCACGACGCCCCGGCGGTACGGGACAGCCCGGGCCCCGAGGACGGGACCCGGGCTGCGGCTCAACGGCCGGCCGGTCGTGCCGGGGTCAGCGGTTGGGCTCCTGCATGGTGACGCAGTGGGCGCCACCGCCGCCGTTGCCGTACAGGTTGTCGAGGTTGAGCTGGACGACGGGCCGGCCGTAGGCGGCGGAGATCGCCGCCTTGGCCGCCGCGTCCTTGGCGGTGTCGCCGAACTGGGTGGTGATGATGGCCTGGTTGGTCACCGTCCAGTTCATGTACGAGCTGAGGAAGTCCGCGCGCTTGCCCGCCGAGATGCGGGGCAGGGTGTCGGGCCCCTCGATGGTGAGGACCTGGAGCCTGCGTCCCTTCGCGTCGGTCGCGTTGGCCAGGACGTTGTACATGGCCTGGGCGTTGGCGGTCCACACGTCGGGCCGTACGGCGCCGGCCAGCTGCACCATCACCACACCGGGCTTGATGTAGCGGGCGGTTCCGTCGATGTGGCCGTCGGTGACGTCCTCGCCCTTGACGCCGGGCAGCCAGATCATCTTCGTGGCGCCGAAGCGGGCCAGCAGCTCCGCCTCGACCTGGCTCCGCGACTTGCCGGGGTTGCGGTTGCTGTTGAGCCAGCAGCTCTCGGTCGCCATCACGGTGCCGTCGCCGTCGTACTCGATGCCACCGCCCTCGCCGACCACGGACGCACTGGCGAACGGGACGCCCGCGTAGGAGGCGACACGGCCCGCGACCAGACGGTCCTTGGCGTAGGCGGAGGCCGGGAGACCGTAGAAGGTCGTGGCGTTCTCGCCCCAGGCGTTGAAGTTCAGGCCGAAGGAGTCGAGGCCGCCGGCCCCGTCGACGCGGAACAGCGGGCCGGTGTCCCGCATCCAGCAGTCCGACACCGGGATGGAGCTGATCACCGTGACGGTGGACCCGCACGCCGTCCGGGCCTGCGAGGCGGCCGAGGAGCCGTCCGCACACATGATCACGGGTTCGTACTTGGCGACTTCCTTGGCCAGCTTGGCGATGTCGGCCTGGATCTTGGACAGCAGGTTGCCCCAGATCGTGTAGCTGGACGGCCAGGCCATCCAGGTCCGCTTGTGCGGAGCGTCCTCGCCCGGGACGCGCCAGGAGGCGGCCATGGCCGGCTGGATGCCGCCGATGACGGGTCCCACCGCCAGGGCGGCGGCGGCCGCTCCGGTCCGGGCCAGGAGGGTTCTGCGGCTGATGCCGGGGCGTTCGCCGTCGTGCTCTGTGTTCACGTGGTGCTCCTTCTCTCAAAGGTTCTGTACGTGCAGGCGCGGGTTGCTCAGTGCAGGCGGTCCAGCAGCCCCTCCTCCCGGACCATCCGGCGTTCGGTGGTCAGATCGAGGCTTCGGGCGAAGGCCCAGTAGAGGGCGCCCGCCACCGGCAGGCCGACGAAGATCGAGCAGTCGACGCCGCCGAGGATCTTGGCTACGGGTCCGACGAAGAGGCCGGTGATGACCATGAACGGGGCCATGCAGGCCAGGCCGATCACGTAGGCGAGGTTTCCGCGCCAGCCCCATCGGCCGTAGATGCCGTTCGGGTTGAAGATCTCCTTGACGACGTACTGGCCGCGTCGCACGAAGAAGAAGTCGACCAGGTTGATGGCCGTCCAGGGGATGAACAGGTACGTCAGGACGACGACCACGTTCGCGAAGAACCAGTTGAACTGGTCGATGCCGACCAGGGTGGAGACCGTTCCGACGGCCACCAGCATGATGCCGATGGTCACGACGCGGATCGAACGCGTCGGCTTGACCGGGCGGAACGAGTCGACGATCGAGATCATCGTGAGGCTGCCGCCGTACTGGTTGATCGCCATGATGGAGAGCAGTCCCACGAGGAGGACGATCACCGCGATCGTGCCGAAGCCGTCGAACAGCCGGTCGGCGGCCAGCTTCAGGGCGGTCACCGGGTCGGTGCCCTCGGGGGCGCCCGCGGAGACCACGGCTCCGAGGACGAACACCCAGATGCCGGAGATCGCGCTCGGCAGGTAGGTCCACCAGAAGGTGCTGCGGACGGGGACGTCGGGTCTCAGGTAGCGCGAGTAGTCCGAGACGTACGGCGCCCAGCCGAGCTGGAAGCCGGCGACGAAGACGAACACCAGCATGAAGGGGGCGAGTTCGAACGGGCCCGGCGTCCAGACGCCGTCCGGGAGGCCGCCGCCGAAGAGGGCGGCCGCGGTGATCGCCGCGGTGACGACGACGAACGGCCAGGTGAGCCACTTGTTGATCCGGTGGATCCACTCGTAGCCGAACAGGGCGATGACCGTGGCCACCGCGGCGGCCAGCAGATAGCCGATGCCGTTGGGTATGCCGGTGAGCAGGTTCATGGCCTGGCCGGACAGCAGGGCGTCGGAGGTGTTGAAGGCCACGTAGTTCACCAGGGCGAAGACCCACACGGTGAGCGCGGCGCCGAGGTAGCCGAACTGGGGCCGGGACTGGACCAGTTGGGGCAGACCCAGCTGGGGGCCCTGGGCCGAGTGGAACGCCATGAAGAACGTTCCGAAGAGCGAGCCGAGGACGGTGGCGATCACCGTCCAGACGAGCGAGGCCCCCATGGAGAGCGTCACGACGCCGGTCGCCAGACCCGTGAGGTTGAGGCTGCCGACGAACCAGATGGCCCCGACGCTCGAGGGTTTGCCGTGCCGTTCCGAAAGGGGCACCCAGTCGATCGAGTGCTGTTCGATGCCCGCGTGCGATGCGGAATCATGCGTCTGCGAGACAACTGGCCCCATGTGGGCTCCTGTTCAGGGATGCGTCCAGGAAATCGGTACAGCGCCCGCGGTGACCGCAGGCGCTGTACGGTGCGCTCACATTAGGGACTGACTCAAATTTCAGTCAATGGCCGAGACAGAACTCGCTGACGGAAATTTCAGTCACTGTTCGTCAGGCGACGGGCTGCTGCTGGGTGACGCAGTGGATGCCCCCGCCGCCGGTGCCGAGGCGGTCGATGTTGATCTGCTCGATGTACCGGTCGGGGTACAGACGGGACAGGGTCGCCCGTGCCGCCTCGTCGGCCCTCTTGTCACCGAACTGGGCCGAGATGACCGCGTCGTTGCAGAGGTAGAAGTTGGCGTAGGAGGCGAGGAAGTCCCGGTTGGTGGAACGGATCTTGTTGTAGTCCGGGCCCTGGAGGCGCATCACGTCCATCGCGCGGCCGGCCGAGGTCGTCGAGACCGACAGGGTGTCGTACTGCCGGCGGGCGTCACGGGCGTAGGCGTCGTTGTCGGCGGCGACGGGCATCTGGACGAGCGCCTCGCCGGGCGAAAGGAAGCGGGAGGTCGCGTCGACGTGGTCGTCGGTGATGTCCTGGCCGTAGACGCCGTCGAACCAGATGACCTTGGACGCGCCGTACGCGTCGCACATCGCCCGCTCCAGCTGGCGTTCCGACATCCCGGGGTTCCGGTTGCGGTTCACGAGGCTGCTGCGGGTGGCCATCAGCGTGCCGGCGCCGTCCTGTTCGATGGCGCCGCCCTCACCGACCAGGTCGGCGTAGGTGAACGGCACCCCCACGTGCGCGGCGATCCGCTCGGCCACCAGGGCGTCCCGGGAGTGGGCCTGCTTGTTGCCCCAGCCGTTGAAGTTGAGGCCCACGGTGTCGAGGCCGCCGTAGCCGTCCGTACGGAAGACCGGCCCCGTGTCGCGCATCCAGCAGTCGTCGACCGGGATCGAGCCGATGACGGTGACCGTGGGGCCGCACATCGTGCGGGCCTTCGCGGCGCTCCCGGAGTTGGCGCACACGACGACCGGCTCGTACTTCGCGATCGTACGGGCGATCAGGGCGATGTCGGCCTGGACGCCGCTCAGCTTGCCGCCCCAGATCGAGGTGCTGTCCGGGAACGCCATCCACGTACGGGTGTGGCGGACGTCCTCGACCGGGACCCGGAAGAAGCCGGCGGACGGCGCGGCACCGGCACGGCTCTGGACGGCGGTCGCGATGGCGGCGCCCGCGGCCGTGAGGCCGGCCGCCGCCAGGAAGCGGCGCCTGTTGAGCCCGGGGCCCGCGTGGCGGGCGACAGCGTGGTGGTTCATGGTTGACCTCCTGTGTCAACGTGCGTGCGCGGTGGGGGTGTCGGCGACGGGAGTGGGGTGGGGTGGGGTGGGCGCACAGGATGCCGCCCAGTCCCCCGCCGCCGAGTTCGGTGCGGTGGCGGTGTGCCGCGAACGCGGTGCGTTGGGGCGCGGTGCGTCGCGGTCACGGTGCGCCGCGGGCACGGTGCGTTGGGGCGCGGTGCCTCGCGGGGCGGTTCGTCGCGGGCACGGTGCGTTGGGGCGCGGTGCGTCGCGGGAGGGTACGTCCTGGTCAGAGCGCCCGGCGGGCCGCGGCGATGGCCTCGGGGTCCCAGCCGGGCCGGGGGACGGATTCCAGCAGGAGCCGGGTGTACGGGTGGCGGGGCGCGGCGAGCACCTCGGCCGTGGGGCCGGCCTCGACGACGCGGCCGTGCCGCATGACGATGACGTCGTCGGTGACGCACCGGACCACGCCGAGGTCGTGGGTGATGAACAGGTAGCCGATCCGGGTCTCCTCGCGGATGTCCGCGAGGAGGTTGAGGATCTGCGCCTGGACGGAGACGTCGAGCGCGGCGACCGCCTCGTCCAGGACGAGGACGGCCGGTTCCACGGCGAGCGCGCGGGCGATGGCGACGCGCTGGCGCTGGCCGCCGGAGAGCTGCCGGGGCCGCGCGTCGGCGGCCCGGGTGCCCAGGCCGACCTGGTCGAGGAGCTCGCGGACGCGCCGGTCGTGGTCGGTGCCGGGGAAGTGCAGGCGCAGGGTCTCGCGCAGCACCTGCTCGACGCTGGTCCTCGGGTCGAGGGAGAGGTACGGGTCCTGGAAGACCATCTGGACCTCGCGCGCCCTGGCCAGCCGCCGGGCGCGGCCGCGGCTGCGCGGGTCGCGGGCCAGGCCGCGTACCAGGACGTCCCCGGAGTCGGCCTGCTCCAGACCGACGACGATCCGGGCGGTGGTGGTCTTGCCGGAGCCGGATTCTCCGACGATGCCCAGCGAGCCGCCCTCGGGGAGGGCGAAGGAGACGTCGTCGACGGCGCGGACGCTGCCGAAGGCGCGGTGGAGGCCGACGGCCTCCAGGACGTTCTCAGGCATCGACGGGGCTCCCTTCGAGGCGGTCGCTGTGGTGACAGGCGGCCTGGTGGTGCGGACGGCCGGGGGCGGACCGCGGTTCGGGGGCCTGCTGGTCGCAGATCTCGGTGGCCAGGTGACATCGGGTGGCGAACGGGCAGCCGATGAGTTCCTGCCGGAGGTCGGGCGGCTGGCCGTCGATGGCGGCGAGCCTGCCCTGCGGGGCTTCCAGGCGGGGTGTGGAGGCGAGCAGCGCCGAGGTGTACGGGTGCCGGGGCCGCGCGAAGAGGGCCTCGGCGGGTCCGCTCTCCGCGATCCGGCCGGCGTACATGACGTACACCCGGTCGCTGATCGCGGCGGCGAGGTCGAGGTCGTGGGTGACGAAGAGCAGGCCGGTGCCGAAGCGGGCGCGGAGTTCGGCCAGGAGGGCGATGACCTCGGCCTGGGTGGTGACGTCGAGCGCGGTCGTGGGCTCGTCGGCGAGGACGAGCGCGGGGTCGCCCATGAGGGCGGCCGCGATCATGACGCGTTGCAGCATGCCGCCGGAGACCTGGCCGGGGTACTTGCGCAGGGCGGACTCGTCGAGTCCGACCGCCCGGAGCAGTTCGCCGGCGCGGGCGGTGGCGTCCGCCCGGCTCATGGTCCCGGTCAGGGTGACGCTCTCGGTGAGGAAGTCACCGATGCGGCGCAGCGGGTTCAGGGCGGCGCGGGGGTCCTGGAAGATCATGGACACCGTGCCGGTGCGCAGGGCGCGCAGTTGGTCGGCGGTCATGGTGAGCACGTCCTCGCCGCGGACGCGGACGGCGCCTTCGACGACGGCCCCGGGCGGCAGCAGGTTCAGGGCGCTGCGCGAGGTGAGCGTCTTGCCGGAGCCCGACTCGCCGACGAGGGCGACGGTCTCGCCGGCGCCGACGTGGAGGTCGACGCCGTCGAGGACGGGCCGGGCCGTGCCGGGCAGGGTGATGCGCAGCCCTTGGACGTCGAGGGTGTGCGGGGTCTTCGTCGGGTTCATCGGTCTCTCCTGGCGACGCGGTCGGCCCAGCGCTCTCCGACCACGTTGAAGGCGACGACGGTGAGCACGATGAACACGCAGGGCAGGACCGCCGACAGCGGGTAGCCGTGCTGGATGGCGGTCTGGCCGTCGAAGACCATGCGGCCCCAGTCGGGGGTGAGCGCGGGTACCCCGAGTCCCAGGAAGGACAGGCCGGCGAGGTCCATCAGTGCGTAGCCGAAGTTGATGGTGGACTGGGCGAGGACGACGGGGGCGATGTTGGGCAGGACGTGGCGCAGGCAGATCTGGAGGGCCGAGTGGCCCTGGACCTGGTAGGCGCTGACGTAGGGGCGTTTGCGTTCGGCCAGCACGAGGGAGCGGGTGAGGCGGCTGACGTACGGCAGGTACGCGATGGAGAGGGCGATGACGGGGGCGAGCAGTCCCTCGCCGTAGATCGAGATGATCAGGATGGCGAGGAGCATGCCGGGGAAGGCGAAGACCAGCTCGGTGCTGCGCGAGAGGACGGAGTCGAGCCAGCCGCCCCGCCAGCCCGCGGCCATGCCGATCGCGACGCCGGCGACGGTGGAGAAGACCACGACGCCGAGGGGTCCCAGGAGCGAGGTGCGGGCGCCGAGGAGCAGCCGGGAGAGGGTGTCGCGGCCGGCGGCGTCGACGCCGAGGAGGTGCTCGGGGGAGGGAGCGGCCAGCGCGTTGCCGAGGTCGACCGCGTTGGGGTCGTACGGCACCAGCCACGGCGCGAGGAGCGCGGCGACGGTGACGAGGGCGACGAAGCCGAGGCAGACCAGGTACAGCGGGGACCGGGCGGTACGGATCTTCGCGAGGCCGGGCCTGCGAGTCAGGACGGCGGTCATACGGAGGAACTCCTCGATCCGAGGGTGATCCGCGGGTCGACCAGGGGCAGCACCAGGTCGACGATCAGGTTCACGGTCATGAAGAGGGCGACGATGATCAGGGAGATCGCCTGGACGGTCGGGAAGTCCTTGGTCGTGGTGGACAGCTCCAGGAGCTGGCCGACGCCGCCGATGCTGAACGCGGTCTCCACGAGGATCGTGCAGACCAGGAGGGTGGAGACGATCAGTCCGCCGGTGGTGAGGACGGTGCCCAGCGAGTTGCGGAACACATGGCGGCTGATGACCTGGCGCTCGGGGACGCCGCGGCTGCGGGCGACCGTGACGTGTTCGCTGTCGAGGGCTTCGGCCATGGCGGACCGGGTGACCCGGGCGAGCATGCCGATCAGGTAGAGGGCGAGGGCGATCGCCGGCAGGGTGAGGTGCCAGACCTGGTCGAGGAAGCCGTCGCCGGAGCCGCCGCTGGGGAACCAGCCGAGCTTGACGGCGAAGAGCCCCTGGAGCAGGACGGCCGCGACGAAGGACGGGGTGCCGACGGCGAAGGTGGTCCCGACCAGGATCGCGGAGTCGGTGCCGCCGCCGCGGACGGCGGCGACCCAGCCCAGGATCAGGCCGATCACGACGACCACGACCAGCGCCATGACGACGAGCAGCAGGGTGGTGGGAAGGCGGTCGGCCAGGAGCCGGGAGACGTCGGTGCGGTAGGTGATGGACCGCCCGAAGTCTCCGTGCAGGATGTCGCCGAGCCAGCTGAGGTACCGGACGAAGAAGGGGTCGTCCAGGTGGTACTGGGCGTTGATCGCGGCGAGGGCCTCCGGCGAGGCGGAGCGTCCGGAGAGCAGGAAGCTGGCCGGGTTGCCCGGCGCCAGGTACATGGCGCCGAAGACCACGAACGACGCACCGAGCAGGGTGGCGGCCATCTCCGCCACCCGGCGTGCGGCGAATCTCAGGAAGTTCACTGCGTGGCTCCCGCCTCGGCGGCACCGACCTCGGCGGCCCACGGGTAGTACATGTACGCGATGGAGGTGGGGGCGCCGGTGATCCGCTTGTTGAGGAAGACGGCGGTGGGCCACTCGGCGACCGGGATCCACAGCAGCTGCTCGGCGGCCTGCTTCTGCAGCCCGGCCTCGATCTTCAGGCGCTGGTCGCGCGGGTAGACCGCGGTGGCCTGGTCGACGAGGTCGTCGTAGTGCTTGTCGCTGTAGCCGGCGAAGTTCAGGTAGGCGCCGGTCTTGAAGTTCGTCAGCAGGTCCAGCGGGTCGGTGATCGAGTCGTAGTAGGTGAGCGGGAACATGTCGATGCCCTCGCGCGCCGCGGGATCGGTGAAGAGTGCCGTGAAGGCGTTGGGCGCGATGGTCTTGAGGTTGATCTTCAGCCCGATCTGGCTCCCGGCGGCCTGTACGGCGGTCGCGAGGAGGGAGACGTCCTGGCCTATGGAGCTGGTGGCGACGGTCAGCGTCTTGCCGGTGGCGCCGGCCTCCTTGATCAGGGCCTTGGCCTTCGCGAGGTCCTGGGTGGTGGGCGCCAGCGTGTCGAAGGCGGCCTTCAGGGTCGGCTCGGAGGCTCCGGCCCAGGCGGCCCGGGTGGTGAGCGAGGAGGTGACGGTGCCGGCGCCGCCGAGTCCGGCCTTGACGAACCCGGACCGGTCGAGGGCGAGGGAGAGCGCCTTGCGCACCCGGAGGTCGCCGAGCGGGCCCTTCATGTTGGTGATGTTGACGTTGACCGTGCTGAGGCCCTCGCCGAAGTACAGGGTGCCGAGGCCGCTGCCGCGCAGGCGGCCGTAGCTCTCGGTGGGGATGAGGTAACCGCCGTCGACGTCCCCGCTGAGCATGGCGTTGGTGCGGGCCGAGGGGTCGGTCAGGACCTGGAAGACGGCCTTCTTGGCCTTGGCCTTGGTGCCCCAGTAGCCGTCGAAGCGGTCCAGCTCGATCGACTGGCCCTTGCTCCACGTGCCGAGCTTGAACGGGCCGGTGCAGGCGAGGTCGCCGGTGGTGCCGTAGTCCTTGCCCGCCGCCTCGACGCCGGCCTTGGAGGCGACCACGCCCGCGGCCGTCGCCATGTACTGGGGGAACTGGGAGTCGGGCTTCTTGAGCTTGACGGTGACCTGGAGGGGGCCGGTCTTGGTGAGGGAGGCGACGTTCTGGAAGTTCTGCGCCCAGGCGGCGGCGTTGTCCGGGTCGCGCTGGCGGCCGAGGCTGTAGACCACGTCGTCGGCGGACATGATCCTACCGTCGTGGAAGCGCACGCCGGCCCGCAGGTCGTAGACCCAGGTGGTGGGGTCCGGGTTGGACGCCTTCTGCGCCAGTCCGGGCTCCAGGGTGAGGCCCGGGCTCCAGCGCATCAGGCTCTCGCACACGTTGGACAGGATCGTGTTCTGCGGGTAGTCGAACGCCAGCGTGTAATCGAGCGTCGGCGGCTCGGCGTAGACGGCCCAGGTGAAGGAGTCGATCTCGCCGCGGGCCGGCGGCGTCGAGGCGGAGAGCTTGGCCTCGCCGCCGGTGACACCCGAGTCCTTCGGCGGACCGGAGCAGGCCGCGAGGGCCACGAGGGAGGTCAGGGCGGCCGTCGTCACGGCGATCCGTCCGCGCCGGCCGCGAGGGCGTCTGCTGCCGGGAGGCAGGGGTGTGGTCATCGTCGCGCTCTCTTTCCGTGAGGGGTGCGGGGGGCCGGAGGGCCGCTGGAGCGGCCCTCCGGGAGCGGTCCGTTCTCGGCTCAGGCGGTGGCGGGGACCGCGGGGACCTGCTGCGTGATGCAGTGGACCCCGCCGCCGCCGTAGGCGATCCCGGGCGCCCGCACCCCGACGACCTTCCGGCCGGGGTACGCGGCAGCGATGACCGCGAGCGCTTCGTCGTCCTGGGGCACTCCGGCCACCGGGACGACGACGCCGCCGTTGGCCACGTAGTAGTTCAGGTAGGACACCTCGACCTGGCCGCCGGCGATGTCGGCGTAGGCGGTCTGGGGGACGTCGATGATCTCGAAGGGACGGCCCTGGGCGTCGGTGGTGTTCTCGAGGATCGCGCGGTTGGCGTGCATACGAGCGTAATCGGGGTGTGCGGGGTCGTCGGGCAGGGAGACGACGACCTTACCGGGGGCGGCGAACGCGCAGACGCCGTCGACGTGCCCGTCGGTCTCCGTATCCAGCAGACCGCCGTAGGGAAGCCACACAACCTTGTCCACGCCGAGCTGGGATTTCAGTTCCGTCTCGATCTCGTCCCGGTTCATCCCGGGGTTGCGGTTGGGGTGGAGCAGGCACTGCTCGGTGGTGATCAAGGTGCCCTCGCCGTCGACCGTGATGGCCCCGCCCTCCAGGATCATGCCGGAGGTGATGCGCTCGACGCCGAGGTGCTCCAGGATGAGGCCGCTGACGCGGTCGTCGGAGTCGTACGGGCTGTGCTTGCGGCCCCAGGCGTTGAAGCGGAAGTCCACTCCGGCGCGGTTGCCGGCGCCGTCGAGGACGAAGATCGGGGCCGAGTCGCGGAACCACGAGTCGTCCTGCGCCAGCTCCACCACGGTGATCCCGTCACCGCACCTCGTGCGGGCCTCCTCGCCGTGGCCGGGGGGCGCGACCATGGTCACGGGCTCGAAGGCGTTGATCGCGCGGGCGACGTTCGCGTACTCCTCCTTGACGTCGTCCAGCACGCTGTCCCACAGGTCCTCCCGGACGGGCCAGGCCATCAGGCACCCCTCGTGCGCGGACCACTCGGCAGGCATACGGAATGCAGTCATCACGGGTCTCTCTATCGTTTCGCCAGAAGTACCCGTCGGCGGTGGGCCGGCTCTGCCTCGCGGGAGCGGGACGGGTACGCGGTGTGAACAGCATCCTCCTCCCGACTGAAAATTCAGTCAAGAGAAGCGACGCAGCTTTGGGGATTTGGCCAATCGAGCCGGGTCAGAGGAAGTACAGCCTGCTCAGCGACACCTGCTGCGCCGGCTCCGAGCGCATGGGAGCGCCGTCGAGGGTCACCAGGCCGCTGCGCGGGTCGACGTCCACCTGCCCGATCCGGGCGTTGTGCAGCATGTCGGCGGGACCGATGCCGCGGGTGCCCCGTACGGCGACCCGCCTGCGCCGGGTGGCCAGGGTGTCGTGCGGCGACCCGAAGGACCCCGATTCGGCCGCGGCGCGGCTGACGAAGGCGACGGAGAGGTCGGCCGGCGCGGCACCGTGGGCGCCGAACAGCGGCCCGAGGACCAGGGGCTCGCAGGTGTCGGTGGCGGCGTTCGGATCGCCCGTGACGCCGTAGGCGGGAAAACCCGCCTTGAGGACCATCTGCGGCTTGGCCCCGAAGAACGGGGGGCGCCAGAGCACGAGGTCGGCGAGCTTGCCGACCTCGATCGAGCCGACCTCGTGGGCGAGGCCGTGGGCGATCGCCGGGTTGATGGTGAGCTTGGCGATGTAGCGCAGGACGCGCGCGTTGTCGTCGTGCGCGCCGTCGCCTTCCAGCGGGCCCAGCTCGGCCTTCATCTTCCCGGCCATCGCGAAGGTCCGGCGTACGGTCTCGCCGGCCCTTCCCATGCCCTGCGCGTCGGAGGAGGTGATCCCGATCGCGCCGAGGTCGTGCAGGACGTCCTCCGCGCCCATCGTCCCGGCCCTGATCCGGTCGCGCGCCATGGCGGCGTCGCCCGGCAGGTCGGTCTTGAGCGCGTGGACGGAGACGATCATCCCGTAGTGCTCGGCGATGGCGTCCCGCCCGAACGGCAGGGTCGGGTTGGTGGAGGAGCCGATGACGTTCGGCACGCCCGCCATCTTGAGGACGTTGGGGACGTGCCCGCCGCCGCAGCCCTCGATGTGGAAGGCGTGGATCGTCCGGCCCTCCAGGACCCGCAGGGTGTCCTCCACCGACAGGCACTCGTTGAGGCCGTCGCTGTGCAGGGCGACCTGGACGTCGTGCTCCTCGGCGACCCTCAGGGCGGTGTCGAGGGCCCGGGTGTGGGCGCCCATGTCCTCGTGGACCTTGAAGCCGCAGGCGCCGCCCTCGGCCAGGGCCTCGACCAGGGGCGCTTCGTCGGAGGCGGAGCCCCGGGCGAGGAAGCCGATGTTCACGGGCCAGGCGTCGAAAGCGTTGAATCCGAGCTTCAGCGCCCACGGCGAGTTCACGCCGACGCCCCAGCTGGGCCCGATCTCCTGGCCGATGATCGTGGTGACGCCGGAGGCCAGGGACGCCTCCATGATCCGCGGGGAGAGCAGGTGGACATGCGTGTCGATCGCGCCGGCGGTGGCGATGAGCCCCTCGCCGGGGATCATCGTGGTGCCGGTGCCGACGACGACGTCGACCCCGTCGACGGTGTCGGGGTTGCCGGCCCGCCCGATGGCGTGGATGCGGCCCTCGCGGATGCCGATGGACACCTTGCGGACGCCCTGCACGGCGTCGATCACCAGCGCGTTGGTGATGACGACGTCGCAGGTCTCGCGGACGGCCGCGGCCTTCAGGTGCATGCCGTCCCGGGCGGTCTTGCCGAACCCGGCCAGGAACTCCTCGCCGTATGCCTGCGAGTCCGACTCCACCCGGACGACGAGCCCGGAGTCGCCGAGCCGGACGCGGTCGCCGGCGCGCGGGCCGTGCACGGCGGCGTACTCGTGCGGGTCGATGTGCCGGCTGCTGCCGGGCTCGCAGTGGTCACTGTGTCTCGTGGGCCTGCTCATCGCTCTGCCCCTTCCGCTCCCAGGTAGCCGCAGGCGGCGGCGCGCCGCAGGGCTTCGGTCTTCGCGCCGGGCGCGTCCAGCGGCCCGTCGACCAGGCCCGCGAAGCCGATCGCGATCCGGTCCCCGCCCATCGCCACGAGTCCGACCTCGACCACGGCCCCGGGGTCGAAGCGGGTGGAGGACCCCGCGGGGGCCGCGAGCCGCATGCCGTACGCGGCGGCCCGGTCGAACTCCAGGCGGGGGTTGGCCTCGAAGAAGTGGAAGTGCGAGGTCACGCTGACGGGCACCGCCGCGGTGTTGCGGACGTCCAGGACGACCTCCGGCTTGGCCTCCGGCAGCGTCCCCGTGTGGGGGATGACGGCGCCGGGGGCGCCGTCGTCGTGCTCCACCTCGCCGAACGGGGCGCTGATGACGGCGAGCCGGGTGCCGTCCTCGAAGACCGCCTCCACCTGGATCTCGGTCACGACGTCGGTGACGCCGGGGAGCACGTCGTCGGGTCCGAGGACGCTGCGGCCCCGGTCGAGGGCCTCGGCGAGCCGGAGGCCGTCACGCGCGGCCTCGCAGACCGTGTCGGCGATCAGGGCGGTCGCCTCCGGAACGTTGAGCCGCAGTCCGCGCTCCAGGCGCGTCCGGGCGAGCTGGGCGGCCGTGAAGAGCAGCAGCCGGTCTCGCTCGGTGGGAGTCAGAGGCATTTCGCCTCCTGACCCAGGGGCCTGTGCACACGCATGTCCCGTTCCTTTCCTGAAGGGCGGAGGTGGGATATGCGCCACTGTGACACTGACTGAAATATCAGTCAAGATCTCTGGCAGCCCTAAGTCGCTGCTCACAGGGACGGGAGCGGCGGCGGGGAGTGCACGGAGGAAGGGGAGGAAACGCGCCGGAGGCCGCGGCGGCCTCCGGCGGGCCGTCAGCCGCCCAGCCGGTGGACCTCGGCGTCGATGGCCTCGCTCATCAGGGTCCTGGCGTGGGCGATCTGGAGGGTGCCGCTGAGCCAGCGCATGCTGAGCCCCTCCAGGAGGGCGGTCAGGCGCTCGGCGGCGGCCGTGAGGGCGACGGCCGGGGCCATCGGCCGGACCTGGCCGAGGAGGGCCGCCACCTCCTGCACCCAGACGAGGGTCGAGCGCGCCAGGTCCTCGCGGAGGACCTCGTCGAAGACGGCGCTGGCCCGCAACTCGCCCCAGGCGCTGCTGTTCTCCCTGACCTCGGTCGAGTCCTGGAGTTCGAGCAGCAGGGTCTGGTCCAGCTCCTCGCGCGGGGTCAGCGGTTCGGCGCCCGGGTCGCGGTCCGTCGTGTAGCGCTCGGCGCGGTCGCTGATGAACTCCAGCGTCTTGCGCAGGATCCCGGTCCGGTCCTTGAAGTGGTAGTAGATCAGCGCGGTGGAGACGCCCGCCTCGGCGGCCAGCTCCTCCACGCGCAGGCCGCGGACTCCGCGCCGGGCGATCACCCGGGCGGCGGCTTCGAGGATCTGAGTGCTGCGAGACGCCATGGCCCGAACCTTACCGGGCGCCACCCACCGGCGGAGTCACGACCCTGAAGTGTGGCCGGAGGGCCACACCCCGGCCCGGGGACACACAACTTTCGTTGCCCCGCTCCGGCCGATCGGTACTACCGCACGCCCGGTTCGCCGTCCGACGCTGGTTGGCATGCATGACCTCCAGAAGAACCAAGAAAGCGCGGACGGCGGGGGCCGGGCGGCCGGCGCCCGCCACGGTGCGCGCAAGAAGGTGCCCGTGTTCGTGAAGGTGCTGGCGGCCGTGGCCGCCCTGACCTTCCTGCTCCTGGGCGTCCTCGGTTCCCCCGACCGGCCCCTCGGCCGGACGCCCGAGGTCGTCGGCGAGCGGGAGATGGTGCGCATCAGCGGACCCACGGGACGGACCTCCGAGGTGCTCGCCCTGATCGACACCGGGGCGTCGGCGTCGTCGGTGGACACCGCTCTGGCGAAGGAACTGGGCTTCGACCTCGACGCGGCCCCCAGGATCACCGTGAGTTCGGCGCTGGGCCGCGAGAAGCGTCCGGTGATCGACTCCACGGTGCGGCTGGCCGGCCGGTCGTTCGTCGCCAAACTCAGCGTCAACAACCGCTCCAAGCGCGAGACCCCCGTCCTGCTCGGCCGGCAGGAGGTCCAGGGACTCCAGGTGGCGGTGGGCAAACGGCTCCTCACACAGCCCGACTCCACCGCGGCGCCGTCGGCCCTGCGCATCCTCTTCTCCAAGGCACCGGCGATCGACCCGGTGTCGATGATGGCGCTGCTGCCCCTCGCCGGCCTGCTGATCGTGATGCTCCGGGTGGTCGTCGGGCTGAACACGCTGGGCACGTTCAGCCCGGTGCTGCTCGCCCTGGCGTACGCGCAGACCGGCCTGCCCCTGGGCGTACCCCTGACGCTGGCGATGTTCGCGCTCGGGTTCGTCATGCAGCCGCTGCTGCGCCGCCTGCACCTGCCACGGGTCGCCCGGCTCGGCGTGCTGATCGCGGTGGTCACCACGGGCCTGATCGCCTCTCAGCTCACCCTGGGCGGCTTCGGGCTCTCCGACTCGTGGGGCATGTCGCTGCCGGTCGTCGTCACGGCCATCGTCACCGAACGCCTGTGGGAGGCATGGGACCTCGACGGCGTGAAGGCCGCCGCCGTGGGGGCCGCCCTCACCATGGGCACCGCCGTCCTGGTGGCGCTGCTCCTGCTGACGCCGTACGTCCGCGAGGTCGCGGAGGCGGTGCCCCTCCAGCTCGCGCTCGTGTGCGCGGTGTGGACGGCGATCGCCGGAACGTACCGCGGGCTGCGGCTGAGCGAACTCTTCCGGTTCGCGCCGGCGGCCAAGGCGCAGGAGGGCTCGGCGTGATACGGCTCCGCGGCTGGGACCCGGTCATGGGCATGAACCTGCGCAACGCCCGGATCGCCCGGCACAACTCGTCGGCCGCCATCCGGCTCGTCAACGACAAGTACGCCACCAAGGAGGCGCTGACCTCGGTCGGCGCCCCCACCTCCCCCACCCTGGCCCTGCTGCGCTCGCGCCGGGAGATCGCCGCCCTGGACTGGGACGGCCTGCCCGACTGCTGGGCGCTCAAGCCGAACCAGAGTCTGGGCGGCAACGGCATCCTGCTGGCCTTCGGCCGACGCCGCCGGTACTGGACGTCCTCCTCCGGGAAGCGGATCTCCCGGGACCTCGTCGCCGACCAGCTGCGGCGCATCCTGGACGGGGACTTCTCCCCGCGCCCCGCCGACTGGGCCATGTTCGAACCCCTGATCCGGGCCCACCCCGACCTGGCCCGGCTGTCGCACCAGGGGTTGCCGGACATCCGGGTGATCTGCGACCGGAGCAAGCCCCAGCTGGCGATGCTCCGGCTGCCCACCCGGTTCAGCGGCGGGCGGGCCAATCTGCACCAGAAGGCCATCGGCGCCGCCGTCGACCTGCCGACCGGCCGGATCACCCACGCCCTCGTCGGCAAGGAGCCGACCGAGACCCACCCGGACACCGGGGCCCGCCTCATCGGCGCGACCGTCCCGCACTGGCCGGAGGTGCTCGACGCCGCGAGCCGGTGCGCGGCGGCGACCGGTCTGCACTACCTGGGCGCGGACATCGTCGTCGACGCCGACCGGGGCCCGCTGATCCTGGAGGTCAACGCGCGGCCCGGCCTCCAGATCCAGAACGTCACCGGTCACGGCCTGATGGCCGCCCCCACCCAGCCCTGGAGGTCCTGATGCGCTGGACGGCACTCGTGACCAAGACCCTCGTCGCCGGAGCGGCCGGCGCCTTCCTCGCGGTCAGCGCCGCGAGCGTGCAGACGCCGCCCGCCTCCGACGCGGACCCGGGAAGGGAGGTACCGGCGGAGCACCGGACCGACACGCCGGACAGAGGGCCGGGAACTGACGCGTGGTCCTCCGCGCCGGCGCCGGAGACCACGCCGCCGGCGGAGCCGCCGACCTCGCCGACGGCCCCGCCCGCGGTCGGTCCCCCGGCGGTGGGTTCGCCCTCGCCGTCCGCCCGGCCGTCCGGGACATGAACACGACGGGGCCGGGCCGTCGACATCGACGGCCCGGCCCCGTTTCCGTATGCCCGGTGGGTCAGCCCTCGCCGCGCAGGAGCCGGGCGTCGTGGGCCAGGATGGCCGCCTGGACGCGGTTGGAGCAGCTCAGCTTCGTCAGCATGCGGCTCACGTACGCCTTGACCGTGCCCTCCCCCAGGTGCAGCCGCTTGCCGATCTCCGCGTTGGACGCGCCGGTGCCCACCATGGCGAGCACCTCGCGTTCGCGGCTGGTGAGGTCGGCGATCCGGCTCATGCGGGGATCGGCCGTGTCCTCGTCGCCGTCGAGGTAGCGGTCGATGAGGTGCCGGGTGATCTGGGGGGACACCACCGGCGCGCCGGAGGCGACCCTGCGGACCGCCTGGATGAGTTCCTGCGGGGTGCTGTCCTTCAGGAGGAATCCCGTCACCCCCGCCTTCAGCGCCCGTTCGACGTAGGCGTGCTCGCCGAAGGTGGTGAGCATGACGACGCGGACCGACGGCGCCCGCTCGGCGATGCGTTCCGCCGCGCAGAGCCCGTCCGTGCCCCGCATCTGGATGTCGAGCATCGCGACGTCCACCTGGTGCCGGACGGCGAGCACGGCCGCCTCGGGGCCGTCCGACGCCTCGGCCACCACCTCGATGTCGTCGGCGTGCTTGAGCACCAGCCTGATGCCGGCGCGGACCAGCTCCTGGTCGTCGGCGAGGAGAACACGTATCACTGCGGAAGCCTCAAGAAGTGGGGGGACGGTGGACCGACGAGACGGCGGCGTCCACGCCGTCGTCCGGCTCGTCGACCTCGGGGTACGGGACGAAGGCGAGGGTGACGAACTGCAGGGCGACGACCCCCGCCACGCCGAGCGTCAGGCCGGCGGACCGCAGGAGCCGGTGCCACCAGCCCCGTACCGCCGACACGGCATGGGTTCCGGCCGGGGCGGGGGTGCTCGGCACGGTGGAGCCGGCGCCCAGCGGGATGCGGGCGTCGACCGCGTATCCGCCGCCGTCCGCCGGGCCGGCGGCCAGCGTGCCGCCGAGCAGCCGGACGCGCTCGTGCAGACCGACCAGGCCGAGGTCGCCGCCGGGGAGGCGGACGGCCCGGGCGCCGGCGCTCTCGGGCCCGTTGCGCACGTCGACCCGCACCTGGCGGGGTTCGCGGTGCACGACGACCTGTACGTCCGCCGCGGCCGCGTGCTTGTGCACGTTGGTCAGGGCCTCGCGGATCACCCGGTCCACGGCCCGCCGGGCGGTGGGGCTCTCCCCCGTCAGGTCCTCGCCGGTCCAGTCGAGACGCACCGCGATGCCGGCCGTCCGGGACTGGGCCACCAGGGCGGCGACATGCGCGTGCGTGCCGGTGTTCGCGGTCAGCGGCTCGGAGGTGCCCGACTGCGGGTCCTCCGCGCGCAGGACGCCCAGGACGTCCCGCAGCTCGGCCATCGCGAGCCGTACGGTGCTGTGCACCAGCCGGGCGCTGCGGCGCACCTCGGGGTCGCCGGTCTCGCCGGCCATCTCCAGTCCGCCGGAGTGCAGGGCGATGAGGCTCAGCCGGTGGCCGAGCAGGTCGTGCATCTCGCCCGCGATCCGCGAGCGCTCGCGCGACCTGGCCTGCTCCTCCGCCGAGCGGTGCGCGTGCTCCAGGAAGGCGTTGCGCTCCTCCAGGGCCTGCACCAGCCGCTCGCGCTGACCGGCCAGCGCTCCGGCGAGGCCGGGCAGGACGCCGCACACGATGCCCGTGACGAGGACGACCATCACGTCGTACTCGAGGATCGGCGCGGGTTCCACGGCCGAGTGGGCGACGGTGACCGCCAGGGGCACGGTGAGGGACACGGTCAGGACGACGACGCGGTGGTGGACGCGGGCCCAGTCGAGGCCCGCCGTGTACGCCACGGCCGTCAGCGCTCCGCCGGTCAGCGGCTCGAACGCCATGAGCGTGGCGGCGACGAGCAGCGCCGCCGCGGGCCATCGCCGGCGCACGAGCACCGCGGCGATCGCCCCCGCGGCGGTGCCGAGCTGGCCCACCGGCCCGAACAGCGCTCCCTGCTCGGAGCTCCAGCTGTCCCAGTCCAGCAGCAGCACGACGGTCGCCCCGGTCACGGCGACCAGCACGAGATCGGCGAGCAGCGGGATCGCCCGGCGTCGCATGGTTCCCTCCCCACGTGGCCGGTCGCCGCCCGTGGACGGCGACCGGCTGGTCATCCGGTGTCGTCCGGTCAGAGGACCGGGGGGACGACCGGCTGCGACTGGGTGGCGCAGTGGATGCCGCCACCGCCGCTCGCGATGTTGTCGATGTCGAGCTGGACGACGTTCCGGCCGGGGTAGGCGGCCTGGAGGATGCCGTAGGCCACGCCGTCGGCGTAGGCGTCGCCGAACTGGGGCACGAGGACGGCGCCGTTGGCGGTGTAGTAGTTGGTGTAGCTGGACAGGAAGGCGCTGTTGCCGTTGCCGACCCGCGTGCGGTAGCGGTCCGGGCCGGGGAGCTCGGTGATGGTCAGCGGGCGGCCCTGCGCGTCGGTCGCGCCGAGCAGGATCTTCTTGGTCTCGTTGTAGACGGCGACCCACTTGGGGTCCGTGCGGGGGCCGGGCTGGTCGAGGATGACGTGGCCCGGCGCGACGAAGCGGGCCAGGCAGTCGATGTGGCAGTCGGTGATGTCCTGGCCGGCGAGGCCGGGCACCCAGATCACCTTGTCGATGCCGAGCGCCGACTTCATCGCCTGCTCGACCTGGTCCTGGGACATGCCCGGGTTGCGGTTGCCGTTGACGAGGGAGCTGACGGTGGCGAGCAGGGTGCCCTGTCCGTCGGTCTCCAGCGAGCCGCCCTCGCCGACGAATCCGGCCTGGACGCGCGGGACGCCGTACTGGCCGAGCAGGGTCGCGGCCGCGGCCGCGTCGTTGGCGTGGGTCTGCTTGTTTCCCCAGCCGTTGAAGTTGGTGTCCACACCCGCGACGGCGCCGGGGGCGACGACGAAGGTCGGGCCGAAGTCCCGGATCCACAGGTCGTCGTTGGGTATCTCGAGGACCTCGATGCCGTAGTACGCGCCCGCTCCGCAGTAGTACCGGGCGTCGGCCGCCTGGCTGGGGCGGGCGAGGACCACGACCGGCTCGTACCGGGAGAGCGCGCCGGCCACTCTCGCGATGTCGCGGCGGACGGCGGCGAGCTGGTTGGGCCACACGGACGAGAGCGCCGGCCAGGCCATGAAGGTCCGGACGTGGCGGTCGGTCTCCGCGGGCATCCGCAGCGTGGCGCCCGAGGGGCTGGTGGCCGCGCGGGCCACCGTGGGCAGTGCCGATCCGAGGGCCGCGAGCGGCAGCGCCGCCGCGCCGAGCTGGAGCAGTCGGCGCCGGGAGGTCGTGGGCGTGTCCATGGGAACTCCTGCTTGAGGGAAGTGGAGGCGGGTGTTCCCCCGCATGCTGTCGCAGACTGAAAATTCAGTCAATGATCTCGGAAGGACCATGACCGCAGGGGGCGCCCCGGCTCTACTTGGCCCGGCGATAGTGGTCGAACGCCGCCGTGACCGGCCCTCCGTCGGCCTGCGCCTCGATCAGCCGCACGACGACGAGATCCTGGCCGTCGGCGCTGCGCACACAGAAGGGACGTTCGTCGGCGACGTCCGCGAAGGTGACCTTGGTGACCGGCTCGGTGTCGATCCCCCGGACGCAGTCGGCGGGACCGAGCTCGTCGCCGGCCGCGACGAAGGCGTCACTGTCCTCGGGGAGCACGAACTCGGACCGCTCGCGCGCCAGGTACCAGGTGGCGGTGTCCGAGGGGACGACCTTCCCCGCCTTCAGGTCGAACTCGTAGGTGGCGTCGGGCGAGGTCAGCTCGACGCTCTTGCCCGCGGGGACGTAGACGCCCGGGGAGGACGCCGGGTCCGGGCCGGCCGAGCCGCCCTCCCCCTGCGGGGAGGTGAGCGCATAGACGCCGCCGGCGGCCAGTACGAGGACGGCGAGCGCCACCAGCACCGTGGCGGTCCGGCGGCGCCTGCTCTTCGGCGCCCGCCGCGAGGGCGGCGCGACGGTGCCCTCACGTCCCGACCCCGCAGGCGACGCCACCGGGGTCGGGGCTGGGGTCGGGGCCGAGGGCGGGGCCGCGAGGGTGGGCTGCGCGTACACCGGGGCGGGTCGCCCCGGCAGGGACGACGACGGCCCGGACGACACGGCCCGGCCCGCCACCTCACTGGAGATCGACTGCGGCAGCCAGCCCTCGGAGAACTCCGGGCGGGGACCCACCAGCGGATGGCCGTGGACGGCCGCCATCAGTTCGTCCGTGGTGGGGCGGTCCTCCGGTCTCTTGGCCAGGCACCAGGCCAGCAGGTCCCGCAGCTCGTGCGGGACCCGGGTGAGGTCGGGCTCCTCGTGGACGACCCGGTACAGCGCGGCCGACTCCGGCCCGGCCCCGAACGGGGTCTCGCCGCCGGCCACGAACGCGATGAGCGCGCCGAGCGCGAAGACGTCGGTGGCCGCCGACACCGCACGGCCCAGCGCCTGCTCGGGGGCCATGTAGGCCGCGGTGCCGATGCTCAGGCCCAGGCCGGTCAGCGCGGTGGCGTCGGCCGCGCGGGCGATGCCGAAGTCGATGACGCGGGGACCGTCCTCCGCGATCAGCACGTTGGCGGGCTTGAGGTCGCGGTGGACGACACCGGCGCGGTGGATCGCCTGCAGGGCCTCGGCTATGCCGGCCACGAGGAGCAGGACGGTGCGCACCGGGAGCGGGCCGTGCCGCTGGACCACCTGGTGCAGGGAGGGTCCGGGGACGTAGGCGGTGGCGAGCCACGGGGTGGGGGCGTCGACGCCGGAGGCGACCACCTGGGCGGTGAACAGTCCGTGGATGCGTTCGGCGCTGGCCACCTCCTGGGCGAAGCGCTGACGGAACTCGGGGTCGCCCGCGAACTCGTCCCGCACCACCTTCAGGGCGATCGGGCGGCCGCCGGGCGTGTGAGCCAGGTACACCACGCCCATGCCGCCCGAGCCCAGCCGGGCCTGGAGGCGGTAGCCGCCGATCTCGCGAGGGTCGTCGGCCGTCAGCGCCGCGTGAGCAGGCTGAACACCAGGAAGCTGAGCGGGCATGCGGTGGCTCTTTCGAGGGAGGGAACGGTTGACGCGGGTCGACTGACAAGACTCGCGCATCGTCTCTCTAACTAAAGATTCAGTCAATATGCGACACTGTTGGCTCAGACCGCTCACGAGGGGGAACACGTGGCCACGGACCGCCGTAGGGCCATCCTGGAAGCTGCCGCCCGGGTCATAGCCCGGCGAGGGGTACGCGGGCTCCGCATGGAGGAGCTGGCGACCGAGGCCGGGGTGTCGACCGCACTGATCTACTACCACTTCAAGGACCGGGCCGGCGTCCTGCGCCACACCCTGGAGTTCATCAGCGACCGGGCCGACCGGTACACCTCCGAGGAGGACGAGGCCGCCAGACCGTACGACGCCCGGGCGGAGCTGGAGCAGACCCTGCTGCTCGAGTTCCAGGACCTCCCCGAGGTCCGCGAGAACAGTACGGCCTGGGGCGAACTGCGCGCCAGCGCGATCTTCGAGCCGGAACTGCGCGGCGAGCTGGCCAGGGCCACCCTGGCCTGGATCCACGATGTCGCGGATCTGCTGGGCCGGATCCGGCCGACCGCCCCGGCACCTACCCTGACCGCGTCCGCCGAGCGGCTGACCGCCCTCCTGGAGGGGCTCAGCACGCGCTGGCTGAGCGGCGCCCTGCCGCTGGCCCACGCCCGCGAGCTGACGAGGGAAGCGGTCACGGTGGAGCTCGAACGACTGAGCCGCTGACCGTCGGCGCACGAACGTCCGGGGCCTGCGGGGGCGGCTCCGCACGCCGTCCGGGGTCCGCGGGGGCGGCTCCGCAGGCGTCACCCCCTCAGAGAATTTGACTGAATATTCAGTCAGTGTCAGAGTGGCGACACGAAGGCCGAATCCCCCCTCGCGGTACCGGGCGTCCCCGGAGCGGTGCGTGCACCCTGGTTCACAGGACCGGAAAAGAGCGCGGCCCACACGCCTCGCCCCACACCCCTTCCCCACCGGATTCCTGGTCCCGCAAGCCCACGATCGGAGACCCCCATGTCCGACCTCCCTTCCCGCCGCTCGGCCCTGCGCGTGCTCGCCGGTCTCGGCGCGCTCACGCTCGGCGCCACCGCCTGCGGCCCCGGCGACCCGGGGCGGTCGGCCGGTACCGCCACCTCCGGGCAGGCCGCGCCGACGGACGAGGAGCTCCGCATGCCCGCCGAGTGGGAGAGCCACGCCCGCACCTTCATGTCGTGGCCCGCGCTCGAGTCCGTCTGGGAGGACGACCTCCCCTACGTACGCCAGGACATCGCACGGGTCGCCCGCGCCATCTCGGAGTACGAGTACGTCGTGATGATGGCCAGGCCGAACCAGCGGGCGGCCGCCCAGAAGGCGTGCGGTTCGGGTGTGGAGGTCATCGACATGCCCGTCGACGACCTCTGGGCCCGCGACACCGTCCCCGTGTTCGTCGAGGAGGACGGCAAGGTCGTCGGAGTCGACTTCAACTTCAACGGCTGGGGCAACAAGCAGACCCACGACAACGACGCCCTGGTCGGCCGGCTCCTGCTGAAGAAGTACGGAATCCCCCGCGTCCAGGCACCCCTCGTCGCCGAGGGTGGCTCCTTCGAGACGGACGGTGAGGGAACCCTCCTGATCACCGAGAGCTCGATCGTCAACGACAACCGCAACCGCGGGAAGTCCCGCGCCCAGATCGAGGCCGAGCTCAAGGAGCTCCTCGGCATGGAGAAGGTGATCTGGCTGAAGGGCGTGCGCGGCGAGGACATCACCGACGCCCACGTCGACAGCCTCGTCCGCTTCACGGCGCCCGGCGTGATCCTCCTGGACCGGGCCTTCCCGGGCATGCCCGCCGACTCCTGGTCGCGCTCCTCGGACCAGGCGTTCGACGTGCTCAGCGAGACGACCGACGCCCAGGGCCGCGACTTCGAGATCATCGACCTCCCGCAGCCCGACCCCGACCTGGTCACCGGCTACACGGACGACTTCCTGTCCACCTACGCCAACTTCTACATCGGCAACGACGCGCTGTACATGCCCAAGTTCGGCGACAAGAAGGCGGACGACCGCGCCCGGGGCATCCTCCAGGAGCAGTTCCCCAAGCGGCAGATCGTGCAGCTGAGCATCGACACCCTCGCCACCGGAGGCGGCGGGATCCACTGCGCCACCCACGACCAGCCCGGCAAGCCGGTCGAGTAACAGCCGATCCACAGGAGCCTGACGTGTCCCGCACCCGACGCCAGCGACCGAGCCGGGCCAGAGTCCTCCCGGCCGCGCTCGGCTGCCTCATCATCGTGGCCGCCATCACCCTGGGGACGTGGCTCCAGTTCGGCGAACGCCAAGCTCTGGACAGGGTGTACGGCGCGGGGAGTTCGGAGCCCGACCGCGTGGACATCGAGGCATCGATCCAGCGGGTCGACGCCGCCGGCCGCGAGCTGACCCTGCGGGTCCTCGTCACCCCGCGCGGAGAGCTCGCGGAGGCCGGCGGTGTCTCGCCCACCGGGGACCTGACCCTCCAGACGTCGACCTCCACCCGGGGTGACCTGTCGTTCAAGGCGCACAGCCGGATCGCCACCATGGACCTGCCCGTCACCCTGACGGGCGGCTCGATCACGGACTACCCGTTCGACGCCTACGACGCCGCCATCGAGTTCAGCGCCTCCGAGGGCGGCGAGAAGGTCCCCGTCCACATGACGCTGACCAACGCCGACGCCCTCTTCTCCGCCGGGGTGGACGCCTCGGAGGACGGCGGGGCCGCGGTCTTCGACGTCTCGCTGGGGCGTTCCAACAGCGTGCTCATCTTCGCCGTCTTCATGATGGCCGCCATGTGGGCGCTCGCCCTCGCGGTGTTCACCGGCGCGTGGTTCCTCGTCACCCGGCGCATGGGCCTGACGTGGCCCGCCCTCGGCTGGATGGCGGCCACGCTCTTCGCCCTCGCGGCGTTCCGCAACACCGCCCCGGGCACACCGCCGATCGGCTCCCTGCTCGACTACCTCGCCTTCCTCTGGGCCGAGATCGTCGTCGCCTTCTGCCTCGTCACGGTGGTGGCCACGGGCTTCAGGGCCGAACGCCGGGCCACGGCGGCGGCCGACGACGAGCCGTAGGCGCCGTAGGAGCCGGGCCGGACTCGCCGCGCCACCATGGGAATCGCAGGACCCGTAGGACCCGTAGGACCCGTAGGCCGTGGGCCGACGGGTCCTGCGGCGTCCACGGGTCCTGCGGCGTTAAGGGTCCTGCGGCGTACAGGGGGACGGACGGCAGGACGCACGACGGGACGGGCCACGGGACGCGCGGCGGCCCCGCCCGGTGGCTCCACCGGCTCTGAGACGATGATCCGATGGGTGACACAGAGAGCGACGGCGGCGAGGGGACGGGGGCCGGGACGCGGGGGCGGCGGCGCCGGCGCGATCCGGAGTGGACGTATGCGGCGCTGGTGGACGCGCTGCTCGAGCTGGTCTCCGAGAGCGGGCGGGAGCCCACCCGGAAGGCGATCGCGGAGCGGGCGGGGGTGTCCGAGCGGACGGTGTTCGTGCACTTCGCCGACCGTGAGGCGCTGTACGTGGCCGCCGCCCGGCGGCAGGCCGAACGGTGGCGCGCCCACGTGGAGCCGGTCCCGCCCGACGGGGAGACGGCCCGCAAGGTACTGGCGCTGCTGGTACAGCGCGGCCGCATGTACGAGGTGATGTCGCCGATCCGCAAGATCGGGCTGGGCCTGGAGCCGGATTCGCCGGGGCTGCGCGGGGTGATGGCCGAGGGCGACGCCTGGCTGCGGGCCGACCTGGCCGGGATGTTCGCGCCGGAGCTGGCCCGGGAGCCGGGGGCCGAGCGCGCCGGGGGGCTGCTCGACGCGGTGGAGGCCGCCGCCTCCTGGGCGGTCTGGGACCACCTGAGGTCCCGGCGGGGGCTCGGCGAGGCGGCGGCCCGTGCGGCGATGGACCGGACCCTGCGGGCATTGCTGGGTGTCGCGGCGCCGGGTGCGGCGGGCCTTTCGGAGTCGCCCGCCTCTTGACTCGTATTGCAGTCGGACTGCAATAGTGGGCGCCCGACCGAGAAGGGTGCGCACTGCCATGACTCCGATGAACCGGCGCGGCTTCACCGCGGCCGCGATGGGCGCCGCGGCGGCGGCCGTCTCGCTGAACCCACAGACCGCCGAGGCCCTCTCCGGGCACCTCCCCCAGGGCGTACGGACGCCCACGGAGACCGGCGGGCTGCCGTACGAGGACGAGGCCGACTTCGCCGACGCCGACCGCGGTTTCGTCGCGGCGTTCACGGGCGGGCCGATCACGAACGCCGCCGGGAAGACGGTCTGGGACCCCGGCGCCTACCGGTTCCTCGCCGAGGCACCGGACGGGGCCGACGCTCCGGACACCGTGGACCCGAGCCTGTGGCGGCAGGCCCGCCTGCTCTCACGCCAGGGGCTCTACCGGGTCACCGACCGGATCTACCAGGTCAGGGGCCTCGACCTGTCCAACATGACCATCGCCGAGGGCGACACCGGCATCATCGTCATCGACCCGCTGATCTCCGCCGAGACCGCCGCGGCGGCGCTGCGGCTCTACCGCGACCACCGCGGCGACCGCCCGGTCCGGGCCATGATCTACACCCACCCGCACGTCGACCACTTCGGCGGCTGCCGGGGCGTGCTGCCCGACGGGGCCGGGGACGTGCCCGTCCTCGCGCCGGAGGGCTTCATGGAGCACGCGGTCAGCGAGAACGTGTACGTCGGGACCGCGATGGCCCGCCGCGCCGCGTACATGTACGGCTCGACGCTCCCCAGGAACGCGGGCGCCCAGGTCGGCTGCGGGCTCGGGCTGACGGTCTCGCTCGGCACCGTCGGACTCATCGCACCCACCCGCCTCATCGGCGCCACGGGCGAGGAGGTCACCCTGGACGGGGTGCGCATCCGGTTCCAGATGACCCCGGGAACCGAGTGCCAGGAGGAGATGAACTTCCTCTTCCCCGACCTGCGCGCGGTGTGCATGGCGGAGAACGCCACCCACACCATGCACAACATCCTCACCCTGCGCGGCGCCCAGGTGCGCGACGCGCACGCCTGGGCCGGATACCTCACCGAGTCGATCGGCCTCTACGCCGGCGCCGCCGACGTCGCCTTCGCCTCCCACCACTGGCCCACCTGGGGCAACGACGCCATCGTCGCGCTCCTCACCCACCAGCGGGACCTGTACGGCTACCTGCACGACCAGACCGTCCGGCTGATCAACCGGGGCCACACCGGCACCGAGATAGCGGAGACCTTCCGTCTCCCGCCCCAGCTGGAGGGCGTCTGGGCCAACCGCGGCTACTACGGCTCCCTCAGCCACAACGTCAAGGCCGTCTACCAGCGGTACATGGGCTGGTTCGACGGCAACCCCGCCCACCTGTGGCAGCACCCGCCGGTCGAGGAGGCCCGGCGCTGGGTGGAGTCCCTCGGCGGCCAGGCCGCCGTCCGCGCCCGGGCCCGGCACTACACCGACCGCGGCGACCTGCGCTTCGCCGTCACCCTGCTCGGTCACGCCGTGTTCAACGACCCGAAGGACACCCGGGCCAAGCGCCAACTCGCCGCGCTCTACACACGGTTGGGACGCGCCGTCGAGAACGCCGTGTGGCGCAACTTCTACCTCACCGGCGCCCAGGAACTCCTCCACGGCATCACCCCGCACGCCACCGCCGCCCTCGGCCCCGACATGTACCTGGCCCTGTCCACCGGCCAGATCATCGACAGCCTCGCCGTCCGGATCGACGGGCCGAGGGCCTGGTCGCTGCGGCTCGCCGTCGACTGGCACATCGGCGCCGACTACTGGCACCTGCGCCTCGGCAACGGCCTGCTGACCTGGACCAGCGACACCCGGCCCGCCCCCGACGCCGGTCTGACCATGACGATGACCCGACCCCAGCTCCTCGCCGTGCTCGCCGGAAAGGGCACCGCCGGCATCACCATGGCCGGCGACCCCGGCCTCCTGACCCGGCTCCTCTCGGTCCTCGACACCCCCGACACGGACTTCCCGATCGTGACGCCCTGACCCCGGTACGGGGGCCGGCGGCGGTCACCCCCTTGGCCGCCGTGCCGTGCCACGCGGGCCGGGGCACAGCAGACTCGCTCTGAGTGACCCGCCCCGGTCCCCCGCCTCGCGGCGCGACGGGGCGACCGCCCCGGATCCGGACCGGTTCGGGGCCTTCGACCGCCAGAGCCCGCAAAGGAACGCAACCATGAGCGCCAAGCCCTCCGTCGTCCTCGTCCACGGCTTCTGGGGCGGCGCCGCCCACTGGGCGAAGGTCATCGTCGAACTGCGCAAGCGCGGATTCGACAAGCTGCACGCCGTCGAGAACCCGCTGACCTCCCTCGCAGACGACGCCGAGCGCACCCGCAAGATGGTCAAGCAGGTCGACGGCCCCGTCGTCCTCGTCGGCCACTCCTACGGCGGCGCCGTGATCACCGAGGCGGGCGACCTGCCCAACGTCACCGCTCTCGTCTACATCGCCGCCTTCGCCCCCGACGCCGGGGAGAGCCCCGGCCGGATCAGCCAGGAGCTGCCCCCGGCCGCGTTCGAGAACCTCGCGCCCGACTCCGACGGCTACCTCTGGATCAAGCAGGAGAAGTTCCAGGAGAGTTTCGCCCAGGACCTCGGCCCCGACGAGACCCTCGTCATGGCGGTGACGCAGAAGGCGCCGCTCGCCTCCACCTTCGGCGACACCGTCACCGTTCCGGCGTGGCGGGTCAAGCCGTGCTGGTACCAGGTCTCCACCGAGGACCGCATGATCCATCCCGAGAACGAGCGCCGCATGGCGGCGCGCATGAACCCCCGCAAGACCATCGAGCTCGACGCGAGCCACGCCTCCCTCGCCTCCCAGGCCGAGGCCGTCGCCAACCTCATCGAGACGGCCGCGAACGAGACCTCGGGCTGACCGACCCCGGATCGCCGGTGCCCGCCCCGCACCGGCGCCTCCCTGCGCATCCGTCTTCCGCATGGCTGGTGCATGTCGGCCGGTTCCGGTGCATGCTGTGCACCAAGAGCGTTCGAGTTCCTGTGTGGAGGCCGAAAGAGTGAACGACGGCAACCAGAGGAGGCGTCTGACCAGCCGGGCTTCGGGCGGACGGAGCTCGACGGCGCAGCGGTCGGCCGGTGCGCGCGGGCGGTTCCCCCGCAGCGGCGGGGGCGTTCCGCTCGACCGGCTGTCCACCCGCGGGCGGCTCGCGTGGCTGAATGCCGCCAGCTCGCGGATCGGGACGACCCTGGACCTGGAACGCACCGCGCGGGAGCTCGCCGAGTTCACCGTGCCCGGTTTCGCCGACGGGGCCGCCGTCGACATCCTGGAGAGCGTCCTGGCCGGCGACGAGGGCTCCCGGTGGACGGGCACGGGGGTCCCGCTGATGCGGGCCGCCGCGCTGTGCGCCGTCGACGCGCTGTCCTCGCTGGAGCCGACACCGGTCGGTGAGACGTTCGTGCGGGCCGAGGAGCAGCACGAGACGCTGCTGCACGAGTACTGTCTGCGACAGGGCCGGCCGGTACTGCTGAGCCGGATCCGGAACGACGAATTCATCAAGGTGGCGCCGACCCGGAGCGCCGCGGCCAAGATGCGGGCCGCCGGAGTGCACAGCTACCTCGCGGTGCCGCTGATCGCCCGCGGGCTGCTGCTCGGCAGCGCCGACTTCGTCCGCGGCCCGGGGACGCCGCCGTTCTCGTCCACGGACCTCGCGCTGGCGGAGCACCTGGCCTCGCAGGCCGCCGTCTTCATCGACAACGCCCGGTTGTACAGCCGTGAGCGCGAGCACGTGGTGACCCTGCAGCGCAGCCTGCTGCCGCGCGCGACGCCGGTCACACCCGGTCTACGCGTGCACGCGGAGTACGCGCCCGCCACCGCCCATCACGCGGTGGGCGGCGACTGGTACGACGTCATGGCCCTGCCCAGCGGTCGTACGGCGCTGATGGTCGGCGACGTCATGGGACACGGCCTGCCCGCCGCCGCGACCATGGGGCGCCTGCGGGCGGTCGCCCGCACGCTGATGACCCTGGACATGGCGCCGGAGCGTGTCCTGGCCCGGCTGGACCTCGCCACCCGCGACCTGGAGGACGAGCAGGTCGCGACGTGCCTGTGCGCGGTCTACGACCCGGTCGACTCCACGTACACGCTGGCCAGCGCCGGGCACCTGCCCCCGCTCCTCCTCGACGGGCAGGGTTCCGCCGACTTCGTGGACGTGCCGGTCGGCGCGCCGCTCGGCACCGGGGTGATCCCGTACGACCCGGTCCGCGTGAGGGTCCCCGAGGGCGGCGACCTGATCATGTACACGGACGGTCTCGTCAAGTCCCGCGGCGCCGACCTGGACCACCAGCTGGACCTCCTGCGGTCGGCCGCCCGCGGCCTGGGGCCGGGCCCCCTCGCCGCGAGCGGTCTGGTGGAGCAGGCACCGGCCGGCGACGCCCGTTTCGACGAGGCGGTGCTCCTCACCGCGACGACCGCCGCGCAGAGCTCGGGCACCACCGAGGACCTGCGGGTGTGGCAGCTGCCGCGGGAGGGACGCGCCGCTTCCGTGGCCCGCCGCCTGGTCACCGATCAGCTCGCCGAGTGGAACCTGTCGGACCTCGCCGACGTGTGCGAGCTCGTGGTCTCGGAACTCGTCGGGAACGCCCTCCGCTACGGCAACGGCCCCGGCGAGCTCCGGCTGCTGCGCGGCGAACGCCTCGTCGTGGAGGTCTCCGACACGGGCCCCGACCTGCCCCAGATCCAGCACGCCGACCTCAGCGACGAGGGCGGCCGCGGCCTCCAGCTCATCAACATGCTCTGCCGCCGCTGGGGTTCCTGCCGCACCGTCACCGGCAAGGTCGTCTGGGCGGAACAGAACCTCCACGACTGAACGGCGTGCCTCCGGGCCGCCGGTGGTACCCGTACCGCCGGCGGCCCGGAGGTCAGGCGCGCCGTTCGTGCGGGATCCTCTCGCCCGCCTCGATGGCGACGGGGAGCCGGTTCTCCGCCGGGGGCAGGGGGCAGGTGGCGAAGTCGGTGTAGGCGCAGGGCAGGTTGGTGGCGCGGTTGAAGTCCAGTACCACCGTGCCGTCGGGTCCGGGGGCGTCGACGCGGAGGTCGCGGTTGGCCGCGTACGTGGTGACGCCCGAGGTCGCGTCGGTGAAGAGCACCGTGAAGGTGCCGGGGGCGTGGCCGTTGAAGGCGGTCAGGCTCAGTTCCCGGCCGTCGAGGCGGAAGGCGATCCGGCCCGGTGCGTCGTAGACGTGCCGCAGGCCCTCGACGGAGGCGCCGACGGTCGTCGGGCGGGGCTCGGCGAAGGGGACGTAACGGCCGGTGACCACCCAGCGCGGGTCGGGAGCGTAGGCGGGCGTTCCCTCGAAGGCGACCCGCAGCGGGTGGTCGGGGTGCCTCGGCCGGACCACGTCGTGGCCGCCGCGCCGGGCGACCTCGATCACGGCGCCGCCCCAGACTGCGTCGACACCGCCGCGCTCCGGGATGGCGCCGAAGGCGTGCCGCCCCCGGACCGTCGCGCCGCCGACGACGAGTTCCTCCCCCTCGTCGAGTTCGACGGTGACGCCGTCGGGTCCGGTCGACCAGGTCCCGGGCGCGCCGGGGACGCGCTGCGGCTCGGCGGAGAGCCAGTGCAGGCCGGTGATGGCGAGGAAGCCGTGCTCGGCGGCGAGCCGGGCGTCCTTGCCTCGGTGCCACTCCTCCCATTCCTCGGTGAAGGCGGGGGTGGCGGTCGGGACGCTCATGTGTCCTCCTGCGGAGTGCGATGGGGCGTAGGGCGGCGCGGCCCACGCCATCGGCACGCCAGGACAGGGGGCGGACAGCCGGGCAGGGCGCGCGCGGGGACGGCGCTCAGGGGCGCGAGGGGTGCACGGTGCCCGCGCGATCGCGGCGGGACGCCGGTGAGAGGGCCTCGGTGTCAGCCCGAACAGGACGTGGTCGTGACGCGCACGTAGTCCACGTGGCGGCGCATCACGAGCAAGGTCATGGGCCCAGCAAAGCACAACTCCCGCGCGGGGCACCAGGGGTACCCGCGGACGCCACCGCGGCGGAGGTGCGCCCCCGTCGTGGCACAGGGGACGCCATCGCCGTGTGGCGGGGGCGTCCCCTGGCCCGATGGTCGCCGGGTGTCCCGGCGCCGGGTCAACGGCCCTGGAGGGCCTTGACGTTGTTGCCGAAGGTCCAGTTCTTCGACCCGTCCCAGTTGGCCGACCAGGTCATGAGGCCCTTGAGCGCGCCGCCGTAGTGGTTCCACGCCTGGGCGACGGCCGTGGGCGCCATGTACCCGCCGCCGGCGCCCGGCTGGGCGGGCAGGCCGGGGACCTGCTTGTCGTACGGAACCCGGATGGTGGTGCCCTGGATCACGAGCCCGCGGTTGAGGCAGTCGGTCTGCGCGACGAACCCTGCGACGGTCCCGGCGGAGTAGGAGTCGCCGGAACACCCGTACATGCTGCCGTTGTAGTACTGCATGTTGAGCCACCACAGGCGGCCGTTGTCCGCGTACTTCTTGACGATGGGGAGGTACGCGCCCCAGATGGACCCGTAGGCGACGCTGCCGCCGGTGACGTACGCGGTCTCCGGCGCCATCGTCAGTCCGAAGCCGGCGGGCATGCGGGCGAGGACGCCGTCGATGATGCGCACCAGGTTGGCCTGCGAGGTGGAGAGGGTGCCGATGGACCCGCTGCCGACGAGGCCGGTCTCGATGTCGATGTCGATGCCGTCGAAGTTGTACGTCTTCAGGATCGGGACGACGGTCTCGACGAACCGGTCGGCGACGGTGCGGGAGCTGAGGTCGATCCCCGCGGCGGCGCCGCCGATCGACAGCAGGAGGGTGGCGCCGGCCGCCTTCGCCCGGCACATCTCCGCCGGGGTGGAGACGCGGACGGTGCTGTCCATGCCGTCCTCCCACAGCACCGTGCCGTCCGAACGGATCACGGGGAAGGCGGCGTTGACGACGTTGTAGCCGTGGGCCGCGAAGCGCGGGTCGTCGATGGGTGCCCAGCCGAAGGGCGGGTGGACGCCGTTGGCGGAGCCGTCCCAGTTCTCCCAGTACCCCTGGAGCACCTTCCCGGTGGGCTTCTGCTTGAGGGCACAGGTCTCCGCCGCGGGGGCCGCGGCGGCGGGGGTCAGGACGGCGCCGGCCGCGAGGGCGGTGGCGGCGAGCAGGGTGCTGAGACCCGCTCCGAGGATGCGGGTGATCCGAGGGCCTGGCATGCGTGCTCCTGAGGACGTGGGGGTGTTCCTAGGCTTCGCGCGCGCTCCAGCAGACCGTAGGTTGGTCCAGACCTTTCGTCAACCACCTCTGCTCGCAAGGGACTTATCGATGCGACGCCATGGGGTCGGGATCCTTCGAGCCGATCAGCACACCGGCCAGCAGCCCCGCGAGGACCAGGAGGCCGGCCGCGCACCAGAGGGCGACGGAGTAGCCGGCCAGCACCGCCGGCTCCGCCCGCTCGACAGCCTCGGCCAGCGCGTCGGGGAAGTCGTGCGGCCTGAGCAGATAGCCGCTCTCCAGAGGCTCCCGGAGGCCCTGCGGGACGTCGGACACGCCGGCCAGGCGGGCCGAGATCACCGCCGAGAGGAGGGCGCCGAGCAGCGGTGCGGCCAGCAGCCCCCCGAGGTTCTGGAGGGTGAGGACGATCGCCGCCGTCCCGCCGGCCTTCCCCGCGGGCGCCGCGCCGGTCGCCGTGGCGAGCAGCGGGGAGAGGGAGAGGCCGAGGCCGAGACCGACCAGGAGCAGGGCGGGCAGCACCAGACCGGTGTACGAGCTGTCCCTCTCCAGCCGGGTCAGCAGGGCCGTTCCGATCGCCGCGAGCAGCAGGCCCGGCGCGATCAGGTGACCGGGCGCCAGCCGGTGCTGGAGCCGCGCGGCGACCTGGGTGGAGACGATCAGCAGGGCGCCCGCCACGGGGAGCAGGGCGAGGGAGACCCGCGCGGGGGTGGGGATGTCGAGGGCGCCGGTCAGGTAGCGGTAGAGGACCAGGAAGAGGGTGGAGGTCGCCACGCCGGAGAGGGTCAGGACGAGGAGGGCGCCCAGGCGCCGGCGGTCCCCGAGGAGGAGCCGCGGGACGAGCGGGTCCGCCGCCCGGGTCTGCCACCAGGCGAACGCCCCGAGCAGGGCCGCCCCCGACACGAGGAGCAGCAGGGTCAGCGGCTGGGCCCAGCCCCCGGAGCCGTCCGTGGTCCCGGCGGCGTCCAGGCCGTAGCCGAGGGCGGCCAGGCCGCCGGTGCCGAGCAGCACGCCCGTCACGTCGAAGCGGGCGGGCGCACGGCCCCGCCGGTCGTCGGCGACGCCGCTCGCCAGCGCGGCCGCGAGAGCGGCGAGCGGCACGGTGCCGTAGAAGCACCATCGCCAGCCGAGGCCGTCGGCCAGCCAGCCGCCCGCGTAGTCGCCGATCACCAGGCCACCGCCGGCGATCACGGCGTACGCCCCGAAGGCCCGGCCCCGTTCCCCGGGGTCGGTGAAGCCGCCGGCCACCAGGGCCAGGGCCGCGGCGGACACCAGCGCGGCGGAGATCCCCATGAGGATCTGCGCCGCGACCAGCAGGGCGGTGGCGCTGGCCGAGCCGCCGGCGACGGCGGACACGGCGGCGCCGGCCAGGCCGACGAGCAGGGTCCTCCTGCGGCCGAGGAGGTCGGCGACGTGCCCGCCGAGCAGGAGCAGCGCGCCGAAGGACAGCGCCTGGGCCAGGAGCATGGTGCGCAGCACGCCGATGCCGGCGCCCAGGTCGGCCTGGGCGGCGGGGAGTGCCGCGTACATCGCCGACGAGCCGACCGCCACCAGGAGTTGCGCCGGCAGCGCCGCCACCAGTCCCCACCAGCGCTTCGGCGACGTCCCGGGGACGTCGGGCGGGAACGACGGAGGAGCCCCCCAACTCCCCGGCGCGGGACCGCCCGCCGGCCCGAAGCCCCCCGGTGGGCGGTGGTCGACGGGGGTGGTCGGGGTGTACGCCGGCGGCGGCTGGGGGAGCGGCCGCGGCTGGGACGGGATCCGCGGGTCCAGCGGGGCGGGCGTCGCCTCCAGCGGGGCGGGCGTCGCCTCCAGCGGGACGCGCGTCTCGGGCGTGAAGTCGAGCAGCCGGGCCGCGTGGCGGCCGAGCTGGGCCAGGACGGAGCCGGGCAGCCACTCCTCGGCCCGGTCGGTGACGGTGCGCGCGGCGACGTCGGCGGGCGTGGGCCGGCGCGCCGGATCCTTGTCCAGGCACGCCCGGACGAGGTCGACGAGCGAGTCCGGTACGCCGGTCAGGTCCGCCTCCTCCTCCGCGATCCGGAAGAGGTGCGCGTGGAGGCTGGTGTCCGAGGCGCCGAAGAGCAGCCGGCCGGTGGCGGCGTAGACGAGTACGGCGCCCAGGCAGAACACGTCACTGGCAGGGGTGAGTTCGAGTCCTCGCACCTGCTCCGGCGACATGAAGCCGGGAGAGCCGATCAGCATTCCGGTGCGGGTGCGCAGGCTGTCCCCGGCCAGGCCGTCCATGGCCCGCGCGATGCCGAAGTCGATGACCCGCGGGCCGTCCACCGTGACCAGCACGTTGGACGGCTTCAGGTCGCGGTGGATGAGCCCCGCCCCGTGGACCGACCGGAGGGCCGCGGCCAGCCGGTGGGCGAGCGTACGGACCGAGTGCTCGGGCAGCGGCCCGAAGTCCCGCGCGACCACGGTCGTCAGGTCGGGTCCCGGGATGTACTGGGTCGCCACCCAGGGCACCGGCGCCTCCGTGTCGGCGTCGAGGACGGCGGCCGTCCAGTCGCCCCCCACCCGCCGGGCGGCGGCGACCTCGCGCGCGAACCGCTGCCGGAACTCGGGATGTTGGGCGTGTTCGGCCTGCACGACCTTCACCGCGACCGTCCGCCCCGCTTCCGACCGCCCGAGGTACACCAGCCCCATGCCGCCGGCGCCCAGGCGGGCGATGAGTCGGTAGGGGCCGATACGCGTCGGATCTTCGGTGATCAACTGCTCCACGCCAGTAACATAGTTCAGCTCGCGCGTCCCCGCTCCGGATCACCCCGAACCATGGCCCACGTCACCGCGACGCAGCGCGGCCTGAAGCCGTCCGACGCGACGCGGCGGCCTCGCGGGGCGTCGTCAGCGGGTGGCGGGGGGCCGCGTGCCGATCGTGGCCCAGACCGTCTTGCCGTCGTCGGTGTGCCGCACGCCCCAGTCGTCGGCGATGGAGGCGCAGATCAGCAGGCCGCGGCCGCCCTCGTCGACCGCCTTCGCGTGACGCAGGTGCGGGGCGGCCTGGCCGGCGTCGGCGACCTCGCAGATGATTCCGGGGCCCTCCTTGAGAAGACGGAGGGTGACCGGCGCGGCGCCGTAGCGGATGGCGTTGGTGACGAGTTCGCTGACGACCAGGGTCACGGTGAAGGGGTCGACCGGGAGGTTCCACGCGGCGATGCGGTCCTCGACGAGCGTCCGGGCGGTGCCGACCGCCTCGAAGTCGAACGGGATCTCCCACTGGGCCAGTTCGTCGGACGACAGCCGGCGGGTCCGGGCCAGCAGGAGGACGCGGTCGGGGGCGAGGAGCCGTTCCACGTCGTCGGCCATCGCCTCCGGGCCGCGGTCGGGGCGGGCGAGCGCGGAGACGATCTCGTCCGTCCGGACGCCCTCGTCGCCGGGCGCGGGTGCGGAGGCCAGGCAGAGGGTGCTGCCCTCGGGGAGCACGACGGTGGCGCAGGCGAACGGCGGCCCCTCGTCGGCGCCGAGGAGGGGCCCGTCGTCGACCGGCCGGGCGTCCACCGTGCCGTCGGGCCGTATGACGGCGAAGAGGGAGGTGCCCGCGCTGGCGATGTCGATCCGGCCGTCGGCGGGGTCGTACACGGCGATCGTGCAGCTCGCGGTGGGCTCGTCGTCCGTCGGCCCCGTCGTGTGCTCGACGGAGAGCCGGCGGGTGGTGGTGTGCAGCCGGGCCAGGAGTTCGTGCGGGTCGAGATCGAGCGTGGTCAGGCTGTGGACGGCGGTCCGCAGCCGGCTCATCGTGGCGACGGCGCTCAGTCCCGGGTTCTCGACCTGTCCCACGACCAGGGCCACCCGGGCACAGGGCAGGGGGATCACGTCGTACCAGGAACCGGCGCCGGTACCGCCGGGGCGGTGCCGCTGGGCGACCTCGACGGCCCGCTGGGTGGCCTCCTGCTGGCGCAGGGGCCAGCTCTGGAGCGCGTACATCACGATGTGCTCGCGGGTGAACCGCAGGGCGTTCTCCAGGCAGGTCGCGGTGCGGGCGGCGATGGCGTCGGCGAGCGCGAGGTCGTCCTCCTCGTAGGGTGCGGCGTTCTCGCCCCGGTGGAAGGCGACGACTCCCAGCACCTGTCCGTGCGCCGTCAGCGGGGCCACAAGGCTCGTCCCGGTGCGCCCGCCGTCCGCCGAGGGGGCGCCGTCCGCCGCCGGCCCGGGCAGCAGGGCGGCCGACGTCGGCAGCGTGTCGCCGAAGATCCCCGGCAGCAGGACGGGGCCCACCTCCGGTACGGGCGGGCCCGCCGCCGACCGGCCGGCGGCGGCGCAGCGCAGCAGCGGGGCCGTGTCGCCGGTGTCCAGGGCGGGGTCCTTGCCGCGGAGGACGGCGTCGGTCAGGGCGACGACCACCGAGTCCGCGAACCTGGGCAGCGTCACGTACACCAGCTCGCGGGCGGTGCGCTCCACGTCCAGGCCGGTGCCTATCCGCTCGTGGGCGTCGTGGAGGAGGCCCAGCCGGGCGCGTGCCTGTTCGCGTTCGGTGACGTCGGTGCTGGTGACGGCCAGGCCGAGCGCGTGTCCGTCCCCGTCCTCCAGGCGGTGGACGGAGACGGAGAAGACGGGCGAGTGGTGCGTGCCGGAGTGTGGCGGGCCGGTGACCAGGAGGTCGTTCGCCGGACGGCCGGTGGCGAGGACCTCGCGCAGCACGGTCTCGTCGTACGACAGCCCGAAGGTATCGGCGTACGCCTCGGCCGCCGGCCTCCCGATGATCTGTTCCGTCGGGTTGCCGCGCAGCCGGGCGGCGACCTCGTTCATCTTGATCACGCGAAGGTCCCGGTCGAGGATGTGGAGCCCCACGTGGGACTGGGTGAAGACGGCCCCCAGGATCGCTTCGCCCCAGGTGTTCCCGCCGGTCGTGGCCAGTGCCTGTTCCGCGTTCACTCGCCCCTCCCACGGGATGTCCGGCCGGCCGACGGTCCTCGGGTGCGTCCGCCGCGCCCTGGCGCGGCGGACGGCGACGTGTCGATGACCTCCCGCCGCTCTCCCGAGCCTCTCTCATCGCGGCGCATCCCGCGAACGGAGGGGCGATTCAGAGGCCGCGGCGGTAGCGGTTCGCCACCGCCGCGACCATGAGGAGCGCACTGACGGCGCCGATGGCGAGGGTCAGGGTGCCCGCCTTGCCGCCGCTCATCGCCCAGCCGTTGCCGAGGAGCAGGGCGGTGCCGGCCACGCGGGAGGCGATCGTGTAGCCGCGGTGGCCGGCGCGGTGGAAGTGCCGGCCGAGGACGTAGCAGGCGGCGATCAGCGAGGTGAAGGTGACCGATCCGGCGGCGAAGTGGGCGTAGCTGTGCCAGGTGAGGGTGGCGGGCTGCCCGTAGGGGGTGCCCACGGGGAAGCCGTCGGCCGGGTCCATGACGAAGATCCCCGCGGCGATCATGCCGAGGCCGGCGATCCGCACCAGTCGTGGCGCCCAGGTGCTTCCGGCGGTGCCGTGCAGGGCCCTGCGCAGACCGGTCGCGCCGAGGGTGAGCAGGATTCCGGCGACCACGAAGTTGGTGATCTGGAGCCAGCCGAGCGAACCGTTGCTGAGCGCGCTCAGGGGGTGGCGGGTGATGTCGAAGCCGTCGCGGGTGGCGGCCTGGGTCAGGGCGACGGCCGCCCAGAGCGGGGAGGCCACGGCGACGCAGGCGAGCAGGGACCGGGTGGTGGTCCGGGCGGGGGTGGCGGTGGCGGCGGGGGAAGCGGCGGGGCGGTGGACCGTGGTCATGGCGGGGCCTCTCGGGTTCGTGCTGTCCGGTTGTCACTGACACGTCGAACCGGCCATGTGACAGGGAACGGCAGGCATTCCCTGTCACATGGCCTTGTTCGACGTACAGCCGGAAGCACCGCACGACGAGATGCGGTCGAGAAGGAAGAGGAATCCCATGCGCTACCTGATGACGAGCCGGCCGTCCGACACCGCCCCCGACGAGGCGCTGTACGTGGAGATGGGCCGGTTCATCGAGGAGCTGACGGCCTCCGGTGTGCTGCTGGCCACCGGCGGGCTGGAGCCGGGGGGCGTCCTGGTCTCCTCGGCCGGCGACGAGATCACGGTGACGGACGGGCCGTTCGCCGAGGCGAAGGAGGCCGTGGTCGGCTTCGCGCTGATCGAGGTCCGGTCCAAGGAGGAGGCGATCGAGCTGGCCCGTCGTTTCCGCCGGATCGTCGGCGACGGCGAGAGCGTCGTCCAGGAGGTCTTCGGCCCCTGAGCCGCGAGCACGACCGAGGCCCCAGTCACGACCAGGCCCCGGTCACGGCCGAGGCCCGGTCATGACCGGGGCCTGGTCACCACCAGGGGCCCAGTCACCACCGGGGCCTGGTCACCATGAGGGCCCGGTCACCACCGACGACCCGGACACGACCGGGGCAGCGCACCCTTCCCGGCTTGCGAGCGAGCCGGGGCGGGTGCTGTCATCGTGCCTGTGGTGAACGTCCATCGCACGATCGACGCGGTCTGGAAGCTCGAGTCGGCCAGGATCATCGCGGGGCTCACCCGGCTGGTGCGCGATGTCGGGCTCGCCGAGGAGCTGGCCCAGGACGCGCTCGTCGCCGCCCTGGAGCAGTGGCCCGTCTCCGGTGTGCCGGACAACCCGGGCGCCTGGCTGACGACCACCGCCAGGCGACGGGCCGTCGACCACATCCGGCGCTCGCAGCGGCTGACGCGCAAACAGGAGGAGCTCGCCCACGAGCTCGACCGGCAGCCGGAGCCCGAACAGGACGACGTGCTGCGGCTGATGCTCGTCTCCTGCCACCCGGTGCTGTCGACCGACGCCCGGGCGGCGCTCACGCTCCGGCTGCTCGGCGGCCTCACCACCGAGGAGATCGCCCGGGCGTTCCTCGTCACCGGCACCGAGGTCACCCAACGCGTCGCGGCGGCCAAGCGGACGCTGGCCGAGGCGGGCGTGGCGTTCGAGCTGCCGGAGGGCCCCGAGCTCGCCGGGCGCCTGGCGTCGGTTCTGGAGGTCGTCTACCTGATCTTCAACGAGGGGTACTCGGCGACCTCCGGCGACGACCTGATGCGGCCCGGCCTCTGTCTGGAGGCCCTGCGGCTGGGCCGGCTGCTGGCCGAGCTGGCACCCCGGGAGGCCGAGGTGCACGGCCTGGTCGCCCTCATGGAGATCCAGGCGTCCCGCTCGGCCGCGCGCACCGGGCCGTCGGGCGAACCCGTACCGCTGCACGAGCAGAACCGCGGCCGCTGGGACCCGTTGCTCATCCGCCGGGGGTTCACCGCGATGCTGCGGGCGAGGGAGGTCGGCGGCACACCCGGGGTGTACGTGCTCCAGGCGGCCATCGCCGTCTGCCACGCCCAGGCGCGGACCGCGGAGGACACCGACTGGGCGCGGATCGCCTCCTTGTACGAGACGCTGGCGCGTCTCCTGCCGACGCCGATCGTCCAGCTCAACCGGGCGGTGGCGCTCGGGATGGCGTACGGGCCGCAGGCGGGTCTCGACGTGGCCGACGGGCTGCTCGCCGATCCCGCGCTTCGCGACTACCACCTCCTGCCCAGCGTCCGGGGGGATCTGCTGGCCCGTCTGGGCCGCTCCGCAGAGGCGCGGCGGGAGCTCCTGCGGGCGGCGGCCCTGACCAGGAACGCCGCGGAGCGGGACTTCCTGCACCGGCGGGCCGACGCGTTCACCGAATCCGGGCCGTCCGGCCCCACGCTCGGCGAGGCCGCCCGGGCCTTCCTGGCCCGTGGGGATCTCGACGCGGCGACGGTCCACTCGTACGGGCAGACCCTCCGGCGCCTGTGTCTGGCACTCGGCGAGGGGCAGCCGCTGGCGTCGCTGACGGCGGGCCAGGTGGCGGGGGTGTTCACGACCGCGTGGGGCGGGGCGGCGGCCCGCACCTGGAACCGGCACCGCTCGGCCGTGCGGTCCTTCGGCGCGTGGGCGTCGCTGGACGGTCTCGGCGCGGAGCTGGAGCGCCGCCCCGAGACCGGCTCCCCGGCGGGGGCCCTGAGCCCGGCGCAGCTCGACGCGCTGTGGAACAGCCCGGAGCTGCCGCTGCGTGAACGGACGCTGTGGCGGCTGCTGCACGAGTCGGCCGCCGGGGTGAAGGCCGTGCTGTCGCTGAACGTCGAGGACCTGGATCTGGACGACCGCCGGGGCCGGGCGGGCGACACCTGGGTGGACTGGCGCTCCGGCACCGCCCGGCTCCTGCCGGGGCTGCTCGCGGGCCGGACCCGGGGACCCGTGTTCCTGTCGGAGCGGCGCCCCGGTCCGGCGCGGACGCCCTCGCGGGAGGACCTGTGTCCGGAGACGGGCCGCCGCCGACTGTCCTATGCGCGGGCCGAATTTCTTTTCAAGGAGGCCACCAGGGCGCTGGATCCGGAGGCGAACGGCTTCACCCTGCGCCGGCTCAAGCCCCAACCGGGGCCGGGCCGGGGCGAGTAGTTCGGGGGCTTGGGACGAGGGGCATTCAGGAAGCGCTTACTGCACGGTACTTCCTGGGGGGCGAGCAAGTTCGGACCTTCTTGGGCGCACTGGCGGAAAAGTATTCCCTTCAATGAATGCCGATCCGATCACGAGAGTTCCGAACTGATCAACAACGGATCTATAGTGCCGACGTTGCGACTCCCTTCCCCGTGTGCCCGCTCCCGAGAGTCTGGTTGATGTCGGCGTCACCCACCCCCTTCCGTCCTGCCCTGACCGCCTCGCTGCTGACCGCCGCCGCGGGTGGTGCGCTCTCCGCGGCCGCCGTCGCCGCGGCACCGGGCGAGGTCCGCGTCCCGCTCGGCTGGTTCGCCGCCTGCGGCATCCTGCTCCTCTCGGCCGCGGCCTTCGCCGTGACCTGGTACGGGCGGACCTCGCGCGTGCTGAGCCGGCGGGCCGAGACCCTCGCCGCCGAAGTCGCCTCCAAGGACGCGTACCTCGCCCGGTTCACGGCCTCCGCCGAGCGCGAGACGGCCACGCTCAAGGAACGCCAGGAGGCGGAGACCGCCGCCGCCCGGGCGGCCCACACGGCGCGGACCGAGGAACTCACCCGGTCCCACGCGTCCGGCATCGCCGAACTGGCCCGGGAACGGGCCGCCGAGACCGAGCGCTTCGAGGTCCGGCTGCGCCGCGCCGAGTCCGGCCGGTCCGCCGCCATGGCCGCCGCGGCCAACGCCGCCGGCCGCATGCAGGCGCTCGCCACGAGCATGCTCGCCGACCTGCGCGAGATGGAGAACCGGCACGCCGACGAGGACGTCCTCACCGACCTGCTCCACCTCGACCACCGCACCGCGCAGGCGGGCCGGCTCGCCGACTCCATCGCCGTGCTCAGCGGCGCCAGGTCCGGCCGGCGCTGGGCCCGCCCCATCGTCATGGAGTCGATCCTCCGCGGCGCCATGGGACGGATCAGCGGCTACCAGCGGGTGCGGCTGCACTCCAGCTGCGACGCGGCCGTCGCCGGGCACGCCGCCGAGGGCGTCATGCACGCCCTGGCCGAACTCATGGACAACGCGGCGAACTTCTCGCCGCCCACCGCCGAGGTGCACGTCTACGTCGAGGAGGTCCCGGCCGGCGTCATCATCGCCGTCGAGGACAGCGGCCTCGTGATGAGCGACGTGCAGCAGCGCCGCGCGGAGGCCGCCGTCGGCTCCGCCCCGCAGGACCTGGCCGGCCTCTCCGGCACCCGCCTCGGCCTCGCGGTCGTCGGCCGGCTGGCCCGCAAGCACGGCCTCACCGTGTCGTTCCGCCCCTCCGCGCGCGGCGGCACCGGCGCCCTCCTGATGCTGCCCCAGGAACTGATCAGCCACGCACCCGCGGAACCGGCGGCCCCGCCCGTCGACCCCCTGCCGCCGGTGTCGGGCCGCGGTCTGTCCGCACCCGCCTCGCCGGCCCCCGTCTCCGCACCCGCCTCGCCGGCCCTCGCCGGGTCCGCGGCCCCCCTCTCCGCGCCCGCTCCGGCGCCCGAGCCCGAGACCGTGCACGACAGCGCGGCCGAAAGCACCGGCGAGCACCCCGGGTTCGGCGAGAGCGGTCTGCCGCAGCGCCGCCGCGGCCGGGCCATGGCCGCCGCCCACCCCGAGGGGCCGGAAGCCGCCGGGAAGACGCCCGCCGAAGGCCCGCGCAGCGGCGCAGCGGCCGGGGCGGCGAACCGGTTCGGCACGTTCCGCCGCGCCGTCCGCGGCACCACCGCCCAGCCGGACGGCGAGCCGGAGGACGGCCCGGAGCGCGAGACCTCGTCCGTGCCGGGCGACCCCGTCCCGGTCGACTCCGCCCGTGTCGACTCCGCCGCGTCCGTCCCCGACGACCGTCCCGGCTCGTCCCCCTCCCTACCGTCCGATCCGGCCGGCCGGACGTCCGCCCCGCGGACACCGTCGCCGTCCTCGAACCCCCCGTACCCGGAAGGCACCTCGTAATGACCGGCTCCACCACCGACGAGAAGCTCAGCTGGCTCCTCGAGGGCCTGCTGGAACGCACCCCGGGCACCCGGCACGCCCTGGTGCTCTCCCGTGACGGCCTCAAGCTCTGCCGCACCCCCGAGCTGTCCGTCGACCAGGCCGACCAGCTCGCCGCGATCGCCGCCGGCATCCAGAGCCTGTCGCACGGTGCCTCCGTGGAGTTCGGCGACGGCACGGGCGGGGTCCGCTCCGCGATCGCCGAGTTCTACGGCGGCATCCTGTTCATCGTGGAGGCCGGCGAGGGCGCCCACCTCGCGGTCGTCGCCGACGAGGACGCCGACGCCGGCCTCGTGGGCCACAACATGTCCGAGCTGGTGGAGCAGTTGGGCGAGCACCTGGTCGCGAGGCCCCGGGGATGAGCCGCGGCAGGCCGGGCCGGGACGACTCCCCCGACCGGCTCTACACCCTGACCGGCGGCCGCAGCCGCGCCGGGTCCGACGCCTTCGACCTGGTGACCCTGGTGGTCTCCGAGAGCGACCCGGTCCCCGGCATGCAGTCGGAGCACGCCGCGATCCTGCGGATGTGCCGGTTCCCCACGGCGGTGGTGGAGGTCGCGGCCGGGCTCGGTCTGCCGGTGTCGATCACGCGGATCCTCCTGGCCGACCTGCACGACACCGGCCGGATCAGCGCCCGGCATCCCCGCGCGTCGTACCGCCTTCCCGATCACGACATCCTGGAGCAGGTGCTCGTTGGACTCCGTAACCTCTGAACAGCGCCAGACCCTGCACAGCACCGCCGACAACGGACTGAAGATCGTCGTCGTCGGCGGTTTCGGAGTCGGCAAGACCACCCTGGTCCGCTCGGTCAGCGAGATCCGTCCGCTGAACACCGAGGAGACGATGACCCAGGCGGGCGAGGGCGTCGACGACACCGTCGGCGTCGCCGCCAAGTCGGCCACCACGGTGGCGTTCGACTTCGGCCGGATCTCGCTCGACACCCACAACGTCCTGTACCTGTTCGGGGCGCCCGGCCAGGAGCGCTTCTGGTTCCTCTGGGACCGGCTGTTCTCCGGGACGCTCGGCGCGGTGGTGCTCGTCGACACCCGCCGGCTCGCCGACTCCTGGTACGCCATCGACCGCCTGGAGCACCACGGGACGCCGTTCGTCGTCGCCTGCAACGACTTCGGCGGTCCCGCCCACACCCCCGCCCAGATCCGCGGGGCCCTCGACCTCGCCGACGAGGTGCCGCTGGTCTTCTGCGACGCCAGGTCGCGCGAGTCCAGCAAGCAGGTCCTCATCTCGCTCGTCGAGCACCTGCGGACCGTCGTCGCCCCGGCCACGCGGCCGGTCCCGCAGCCGATCCCGGAGCCCGCCCCGTGACCCTCTCCGAGTACCCGCCCGTCCCCCTGAGCGGGCCGCGCTTCCAGACCGACCCCAACGAGCTGTACCGGCAGATCCGGCGCGAGCACGGGGCGGTCGCCCCCGTCGTGCTGGACGGCGACGTACCCGCCTGGCTGGTCCTCGGCTACCGCGAGCTCCACCAGGTCACCAGCGACCCGGTCCTGTTCTCCCGCGACTCCGAGCTGTGGAACCAGTGGGACGCCATTCCGGCGGACTGGCCCCTGCTGCCCATGATCGGCCGCAAGCAGCCGTCCATCCTCTACACCGTCGGCGAGCGGCACCGCGAGCGCGCGGCCGTCGTCTCCGAGGCCCTGGAGGGGATCGACCCGTTCGTGCTGAAGGAGCGGGCCGAGCGGTTCGCCGACGAGCTCATCGACGCGCTGTGCGGCAAGGGAGCCTGCGACATCATCGCCGAGTACGCGATGCTGCTGCCGGTGCGCGTCCTCGCCAGCGTCTACGGCTTCGCCGACGAGCAGGGGCCGGCGCTCGTCACCGCCATGAACGACATGATCAACGGCCAGGAGGGCGCGCTGGAGGGTCAGCGCCACCTGGCGGAGTCCATGTTCGCCCTGCTCGCCGCGAAGGCGGAGGCGCCGGGCGACGACGTGGCCTCCCGGATGCTCGCCAACACCGCCGGCTTCACGGTCGAGGAGGTCGCCCAGGACCTCATGGTGATGATGGCCGCGGGTCACCAGCCGACCGCCGACTGGATCGGCAACTCGCTGCGGCTGATGCTCACCGACGACCGGTTCGCCGCCTCGCTGTCCGGCGGCCGGCACAGCGTCGGCGAGGCGATGAACGAGGTGCTGTGGGAGGACACCCCCACCCAGAACGTCGCGGGCCGCTGGGCCTCGCGCGACACCCACCTCGGCGGGCGCCGGATCGGCCGCGGCGACCTGCTGCTCCTGGGCCTGGCCGCCGCCAACTCCGACCCGCACGTGCGGGCCGACGCGGGCCGGCTCACCGGCGGCAACAACGCCTACCTCTCCTTCGGCCACGGCGAGCACCGCTGCCCCTTCCCCGCCCAGGAGGTCGCCGAGACCATCGCCCGGACGGGGATCGAGGTGCTGCTCGACCGGCTGCCGGACGTCGACCTCGCGGTCGCCGGGAGCGCGCTCGCCCGCCGCCCCTCGCCCTGGCTGCGCGGTCTCACCGCGCTGCCCGTGACCTACACCCCGACCCCCGCCTTTGGAGCCCTCGGATGACCTGCCCGCACGCCCACGCCGCCGCGTCCGCCGCCGACGCCATCACCCTGGACCCGTTCGTCGCCGACCTGGACGGCGAGAGCGCCCGGCTGCGTGCCGCGGGCCCGCTGGCCCGCGTCGTCCTGCCCGGCGGTGTGGCCTGCTGGGCCGTCACCCACCACGCCGAGGCGCGGCGGCTGCTCACCGACGCCCGGCTGGTCAAGGACATCGACGTCTGGGGTGCCTGGCAGCGCGGCGAGATACCCATGGACTGGCCGCTGATCGGTCTCGCCAACCCCGGGCGTTCGATGCTGACGGTCGACGGCGACGAGCACCGGCGGCTGCGCACGCTGGTCGCGCAGGCGCTGACGGCGCGTCGGGTGGAGCGGCTGCGCGACGGCATCGAGGCCCTGACCACGGGCATGCTGGACCGGCTGGCGGAGCGTCCGGCCGGCGAGGTCGTCGACCTGAAGGCGGAGTTCGCGTACCCGCTGCCGATGAACGTGGTCAGCGACCTCATGGGTGTCGACCCGGTCGACCACCCGCGGATGAAGGCCCTGTTCGAGAAGTTCTTCTCGACGCAGACGCCGCCCGAGGAGGTGCCGCAGATGATGGCGGACCTGGGCACGCTCTTCGCGGGGATCGTGGCGGGCAAGGCGGAGAAGCCCGGGGACGACCTGACCAGCGCGCTGATCGAGGCGTCGGAGGACGGTGACCGGCTCACCACCGAGGAGATCACCAACACCCTCCAGCTGATGGTGGCGGCCGGGCACGAGACGACGATCAGCCTGATCGTGAACGCCGTCGTGGCCCTGGAGACCCACCCCGAGCAGCGCGCCCTGGTCCTCGCCGGCGAGGTGCCGTGGGCGAACGTGATCGAGGAGACCCTGCGCTGGTCGACGCCCACCTCGCACGTGCTGATCCGCTTCGCCGCCGAGGACATCGAGGTGGGCGACCGGATCCTGCCGAAGGGCGAGGCCCTGATCGTGTCCTTCGGCGCGATCGGCCGGGACGAGGAGCAGCACGGTCCGACGGCGGGCTCGTTCGACGTGACCCGGACGCCGAACCGTCACATCTCCTTCGGTCACGGCCCGCACGTCTGCCCGGGCGCCGCCCTGTCCCGCCTGGAGGCGTCGGTGGCGCTGCCCGCCCTGTACGCGCGATTCCCCGGGCTGCGTCTCGCCGTCGCGCGCGAGGAGCTGCGGAACAAGCCGGTCGTCACGCAGAACGACCTGTTCGACCTCCCGGTCGTGCTGGCCTGACACCCCCTGGGGGAGGGAGCCCGGCAGCGTAGCAGCGGGGCTCCCTCCCCGGACGGAGAATGCCCTACTCTCCGCGCCCGAACGTGTTCATGCGGTAGTCATGAGCCCGGGAGGGAACACTTTGATCTTCAGACTGAGCCGCCGCCGGAAGTCCGTCCCCACGAGCGGCGGGTGTCCGTACTCCGGTGCCGACGCCGCAGCGGCGGTGGGCGTGCCGCCCGGGCCGGCGCCGGACGCGTACGTCACGGACCGGCGGGAGGCGGAGGCGTTCCTCCGCCGGTTCCACGCGGAGCAGCCGGGCGCGGGCGACGTGGAGCGCCGGGTCCGCGCGGTGCGGTCCGAGATCGACCGCACCGGCGCCTACGAACACACCGGCGAGGAGCTGGCGTTCGGGGCACGGGTCGCGTGGCGCAACGCGGCCCGCTGCATCGGCCGGCTGTACTGGCGGAGCCTAGTGGTGCGCGATCTGCGGCAGGTGACGGCGGCCGACGACGTCGCCGCCCACTGCTTCGAGCACCTGCGGCAGGCCGGCAACGGCGGCCGGATCCGTCCGGTGATCTCCGTGTTCGCCCCGGACCGGCCGGGCCGGCCCGGGCCGCGGATCGTCAACGACCAGCTGGTCCGGTACGCCGGCCATCGCGCGCCGGAGGGCCGCTGGACCGGCGATCCGCGCAGCGCACCGCTCACCGACCGGGCCGTCGCGCTGGGCTGGAAGCGGGACGACGGCCCGTTCCAGGTGCTGCCGCTGATGGTCCGTGAGCGCCCGGACGCACGGCCGGAGTGGTACGAGCTCCCGGACGACGCCGTGACCGAGGTGGCGCTGAGCCATCCCGACCACGCGTGGTTCGCGGAGCTGGGGCTGCGCTGGTACGCGGTGCCGGCGATCAGCGACATGACGCTGGAGATCGGCGGTGTGCGCTATCCGGCGGCGCCGTTCAACGGCTGGTACATGGGCACGGAGATAGGCGCCCGCAACCTGGCCGACGCCGAGCGCTACGACCTGCTCCCGGTGGTCGCCGACCGGCTGGGGCTCGACCGGTCGTCGGAGCGGACGCTGTGGCGGGACCGGGCCCTGGTCGAGCTCAACGTGGCGGTGCTGCACTCCTTCCAGGAGGCCGGGGTGACGATGGCCGACCACCACACCGAGTCCGAGCGCTTCCTCCGCCACATCGACCGGGAGGGCCGGCTCGGCAGGGCCACTCCCGCCGACTGGAGCTGGATCGTTCCCCCGGTCTCCGGTTCGGCCACCCCGGTCTTCCACCGCTACTACGACCCGGTGGACCCCTCCCTGCGGCCGGCGTTCCTCCCCCGCACCCCGTGAGCGGCGCGGGTCTCAGGCCGTGGCGCCGCTCTCCAGGATGCCTTTGAGGGTGCGTTCGTCCTTGGGCATCTCCTTGCGCACGTGCGGGCGGACGACCAGGGGGACGAGGGCCTTTCCGATGCCGTGTCCCTCGAAGTCGAGGGAGAGGGTGAGGCGCGACCGCTCGCCGTCGTCGAGGGGCTCGATCCTGCCCTGGACGTCCCCGCGTACGGGGCCGTCGATGCCGTGCACGTGCCAGTGCCGCGGCGGGTCGAGCTCGACGACCTGCATGGTCGTGGTGATCTCGCGCCGGCCGAGGCGCCGGGTGACGGCGACCTTGGAGCCGACGCCGAAGGGGGCGTCGCCGAGCCTGCGGACGGAGACCGCGCTCTCCTGCCACTCGGGCAGATGCGTGGGGTCGGTGACGTAGCCGAACACGTCGGCGGGCTTGCGGGAGATGTCGATGGACTGCGTGATGGCGGCCATGATGCCTTCTTCGTCCGACGGGTGAGCCCGCCGGTATCCGCTCACCGACGCGGACTCACTGTCGCTTCACACGAATTGTCCCACTCGGGGCGAGGTCCGGCCAGAGCCGATCTGAGTAGCGGTACTCATGCCCGGGCCGGGCCCCGGCGGGACCATGGCGCCAGGGGTGCCCGGTCGGTCGGGCCGGGCCCGGAGGGGGCGGCATGCGCAAGGTCGTGGGCGGGTTGCTGGTGGCGGGTCTCGCGGTCGGCGGGCTGGTGCTCGCGTACGCGGTGGGGGCTCCGCCGGGCACGGTGCTCGCCGTCGGGGCGGGCGTCCTCGCGCTGCTCTGGCTCCTGCTGCTCCTGACGGCGCCATGGAACCTGTACTTCCGGGCCCACGCGGTGCTCGCCGAGATCACGGTGAGCCGGGCGAAGGGGATCGCCGTCCCGAAGGAGCGGGACACCGAGGCGCGGCGCATCGCGCGGGTGATGCTGCGGGTCGCCGTCGCCGGGCACCTGGCGACGGCCGCCGTCGCGGTGGCGGCCGCGGCGGCGACCGGGCACGAGGCGGGTTACTGGTGTGCCGGCTTCTTCCTCCTGAGCACGTTCCTCAGGCCGGCCGGCGCGTACTTCGGGCAGCTGCGGCGCAGGCTCGGCACGCTCCTCAGGGAGGTGACGTACCCGCGTGACGACGTGGTGGCGCTGCGCGATCGGGTGGCCGCCCTGGAGGGCGGCGCCGCGGTGCAGGAGGGCAGGGCGGAGGAGCAGTACCGGGCCCTCGCCGAGCTGCGGCGCACCGCGGACGCCATCGGCCTGTCCGCGCACGAGCGCGCCGACGCGACGGACCGGAGGATCGCCGCCCTGACGCGGGAGTTCGAGGCGACGGTGAACCGCCTCACCGACAACGAGGAGATCATCACCGGTCTCAAGGCGTTCCTGAGGCTGCTGCGCGCCACCGGCACCGTGGACGGCTCCGCGCTCTCGTGACCGGGGGCCGGCTCACCCGCTTGCCGGTCCCCAGGTTGCGGCTAATGTCGATATATAGGCCACAGGTTCTTCCAGCTGCCGTGGTCCCACGGCGCGGGGAAGGGGGGCGGACGAAAGGAGCCTCCCATGACCCGAACGTTGCGGGCTGCCATAGCCCTGGCCGGAGCCGCCGCATTCTCCCTGAGCGCGGTGGCGACCAGTGGCGCGGCCCAGCCGGGCACGGGGTCGGCGGCACAGGACGACGTGAGGATCGGCCTGCTGCTGCCGGAGAGCAAGACCACGCGGTACGAGAAGTTCGACCGCCCCTATATCGAGGCCAAGATCAAGGAACTGGCTCCCGGGGCCCAGATCGACTACTACAACGCCGCTGAGAGCGCCACGACCCAGCAGCAGCAGGTCAACACGGCGCTCGCCAAGGGCGACAAGGTCCTCATCCTGGACGCCGTGGACGCCAAGTCGATCCAGTCCTCGGTACAGAAGGCCCATGACGCGGGCGTGAAGGTCGTCGCGTACGACCGGCTCGCGCAGGGCCCCGTCGACGCCTACGTCTCGTACGACAACAAGAAGGTCGGCGAACTCCAGGGCAAGGCCCTCCTCGACGCGCTGGGCGACAAGGCCGGGAGCGGCGAGATCGTGATGCACAACGGCTCGCCGACCGACCCGAACGCGGCGGAGTTCAAGGCGGGCGCGCACTCGGTCCTCGACGGCAAGGTGAAGATCGGCAAGGAGTACGACACGCCGAACTGGGACCCGAACAACGCCAACCAGCAGATGTCCGGCGCCATCAGCGCCCTGGGCAAGGACAAGATCGTCGGCGTGTACTCGGCCAACGACGGTCTCGCCGCGGGCATCGCGACCGCCCTCAAGTCGGCAGGCATGAACGTGCCGCTGACCGGTCAGGACGCCCAGCTCGACGCGATCCAGCGGATCCTGCTCGGCACCCAGACCATCACGGTCGAGAAGCCCTACAAGCCGGAGGCCGACATCGCCGCGACGATGGCCGTCGACCTGGCCGAGGGCAAGCCGATCCCGGCCGACCTGACGCCCACCACCGTCACCAGCGGCAGTGACAACAAGGTCCCGGCGAACCTGCTGACCCCCGTCGTGGTCGACAAGACCAACATCAAGGACACCGTCGTCAAGGACGGCCTGTACACGGTCGACGAGATCTGCACCCCGACCTATGCGGCGGCCTGCAAGGCGGCCGGTCTGCAGTAGGGACGAGCGCCCGGGCGCCGGTCCGACAGGCGAGCGGAGGAGGCGGTTCCTTTGCCGGAGTCACCCGTGCTCACACTGCAGGGGATCTCCAAGCGGTTCGGCGCGGTCCAGGCGCTGAAAGGGTTCGATCTGGAGGTGCACCCCGGCGAGGTCGTGGCGCTCGTCGGCGACAACGGCGCCGGCAAGTCCACCGCCGTCAAGGCGATCGCCGGGGTGAACCCGCCCGACGAGGGCGTCATCGCCTGGGAGGGCCGCCCGGTCTCCATCAACCGGCCCCACGACGCCCAGAACCTCGGCATCGCCACCGTCTACCAGGACCTGGCCCTGTGCGACAACCTCGACGTGGTGGCCAACCTGTTCCTCGGCCGCGAGCTGCGCCGCTTCGGCGTCCTCGACGAGGTCCGCATGGACCAGCGGGCGCACGAGCTCCTGAACACGCTGTCCATCCGCATCCCCAGCGTCCGCATCCCCGTCGCCTCGCTCTCCGGCGGGCAGCGGCAGACGGTGGCGATCGCCCGCTCGCTGATCGGCGACCCGAAGGTCGTCATCCTCGACGAGCCGACCGCGGCCCTGGGCGTGGAGCAGACGGCCGAGGTCCTCGACCTGGTGGAACGGCTCCGCGACCGCGGTCTCGGAACGATCCTGATCAGCCACAACATGGTGGACGTGATGGCGGTCGCGGACCGGATCGCCGTCATGCGCCTCGGCCGGAACAACGGCTTCTTCGACAAACGCTCCACGACCACCGAGGAGATCATCTCCGCCATCACCGGGGCCTCCGACAGCGCCGTGACCCGCCGCCAGGCCCGTAAGCGCGAGGAGGAGCGATGAGCCGCGACCACCGCGCACCGGACCCGGACGGCGCCACCCAGGAAGCGGCCAACGGAGCCATGCCGGCCGTCGACAGCCGGCTCCTGGTCCGCGAGGAGGGGATCAAGGGGTACCTCGGGGAGTTCCGGCGCAAGCTGCGCAGCGGTGAGCTGGGCTCGCTGCCCGTGGTCCTGGCCGTGATCATCATCTGGACCGTGTTCGGCAGCCTGAACAGCACGTTCCTGTCGGCCCAGAACCTCTCCGACCTCAGTCAGCAGATCGTCGGCACCGGCATGATCGCCGTCGGCATCGTGTTCGTGCTGCTGCTCGGCGAGATCGACCTCTCCGTCGGCTCGGTCAGCGGTCTGTGCGCCGCGATCTTCGCCGTGCTCAACGTGCTGAACGGCATGAACGAGTGGCTGGCGCTGCTGATCGCCCTGGCGGGCGGCGCGGCCGTCGGCCTCATCCAGGGGTTCTTCTTCGCGAAGGTCGGCGTCCCTGCCTTCGTCGTCACGCTGGCGGGCAACCTCGCCTGGAACGGCCTGATGCTCCAGGTCCTCGGCACCAGCGGCACGGTCAACATCCCCAGCGAGAGCATCGTCTCCCGGCTCTACTCGACGATCTACCACAGCCCCGCCGCCGCCTATGCGGCGGCGGCCGCCGGAGTGGGGCTGTTCCTGGCCGCCTCGCTCCTGGACGCCCGGCGGCGCCGCTCCGCCCGGGTGCCGTCCCGGCCGGTGGCCGAGATCGCGCTGCGGACGGCCGTGATCGCCGCCCTCGCGTTCGCCACCGCGTACATCCTCAACCAGTACCAGGGGCTGCCACTGGCGCTCCTGATCTTCCTGATCCTGCTGGTGCTCCTGGACTTCGTGCTCCGGCGCACCACGTACGGCCGGCGGATCTTCGCGGTGGGCGGAAACATCGAGGGCGCCCGACGGGCCGGCATCAGCGTCCCGTTCGTCCGGATCACCGTCTTCTCGATCGCCGGGACCATGGCGGCGGTGGGCGGCCTCTTCCTCGCCGGCCAGATCCAGTCGGCGAGCCAGACCTCCGGCGGCGGCAACCTGCTGATGAACGTCATCGCCGCCGCCGTCATCGGCGGCACGAGTCTGTTCGGCGGGCGCGGCTCGGTCTGGTCCGCGCTGCTGGGCGCGCTGGTGATCGGGTCGATCCAGTCCGGCATGAACATCATGGGTGTCAGCAACGCGGTCCAGTTCATGATCACGGGTTCCGTGCTGCTGGCCGCCGTGGTCGTCGACTCGCTGTCCCGCCGGAGCCAGAAGGCCGCAGGCCGCGCCTGATCCCCGGCCCGGGGAAGGAGATGTCCATGGCGGAGGACCCGGGGCGCGGTGCGCGGCGGGCGGACGGACGCGACGAGACGGAGACGGAGCGGGCGGACCGGCGCTGGCAGGAGATCATGCAGGAGATCCGGGTGGCGCAGACCGGTGTCCAGATCCTCCTCGGCTTCCTCCTCACCGTGGTCTTCACTCCGCATTTCCAGGGGCTGGGGACGACGGACCGGACCATCTACGTCGTCACGGTGGTCCTCGGCTCCGTGGCGACGGGCGCGCTCATCGGCCCCGTCGCCTTCCACCGGATCGTGGCCGGGCGGCGGCTCAAACCCCAGGCGGTCGTCTGGGCCTCCCGGCTGGTCTTCACCGGGCTCCTGCTGCTCCTCGCGACGCTGACGTCGGCCCTCCTGCTGGTGCTGCGGGTGGCCACGAACGACTCGTACGTGCCGTGGCTCGTCACCGGCGTCCTGGCCTGGTACCTGGTCTGCTGGTTCGCCCTGCCCCTGTGGGTGCGTTCCCGCTACACCCACGGGGACTGAGACCGGCGTACACCCACGGGGAATGGGGCCCGGCGTACACCCACGGGGCCGAGGCCGGCGCCGTCAGGAGCGGTCCGTGTCCGGCGAGCCCGGGCCGATCGTCAGCTCGAAGTCGCCATCGTACTTCTCGTGGCCCGCGATCACCGCGACCTCGACGGCCTCGCGCCCCACTTCTCCGCGGACGATCAGGGGGTCCTCGCGCAGGTCCCGCATGAGTGCCACGCACATGCCGATCATCACGAGCACGAACGGCGCCGCGACCAGGATGGTCAGGTTCTGCAGACCCGCCAGCGCGTCGCCCTGGCCGTTGCCGACGAGGAGCATGACGGCGGCGACCGCGCCGGTGACGACGCCCCAGAAGACGACCACGAGCCGGGTGGGTTCGAAGGCACCGCGCTGGGAGAGCGTTCCCATGACGATGGAGGCGGCGTCCGCGCCGGACACGAAGAAGATCCCGACGAGGACCATCACGAGCAGGCTCATGGCGCCGGCGGCCGGGAACTCCTGGAGCACACCGAAGAGCTGCCCCTCGGGGGTGGCCTCCCCCGCGAGCGCGCCCTGCTCTCGGAGCTTCATCGCCGTACCGCCGAAGACGGCGAACCACACGAGGCTGACCGTGCTGGGGACCAGGATGACCCCGCCGACGAACTGGCGGATGGTCCGGCCCCGGCTGATGCGGGCGATGAACATGCCGACGAACGGCGTCCAGGAGATCCACCACGCCCAGTAGAAGACGGTCCAGCTGCCCAGCCAGTCGTGGATGTCCGCGCCACTGGTCGCCTCGGTACGGCCGGCGAGCTGCGGCAGGTCGCCGAAGTAGGCGGCGAGGGAGGTGGGCAGCAGGTCGAGCACGATGATGGTCGGGCCGGCCACGAAGACGAAGAGCGCGAGCACGCCCGCGAGCACCATGTTGATGTTGGAGAGCCACTGGATGCCCTTCTCCACGCCGGAGATCGCGGAGCACACGAAGGCCACGGTGAGGACGGCGATGATGGCGACGAGCAGCCCGGTGCCGGTCTTCTCCATCCAGCCGAGCTCCTCGAAGCCGCTGCCGATCTGGAGCGCGCCGAGGCCGAGCGAGGCGGCGGAGCCGAAGAGGGTCGCGAAGATGGCCAGGATGTCGATGACCCGGCCGGGTCCTCCGTACGCCCGGCGCTCGCCGATCAGCGGGACGAAGACGGCGCTGATGGTCTGCCGGCGGCGGCACCGGAACGTGGAGTAGGCGATGGCGAGGCCGACCACGGCGTAGATCGCCCACGGGTGGAGCGTCCAGTGGAACAGCGTGGTGGCCATCGCGGTCTCCATCCGCTCGGCCGAGTCGGCGGGACGGGTGCCGGGCGGCGGGCTGCCGTAGTGGGCGAGGGGCTCGCTCACCCCGTAGAACATCAGGCCGATGCCCATGCCGGCGCTGAACATCATGGCGATCCATGACACGGTCCTGAACTCCGGTGCCTCGCCCTCCTGGCCGAGGGTGACCCGGCCGTACCGGCTGATGGCCAGCCACAGGGCGAACACCACGAACCCGGACGCGACCAGCATGAACGCCCAGCCGCCGTTGCGGATCAGGCCGTCGAGGAGCCTGCTGGAGGCGGACTCCAGGCTGTCCGTGGCCGTGGCCCCCCAGACGACGAAGGCGACCGTGAGGACGGCGGTGACGCCGAACACGACCCGGTCCGTCCGGGCACGGCCGGGGTGGCCGTCGGTTTTCCGCTCTTCCTGCGACACGAAGGGCACCTTTCATGGCATCAGGGGCAAATGACGTGATGTCACCTCAATGCAGTACCACAGGTGGGGCGGAGCCGGCCCGGGGACACACGTGGCGGGGCCCGACGTATCCTCGGCCCGGGCACGCCCGACGACGGACGGAAGAGGACGGGAACGGTGGCGGACAGACGCAGGACCGGCACGGCGGCCGAGGACGGCGGACCACCGCGGACCGCCGCCGGGAAGCCCGTAGCGGGGAAGCCCGTCGCGGGGAAGTCCGCCTCGAAGGCACCCGCCCCGGATCCGGCGGCCGCGGACCCGGCCGCCCCGCACGCGCCCGCGCCGGTACCGCTCGGTGCCCGGGCGCGCGAGGCCGTCCTCCAGCGGATCGTCGACCGGCGGTACGCCCAGGGTGCCCGGCTCGTCGAGCGCGAGGTCGCCGAGGAGCTGGGCATGTCCCGCGTACCGGTGCGCGAGGCGCTGCGCGCCCTCGTCTCCGAAGGGCTCCTGGAACTGCTCCCGCACAGCGGGGTCCGGGTGCGGCGCCTCGAACGGGCCGACGTGGAGCACCTGTACGAGGTGTGGGAGCCGCTGGCGGTCCAGGCGTCGCGGCTCGCGGCGCGGGCCGTGTCGGCGGGCGCGGCCGAGGGGCTCGCCGCGCTGCGCTCCACTCTCCGCCAGGCCGAGTCGGCGGCCGCGGCGGACGAGGGGACGCGCGAGGTGGCCGCCCACACCGCGTTCCACGAGGGTGTCGTCGCCCTGTCGGGCAACCCGCTGCTCGGCCGCACGATGGAGCAGCTGAGCTGGCAGCTGCGGCTGTTGTTCGGTCTGCGTGAGGAGCCGGCGCACATGCGGGCCCAGCACGCCGAGATGTACCGGCAGATCGCCGCCGGCGACCCGGAGGCCGCGGCGGCGAGCACGCTGCTGCACGTACGGGACAGCAGGGCCGTCGCCCTGCGCTCCCTCTTCGGCGACGCCTGACGCTATTTGTATACCAAGAGCCCGCGAAAGGCATCCCCCGCCGGGAGCAGCCTCCCCAATCGACCGTGATTTCCCGGGTCGCACCTCACCCTCTTGTTCATCGCTTCAGCCTTGGTATACAAAACGGGGACCGTCGGCCTGGTCCGTCCGCCCCTTCCAAGGAGTTCCCATGCAGTCGTCCTCCTCCCCCACCGGCGCGCTCTCCCGCCGCACGATGCTGGCCGGGGCCGCCGCCCTGGCGGGCACGGGCGCGACGATGGGCGCCACGGCCGGTGGCACGTACGCCGCCGAATCCGCCGGAGGCCACGCCGAGTCCCCGGCGGCCGCCGGCGCGGGCCGCCGCGCCAGGGCCGTGGTCTTCCGCGACGTGCGGGTGCTCGGCGCGGCGCGCGCCACGGACCTGGTGGTCGTCGACGGCCGGATCTCGGCCGGTCCGGCGCCGCACGGCGCGAAGGTCGTGGACGGCGGCGGCCGCATCGCGCTGCCGTCCCTGGTCGACGCCCACATCCACCCCGACAAGACGACCTGGGGCGGCTCCTGGGTGTCACGACGGCCGGCGGGCGCCATCGCCGACTACGTCGCCCAGGACGTGGAGCTCTTCCGCAGCCAGCGCCGGCCGGTCGCGGAGCGCGCCTACGGACTGATGTCCCACGCGGTCGCCCGCGGCACCCGGGCGATGCGCGCCCAGGCCGACGTGGCACCCGCCTACGGCCTCGCGGGCGTCGAGGGGCTGGCCGAGGCGCGCGAGCGGCTGCGGCACGCACTGGACGTCCAGATCGTGGCCTTCCCGCAGCACGGCGTCATCCGCACCCCTGGCACGGCGGCGCTGCTGGAGAGGGCGGCGCGCGCGGGCCTCGTCGACATGATCGGCGGCATCGACCCGATCGGCTTCGACCAGGCCCTCGACGAGCAGCTCGACACCGTCTTCGGCATCGCGGACCGGCACGGCGTCGGCGTCGACATCCACCTGCACGACCGGGGCGAGAAGGGCCTCCGCGCCATGCGCGGCATCATCGACCGCACCCGCGCCCTCTCCCTCGCCGGCCGGGTCACCGTCAGCCACGTCTTCTGCCTGCCGGGGCTCAGTGACAGCGAACTCGGCTCCGTCGCCGCCGACTTGGGCGACCAGGACATCGCCCTCACCACGGTCGCGCCCTCCGACTCCCTCGTCCTGCCGATCGCCCGCCTGCGCGAGCACGGGGTACGGGTCGGACTCGGGTCCGACGGCGTGCGCGACTCGTGGAGCCCGTTCGGCAACGCGGACATGATGCACCGCGCGCACCTGCTCGGCTGGGTGACGGACGTCCGGCTCGACGACGAGCTGACGGACTGTTACGGCGTCGCGGCCCACGGCGGCGCGGACGTGATGCGCCTCGCGCACGCCGACTTCGCGCCCGGCGCCCCGGCAGACTTCGTCCTCGTGCGGGGCGAGTGCCTGCCCCAGGTCGTCGTCGACATGCCCCGCCGGGACATGGTCGTGCACGGCGGCGTCGTGGTCGCCCGCGACGGGGAGTTCGTCGGCTGACACACCCCCGGGGGCCCGGTGCCGGAGTTCCGCCACGGCATCGGCCCCGGTGGGGGCGCCGGGGGGCGGGCGTTGCGTAGGCTCGAACAGAGCGTTCCGCGTACTCCGCACCGCGCTGTCCCTATGCCGAGGAGGACCCCATGACCACCGCCGAAGAAGGACGGCAGCAGCTGGACGCGGTCAGCGTGCTCAACGCGAAGCGGACGCTCCTCCAGCTGCTCGCCCGGGCGGGAGTGTGGTCCGGTGACGCGGAGGAGCTCATCGGCTTCGTCGAGGCCGGCGCCGTGGCCCTCGCGTACGAGGAGGTCGACGGGACCGCGTGGAGCGCACCGGAGGAGAAGGGCGAGCCGTACGCGTCCGGGTGGCTCGACGGCACCCGGACCGTCACCGACGCGCTCGGCGACATCGCCGAGCGCGCCCTGCGCCGCGCCGTCGCCTCCGATCCGACGGCCGACTCCCCGGACGAGCGTCCGCCGGTGGGGCGGACGGAGGTCACGCGCACCAAGGTCGCGGTGACCGCGCTCCACCTGGAGTTCACGGAGGTCTCCGAGCTCGACCCCGAGGTCACCGACCAGGTGCTGGTGGCCGTGCTCGCCACCATGAGCTCCCGTCAGCGCTCGCGGTACGCGGGTCGGCTGGCCGAGTTCGCGGCCACGCACCGCGCCCGTCTGGAGCGGCTGTTCGCGGAGTACGGGCCCGGCAGTCCGATCGCGATCCACGGCCGCTACTCCCTGGTCCACTCCCCCACCTGCGTCGCCGTCCTGGAACGGCTCGCCGCCGCGCCCTCGGCACTGCACGAGGAGTGGGACGCCGCCGAACTGCCGCCCGCGTGGCTGGACGGACTGTCGACGGCCTGGGGGGACGCGCCGGCCTGACGGGCAGCCGGGGAAACGGCGCGGGGCACCGGCCGGGCGGCCGGGCGGGCCCCTGGTGATCCACACCCACAAGAGATAGGTTAGGCTCACCTAACAACGCCTCGCGATGGTCGCTGCCCGGCATGTTCCCTGCCCGGGGGCCTGCGGCGGCGCGCCTCAGCACACCTCTGCCCGGAGACAAGGATCCACCATGCCTTCTGTGTTCACCCCTCTTCGCCGTCGCGTCCTCGCGGCGGGTGCCGCCGCGGTCTCGCTCGGCCTCATGGTGACCGGGTGCGGTTCGGACGAGAAGAAAGACGACGCGGCGGGCACGGCGGCCAAGGCTCCGGCGGGCGCCTTCCCCGTCACCATCAAGAGCGCCCTCGGTGACGCGGTCATCAAGGAGAAGCCCAAGCGCGTGGTGACCCTCGGGCAGGGCTCGGCCGAGACGGCCATCGCCCTCGGCAACGTCCCGGTGGGCATCGAGGAGTACCCCTGGGGCAGCGACAAGTCCGGCTACCTCCCCTGGATCCACGAGGCCGTGACGAAGTCCGGCGCCACGCTGCCCAAGCAGTTCAAGGGCGGCGAGGAACTCGACATCGAGGCCATCACCGAGCTCGAGCCCGACGTCATCCTCGCCCCGTGGTCCGGCCTGACGCAGAAGCAGTACGACATCCTCAAGGACATCGCGCCCACCGTCGCCTACCCCGAGAAGGCGTGGAGCACGAACTGGGACCAGCAGATCGAGATCATCGCCAAGGCGCTCGGTCAGCCGGAGAAGGCCAAGGAGCTGGAGTCGAAGATCGACAAGCAGCTCTCCGACGCGGCCGCCTCGCGCCCCAACTACAAGAACGTCACGTTCTCGTACATCTACAACACCGGCCCCGGCACCCTCGGCATCTTCAAGCCCGAGGAGCAGCGCGTCGCCATGGTCTCCAAGCTGGGCCTCAAGGTCGACCCGATCGTGAACACCTTCCCGGAGACCGAGGGCACCGACTCCGCCCTGATCGGCCTGGAGAACGCCAACAAGCTGGCGAAGAGCGACATCGCCTTCACCTTCTACATGGACGAGAAGTCCCGCGAGGCCGTCGAGGCCCAGCCGCTGTACGCGGCCATCCCCGCCGTGAAGAAGGATGCGCTGATCTACAGCCACGACACCCCCTTCGTCACCGCCTCCTCGATGATCAACCCGCTGACGGTGCCGTACAGCATCGAGCGCTACCTGCCGATGATCGACAAGGCCGTCGCCAAGGCCGGGAAGTAACAGCGGTCCCAGCGTGACCACTCTCTCCCGGATCGGCCAGGGCCCCGCCGTCGTACGGCGGGGCCCTGCCCGGCATGTCATGGCCGCCGTCCTCTGTCTGGTGCTGCTCGCCCTCGCGCTGCTCGCCAGCGTCATGTTCGGCAGCAAGCCCACCTCCGCCGGCGATGTCCTGCGGGTCCTCACCGGCGGCGGCGACGAGTACACCCGTACCGTCATCGAGAGCCGCTACCCGCGCACCGTCCTCGGTGTGCTCGCGGGTCTCTGCCTCGCCGTCGCCGGCACCCTGATGCAGGGCATCACGCGCAATCCGCTGGCCGAGCCCGGACTGCTCGGCATCAACGCGGGCGCGTCCGCCAGCATCGTCGCCGCCACCGCCTTCCTCGGCGCCTCCGGGCAGCGGGAGACCATCTGGTGGGCGCTGGCCGGCGCGCTCGCGACCGGCGTCGTCGTCCACCTCATCGGCACCGCCGGCGGTGGCGGCGGACCGGTCCGCCTCGTGCTGGCGGGCGCGGTGCTCACCGCCGTCCTCTCCGCGTTCATCCAGGCCGTCGCGCTCTCCAGGCCGCAGGTCTTCGACACCTACCGCTACTGGGTGGTCGGGGCGCTCGGCGGCCGCGGGTTCGACGCGGTGTGGGCGGTCCTGCCGTTCGCCGCGGCGGGCTTCGTCCTCGCGCTGGTGCTGGCGCCCGGGCTCAACGCCATGGCGATGGGCGACGACAAGGCCGCCTCCCTCGGCATCAGCCCCGCGCGCGTCAAGGGCGCCGGGCTGCTCGCCGCGACCCTGCTGGCCGGCGCCGCCACGGCGGCCGTCGGCCCCATCGCCTTCGTCGGACTCGCCGTCCCGCACCTGGTCCGGGTGCTGGTAGGTGCCGACTTCCGGCTGCAGATCCTCTTCACCTCGCTCGCCGGGCCCACTCTCCTGCTCTTCGCGGACGTCGTCGGACGGGTCCTCCTGCGCCCGCAGGAGCTGATGGTCGGCGTCGTCACCGCGTTCGTGGGAGCCCCCGCCCTGCTCTTCGCCGTCCGCCGTATGAGGGGAGCGGCATGAAGACCGCCGACCCGACCGCCACCCCGACCACCACCGGCGCCGGAGCCGACTCCGGGACCGTGCCGCCGGCGCGCCGTCCGGCCCGGCCCGCGCGCCGCAGCGTCGTACGGATCGGCCCCTGGCTCGCCGTACCCGTGCGCCGCTCCTCGCTGATCGCCGCCGGGGTCACCCTGCTGCTGCTGGTCGGCGCCGCCGCCGCGACGCTGTCGATGGGCCGGCTCGGCATCGACCTCGCCGACCTCCCGTCGGCCGTCATGGGCGAGGCCACCGGCAAGAACGCGTTCGTCCTCAACCGGCTCCGCGGTCCGCGCCTCGTGGTGGCCATCGCCACCGGCGCGGCCTTCGGTCTGTCCGGGGCCCTGTTCCAGTCCGTCACCCGCAATCCGCTGGGCAGTCCGGACGTGATCGGACTCGGGGCCGGCGCCGGGGCGGGCGCGGCGGCCGCCGCGCTCTTCCTGCCCGACGCCATGCCGGTCGCCGTCGGCGCCCTGCTCGGCGCGCTGATCGCCATGGCCCTCGTCTACTTCGCCACCGGGACCGGCTTCCGCAGCCCCGGGCGGCTGGTGGTGGCCGGCATCGGCGTCGCCGCGATGGCGACGGCCCTGACCCAGTACGTGGTCTACGCCGTCGAGCGGGACAAGGCCAGCGCGCTCACCTCCTACATCAACGGCAGTCTCTCCGCCCGCTCCTGGGACGACGCGACGGTCATCTGGATCGTGCTCCTCGCCGCCGCGCCCTTCGCGGCCCTGCTCGCCCGGCCGCTGAGCATCGGCGAGATGGGCGACGACACGGCCACCGGTCTGGGCACCCGCCCGGCCCGTACCACCACCGCGGCGGTCGCCCTGTCGATCGTGCTCTCCGCCGGTGCGGTCAGCGTCGCCGGGCCCATCGCCTTCATCTCCCTGACGGCGCCCCAGATCGCCAAGCGCGTCACCCGCAGCGGCGGCCCCCACCTGGTCATGTCCAGCCTCCTCGGCGCCCTGCTGCTCGTCCTCGCCGACCTGACCGCGCAGCAGTTGCCCCTCTTCGACGACCTGCCCGTCGGGCTGTACACGATGGCCGTCGGCGGCACCTACCTCGGCTACCTCCTGATCCGGGAGTGGCACCGCCCCGTGTGATCCACGGCCGAGCGGTGCCGGGCGTCGCCGGCCCGACCCGATCGACCGCAGACCCTCTACGCCGGCCCGAGCGGCTCGCCCATGCGCACGTTCCACCGGCCGGCGCGGCCGGTGAGGTGCAGGGCGGTCAGCGGGCGGACGTCGAGGCGCCAGGAGGTTCCGTCCGGTGCCCCGAGGGCGTGGAGGGCGGCGGCACGGACGACGTCCGGCTCGACGACCGCCGTGCGGGGGCCGGAGGCGGACCCGAGGGTGTCGAGCCAGGCGCCGACCCGCCCGCGCAGGTCGCGCAGGGACTCGCCGCCGTGGGGCGCCGCGGCCGGATCGGACAGCCACGCGGCGACCGCCTCCTCCTCGTCGGCGGCGACCGCGGCGAGGGTCCGTCCGCGCCACCGCCCCATGTCGCACGCGGCGAGTTCGTCCAGGGGCTCGGCCCGGAGACCGAGCGCCCGTGCCGTGCCCCGGCAGCGCGCCGAAGGCGAGGTCCAGGCGGGCGAGGACGCGATGACGGCGGCGGCGAGGGACTCCGCGCGGGCGATGCCCGCCGGGTCGAGCGGGCCGTCGTCGTCGAAGCGGACCTCGCGCAGGGCCTCGCTCGTCGCCGGGGAGATCAGCGTCAGCCGAAGGGTCATCATGTTCCTTCTCTCCAGGTGCGTACGCAGAGTGATCCAGGACTCACGCTCTTGGCGGCGGCACCGGCACGCGGTACGGTCAGGCGACATCTGAACAGCGTGACGACGGCGAGACGGAAGTCCGGTGAGAACCCGGCACGGTCGCGCCACTGTATGCCGCGCGCCCCCTGAGGGTGGCGTCGCGGGGAGTCAGACCCGTGGACCGTCGTCCTGCACCACCGTTTGGGACGCGAGTTCCCGCAGGAGGTTTCATCATGGCCGAGGCTGTCGTCTCCGCTGCCGTTTCCGCCCCTTCCGTGGCCGTACCGGCTCCGCTGCCCGTCCGGGCCGTCCTTCCCTGGGCCTTCTTCGTGGGCCTTCTCGCCCTGATCGCCCTGTACTTCGTCGGCGCGGAGCAGGGTGCCACCTCGCTGTTCGCGGGCTCCGACGTGCACGAGTGGGTGCACGACGGACGTCACCTGCTCGGCTTCCCCTGCCACTGAGGGGCGACGGACATGCACGCCTCCACTGTCAGAACCCTGCTGGTCCGCGGCATGCTCGCGGGCCTGATAGCCGGTCTCCTCGCCTTCACCGTGGCCTATGTGGTGGGTGAGCCTCCCGTGGACGGCGCCATCGCCGTCGAGGAGGCCCAGGCCGCCCACGAGGCCCCGGCCCTGTCCGGGGCGCACGCCGGTCACGGCGGCACGGCGGCCACCGAGGACGCCGCCGAGGAAGAGGAGGGCTTCAGCCGCTCCGTCCAGTCGACCTTCGGTCTGGCCACCGGTGTCCTGGTGTACGGGGTGGCCCTGGGCGGCATCGCCGCGCTGGCGTTCTCCTTCGCGCTGGGCCGGGTCGGCCGGTTCAGCCCGCGGGCGACGGCGGCCCTCGTCTCGGCGGCCGCGTTCACGACCGTCTATCTGGTGCCGTTCCTGAAGTATCCGGCGACCCCTCCGGCCGTCGGCAATCCGGACACGATCGGGAAGCGCACGACGCTGTTCTTCCTGATGATCCTGCTCAGCGTGCTCCTCGGGCTCGCCGCGGTCATCGCCGGGCGGCGGCTCGCGCCGCGCCTCGGCAACTGGAACGCGACGCTGGCCGCAGGTGCCGGATTCATCGCCGTGACGGCCGTCGCGTTCGCGGTGCTGCCGGCGAACGACGACGCGGTCAAGCCGGGCTTCCCGGCCGCGCTGCTCTGGGAGTTCAGGGTCGCGTCGCTGGCCGTCCAACTCGTGATGTGGGCGGTGTTCGCGGTGGTCTTCGGCGTCCTGGCGCAGAAGGCCCTCGCCCCTCGGGCAGCCGAGGAGACCCCGGCCCGGGTCGCGGCGCCCCTCGCCGGCTGACTCCGCCCGGCCCTTTCGCGGCACCGCCCCGCACGCTCTTTCCGCGTGCGGGGCGGTGCCGCGTGGGGCCCGCCTCCTGGGAGCGCTCTCAGTCGCGGCGGGCGGCGGATATCCTGGTGGGCGCGGGACCGAGGTCCCCGGGACGACGTCCCGGGCCGCGGACCGCCGCCCATCCGCCGCCGCAGCCGAGGAGCGCCCGCCGTGCCCGACCAGACCACGGGGTCCCGCCCCACGCTGGAAGCCGTCGCCGCGCGCGCCGGCGTGTCCCGCGCCACGGCCTCGCGGGTCGTCAACGGGGGCGCGGGCGTGCGCACTCCGCTGGTCGAGAAGGTGCGCCGGGCGGTCGAGGAGCTCGGCTACGTGCCCAACCACGCGGCGCGCACGCTGGTGACCCGGCGCAACGGCGCGGTGGCGGTGATCATCGCGGAGCCCGAGTTCCGGATCTTCTCGGACCCGTTCTTCGAGCAGCAGGTACGGGGCATCAGCCGCGAGCTGACGGCGCACGACGCGCAGTTGGTGCTGCTGTGGGTGGAGGGGCCGGGGGATCACGACCGGATCGCGCGCTACCTCGGCGGCGGGCACGTCGACGGCGCCCTGGCGTTCTCCCTGCACAGCGACGACGCGCTGCCGGCGGTGATCGACCGGGCCCGGATCCCGGTGGTGTTCGGCGGGCGGCCGGCCCCGGGCATCGCGCCCACCGTCCCGTTCGTCGACTGCGACAACCGCGGTGGCGCCCGCGAGGCGGTGCGGCACCTGGTGGGCCTCGGCCGCCGGACCGTCGCCCACATCTCGGGGCCGCCCGACCAGACGTCCGCGCTCGACCGGATCCACGGTTACCGCGACGTCCTCATCGACGCCGATCCGGAACTGCTCTGCCGGGGTGACTTCACCGAGGAGAGCGGGGCCCGCGCGATGGCGGAGCTGCTCGACCGGCGGCCGGACGTGGACGGGGTGTTCGTCGCGAACGACCTGATGGCGTCGGGGGCGCTGCGGACCCTGCGGGAGCGGGGCGTGCGGGTGCCGCAGGACGTGGCGGTGGTCGGCTTCGACGACATGGAGTCGGTGGTCCACCGGACCGAGCCAGCCCTCACCACGGTGCACCAGGACATCGAGGGCATGGGCCGGCTGATGGTGAAGCTGCTGATGCGGCTGCTCGACGGGACCGGTCCGGAGATCCCGGGGTCCGTCGTCACCCCGACGTCGCTGGTCCGCCGCGACTCCGCCTGACGGGCGCGGGACGGCACGCGAGGCGGCGGCCCCGGGGGGTGTCCCCCGGGGCCGCCGCCGTCTCGCGGGAGGTGCGGGTCAGTCGTAGGGGATGACGAGCACGGAGCGGTCGGTCCCCGTCTGGAGCCGTGCGTCGGCGTTGCCGATGGCGCTCCAGACCTCCAGGCGGACCGTGCCGCCGCGCAGGTCGCCGAGCGTGCCGGTGGCGGACGCGAGGCCGCGGGACTGGGCGTACTCCTCCCAGCCGGTCACCGGGTCGGTGGCGAAGTAGTGGTACGTCTCCGTCCTGTCGAAGGTGCCGTCGCCGGTGAGGTCGTAGCTGATCCGGGCCTGCTGGCCGAGACCGACGGCCGTGCCGGCGTCCACCTGGAGGCGGAAGGCGGTGGCGCCGCCGGTCTTGAGGGTGCCGTTGACGCCCTTGACCTCGTAGACGAGGGGGCGGTTCGGGGTGCCGTCGTGGTTGGCGCCGCCGGCCGAGGCGAGGGTGTCGCTGCCGGCGGTGGCGCCGGTCGCCGTGGTGAGGGTTCCGCCGGTGCGGAGCTGGAAGGTGTCGCCGGTGGAGGGTTCCGGGTCGGGGTCGGGGTCGGGGTCGGTGCCGCCCGTGCCGGTGCCCATGGCGGTGGAGCGGGCCGGCACGGTGAGGGTCCTGCCGTCGGAGAAGGTGACCGTGCGGGCGGTGGCGCCGTGGTTGTGGGCGACGTAGGTGCGGGTGGTGCCCTTCAGGAAGACGGCGGAGGTGGGGAGGGAGCCGGTGACGGAGGCGTCGGGCGCGCCGAGGGTGTCGAGGGCCGTGAGCCAGTGGTAGGTGTGGGCCTTGGACTCGCCCGCCTCGGGGGTGTACCCGGCGTTCCCGGCGTCCCACTTGGCCTTGGCGGCGGCGGGGTCGGCGAAGGACTGGAACTCCCAGAGGATGTCGCGCCATTCGACGGCGGGGCCGCCGTTCTCGCGTTCCATCTCGGCGATGTTGCGCCGGACGGCGTCCTTGTGGGCGCCGAGGTGGAGGGAGCCGCCGGTCACGGGGAGGACGTTGATGCCGTGGATCTCCTCGGGGTTGGCGGTCCACCAGGTGGAGTAGGCGGCGCCGCTGCCCCACACCATGCCGACCGTGTCGTGCTGGAAGGCGGCGGGGAAGACCTGCTGGTCGGCGTCGAACCAGTACTGGGCGATGGCTTCGCCCTCGGTGGTGAGCAGGTAGGTGCCGAGGTCGCGCAGGCCGGTGTCGCCGGTGGCCGAGCCCCAGAGGACGAGCGCGGCGCTGAGGTTGGTGGACTCCGAGGAGGACTCCTGGTTGTTGCCCGCGGCGAAGCCCTGGTGGCCGCTGGCCCAGCTGTGTCCGGCGTAGACGTCGAAGCCGCGCAGGAAGGGGAAGGCGCCGTCGGTGCGGCTGGGGTTGGCGGTGTCGCGGACCAGGGTCTTGACCATGGCGCCCCAGGCGGAGTCGGCGGCCCAGGCGGGGTCGTACTGGGCGACGATCGCGGCGGCGTACACGTAGTAGCCGTAGTGGAAGTGGTGGTCGTTGAGTTCGGTGTCGCTGCCGTAGGAGGCGGGGTAGCCGGTGAGGGTCTTCCAGGCCGTGTCGTACGAGAACTCGTTGGCGCCGCCGGCCGTGAACCAGTCCTGGAGGCGGCCCTTCATCAGGCCGAGGAGCTTGTCGCGGATCGCGCCCTCGCCGATCTGGTCGGCGAGCGGGACGAGCTGGGCGAGCTTGCCGAGGGCCTTGCCGGTCCAGTAGGTGTCGACGGCTCCGGAGAAGGGGTCGGAGGAGTTCGCGACCTCGTTCAGGTAGCCGCGCAGCCGGGCGGTGTCCGCGCCGGTGCCGCCGGGGAGGGCGGGCAGGGTGGCGGCGGCGCGCTGGGAGGTGGTGAAGGAGGCGGCCTCGCGGACCTTCATGGTGCCGCGGGGCGAGACGTAGGTGTACGGGGTGAGCGGGTCGGTGGTGTGGAGCCACTGGTGGCGGTAGAGGGCCTGGAGGGTGCCGCGTTCGGTGCCCTCCTTGGCCTCGGTGGTGAGGCTGTAGGTGGCGCGGACGGTGCCCGCGTCGTAGCTCCAGTTCACCGTGGATCCGGTGACGAAGCTGTAGGCGTACTTCCGGTAGGTCGCCAGGGCGTCGGTGGAGGGCAGGACGGCGACGGAGAAGTAGTCCTTGCCGCCGAGCCCGGCGGTGACGGTCGTGCCGGAGACGTTCCAGTCGGTGCCGCTGGGCGCGAAGAGGGCGTAGTGGTGGCCCGCGACGGTGATGCCGAGGACGTTGCCCTGGTCGGCGAAGACGGCGGGCGCCTCGGCGGTGGTGATCCGCGCGTCGCCGCCGGTGCCCTTGGCGTACACGAAGGGCATGCCGTGGCCGATGGTGGTGCGCAGGGTGCGGGAGCCGTCGGACCAGTAGGGGGTGACGGTCCAGTCGGACCAGGCGTCGGCCTTGGTGTCGGGCGAGTTGAGGCCGGTGAGGCCGAGGGTGAGGTCGCGTTTGTGCGCGAACTCGTACTGGCGCCCGTCGCCGACGACGGCGGGGCTGGTGGGGTAGCCGATCTCCAGGCCGCCGGCGACGGCCTGGTAGGTGAGCGGGTGGCCGTACATGGGGGTGGAGTACGGGTTGTCGCCGTAGCGCTGGAAGGCCAGGGAGGACCACCAGTCGTTGGTGGGGACCGGCTTGCCCTGGGCCGCCGGGGTGACCTTGGGGGTGACCGGTGCGCCGGTGTTGGTGGTGGGGCCGGAGGTTCCGGCGGGCCGGGTGTCGGAGTAGCTGCCGGCGCCGGTGGGGATGGTGGCGGCGGCGGCCGGGGCGGCGGCGGGGCCGAGTCCCAGGGCTGCGAGGGCGGAGACCAGGACCAGCGCTGCGGCCGGCCGTGTGCGGGGGGCTGGCATGTACGGCACCTCATGTCGTCGCGGGGTCGCGGTGCGTTGCTGAGAGCGCTCTCAGATGGCCGGAAACGTAAAACCCTTGAAACGAGTGTGTCAAGAGATTGAACACAGACCGGAGTTGACGGCTCTTCTCGTCCGTTACGCCTTCGAGCCTTGACGGATGAGCCGCTCCACAGGCACGCTCCCTCCGCAGGCTTGAGAGCGCTCTCAGACGCTCTCGCTCGTTCCGAAGCCAAGGGAGGCTTCCCATGCCCATCGCCCGAGCCGCCAAGAGAACCGCCGTCCGCCTGGGGGCGGTCGCGCTCACCGGGGCACTGCTCACCGCCTGCGGAGGTTCGACGGACGACACGTCCTCGGACGGAGCGGGCGGCAAGGTCACGATCACCGTGGACCTGTTCGGCTCCTTCGGATACAAGGAGGCCGGGCTGTACGCCGAGTACGAGAAGCTCCACCCCGGCGTCACCGTCAAGCAGACCGACACCGAGGACGAGGCCGACTACTGGAAGTCCCTCCAGACCCGGCTCGCCGGCGGCGGCGGGCTCGCCGACGTCCAGGGCATCGAGGTGGGCCGGATCGCCTCCGTCACCCAGCAGCAGGCCGACCGCTTCGCGGACCTCCGCACCTACGGCGCGGACTCGCTCAAGGACCAGTTCGCCCCGGCCAAGTGGGCCGCCGCCACCGGCAAGGGCGGCGAGGTCCTCGGCCTCGGCACCGACGTCGGCCCCGAGGCGATGTGCTACCGGACGGACCTCTTCAAGCAGGCCGGACTGCCCACCGACCGCGACGAACTCGCCAAGAAGTGGGCCACCTGGGACGGCTACCTCGACCTCGGCAAGCAGTACAAGGCGAAGGCACCCGGCCGGAGCGCCTGGCTCGACAGCGTCGGCAGCCTCTACTCGATCATGATCGGCCAGGAGAAGGAGCGGTACTACGACGCCTCCGGCAAGCTGATCTGGGAGGACAACCCCGCCCTCCGCACCGCCTGGGACCACTCCGTCCAGGCGGCCCAGGGCGGCCTGAGCGCCAAACTCGACCAGTGGTCCCCGCAGTGGAACCAGGCGTTCACCGCCGGCTCTTTCGCCACCATCCCCTGCCCCGCCTGGATGCTCGGCTACATCAAGGGCCAGGCCGGTGAGGCCGGCAAGGGCAAGTGGGACGTCGCTCCGCTCCCCGGCGGCGCGGGCAACTGGGGCGGCTCCTACCTGGCCGTGCCGAAGGCCGCCGCGCACAAGAAGGAGGCGTACGAGCTGATCAAGTGGCTCACCGCGCCCGAACAGCAGACCCGCCTCTTCGAGAAGCAGGGCAACTTCCCCTCCGCCACCGGCGCGATCGAGAAGGTCGCCGGCGCGAAGGACCCGTTCTTCTCCGACGCCCCGACCGGCAAGATCTTCGGCGAGGCGGCGAAGGCGGCTCCCGTCCAGGTCCTCGGCGTGCACGACCAGAACATCGCCCAGCAGATCACCAACGCCCTGAGCGAGGTCGAGCGCAAGGGCACCTCGCCGGAGAAGGCGTGGTCGAACGCGAAGAAGGGCGTCGAGAACACCATCGGCTGACCCGGACGGCCGGCCGACCCGCACCGCTGGCCGGCCCCCACCCCCACCTCGACCGCCCCGAACCCTCCCCGAAGGGCCGCACCGTGACCCTCACCGCACCCCAGGCACCGGCCCCGCCCGGGCCGATCACCGCGCCCCGGCGGCGCGGCGCCGCCCGGCGGGCCTGGCAGACGTTCTCGCCGTACGCCTACCTGGCCCCGTTCTTCACCCTGTTCGCCGCCTTCGGGCTCTTCCCCCTGCTCTACACGGCGTTCGTCTCGCTGTACCGGGTGGAGCTCCAGACCCCCGGTGACATGCAGTGGCGCGGCCTCGGCAACTACACCGCCCTCCTCGGCGACGACTACTTCTGGCTCGCCCTGCGCAACACCTTCACCATCGGCGTGCTCTCCACCGTGCCGCAGCTGGTCATGGCGCTCGGTCTCGCCCACCTCCTGAACTACCGGCTGCGCGGCCGCACCTTCCTGCGCACGGCGATCCTGCTGCCGTACGCGACCTCGGTCGCCGCCGCCACGCTCGTCTTCGCCCAGCTCTTCGGCAGCGACTTCGGCCTGATCAACTACGTCCTCGGGGCGGTCGGCATCAGCCCTGTCGACTGGCAGAACGACACGGTGGCCTCGCAGATCGCGGTGTCGAGCATCGTCGTCTGGCGCTGGACCGGCTACAACGCGCTGATCTACCTGGCCGGCATGCAGTCCATCCCGCACGAGCTGTACGAGGCCGCCGCGATGGACGGGGCCTCGCGGTGGCGGCAGTTCTTCCACGTCACCCTGCCCGGACTGCGGCCCACGATCGTCTTCACCGTCATCGTCTCCACGATCGGCGCGACCCAGCTGTTCGGGGAGCCGCTGCTGCTCGAAGGCCAGATGTCGGGCGGCATCTCGCACCAGTACCAGACGCTCGGGCTCTACATGTACGAGCAGGGCTGGGGCTTCTTCCACCTCGGCCGCGCCGCCGCCATCGCCTGGGTGATGTTCCTGCTCATCGTGGTGCTCGTCGGGGCCAACGCCCTGATCGCGCGCCACCGTTCCCGCAAGGAGGCCGGCCGATGACCGCGCCGATCGCCCCCTCGACGACCCCGGCACCGCCGGCCCCCGCCGCCGCGCCGCCCGCCCGCCGGGTCCCGGGGCGCGCCGGCCGGCCGCGCCGCGGCGCCTCGCGGGCCGGGCGCACCCTGCACGCCGGTCCGGTCGCGTACGCGATCCTGATCGTCGCCGTGCTGGTGTCCGCCTTCCCGTTCTACTGGACGATCGTCGCCGCGAGCCGCTCCAACGCCGACCTGGCCCGGATCCCGCCGGCCCTGCTGCCGGGCCCGAACCTGATGCGGAACTTCGAGGCGGTCCTCGAGGAGGCGGACATCGGCAAGGCGCTGCTGAACTCGCTCCTCGTCTCCGGTTCGATCACCCTCGGCACCGTGCTGTGCTGCACCCTCGCCGGTTTCGCCTTCGCCAAGCTCCGCTTCCGGGGGCGGGGCGCGCTGCTCGCGGTCACCGTGGGCACGATGATGATCCCGCCGCAGCTGGGCGTCATCCCGCTCTTCATGCTGATCGCCGATCTGGGGTGGGTGAACCAGCTCCAGGCGGTGATCCTGCCGGGTCTGGTGTCCGCGTTCGGGGTGTTCTTCATGCGGCAGTTCCTCGTGCAGTCGCTGCCGGACGAGCTGATCGAGGCCGCGCGGGTCGACGGCGCGTCCACCGCCAGGATCTTCTGGTCGATCGTCGTGCCGATCGCCCGCCCCGGCATGGCGGTGCTCGGCCTGCTGACCTTCATGGCGGCATGGAACGACTTCTTCTGGCCGATCGTCGCCCTGAGCTCCTCCGAGCCCACCGTCCAGGTCGCCCTGCGCCAGCTCGGCGGCGGCTACGTCCACGACCAGTCCGTGATCATGGCCGGCACCCTGCTCGGCACCCTGCCGGTGCTGCTGGTCTTCGGCCTGCTCGGCCGCCAGATCGTCGGCGGCATCATGCAGGGCGCGGTCAAGGGCTGACCGGCGCCCTTCCCCTTCCTCCTCCCCCAAGACGTCTCACTCCAGGGAGTTCCCGTCCCATGACCGCACTCGACACCCACACCGACACCGCGACCGCGCTCCGCTTCCCCGAGGGATTCCGCTGGGGCACCGCCACCGCGGCCTACCAGATCGAGGGCGCGGCGGCCGAGGACGGCCGCACGCCCTCCATCTGGGACACCTTCAGCCGCACCCCGGGCAAGGTCCGCAACGGCGACACCGGCGACATCGCCGCCGACCACTACCACCGGGTCGACGAGGACATCGCCCTGATGCGGCGGCTGGGGGTGACCGACTACCGCTTCTCGATCGCCTGGCCCCGCGTCCAGCCGACCGGCCGCGGACCGGCCGTGCGCAAGGGACTCGACTTCTACCGGCGGCTCGCCGACTCCCTCCTGGAGGCCGGTATCCGCCCCGTGGCGACGCTCTACCACTGGGACCTGCCGCAGGAGCTGGAGGACGCGGGCGGCTGGCCGCACCGGGAGACCTCGTACCGCTTCGCCGAGTACGCCGGCCTGATGGCGGAGGCCCTCGGCGACCGGGTGGCGACCTGGACGACCCTCAACGAGCCGTGGTGCGCCGCCTTCCTCGGCTACGGCAGCGGCGAGCACGCCCCGGGCCGCACCAGCGACGTCGCCGCGCTGCGCGCCGCCCACCACCTCAACCTGGCCCACGGGCTGGCGGCACGCACCCTGCGCGGCGCGCTGCCCGGGTCCGCGGAGGTGTCGCTGACCCTCAACCTCCATGCCGTACGGGCCCTTTCGCAGGCTCCCGAGGACGTGGACGCCGCACGCCGCATCGACGCCGTCGGCAACCGGATCTTCCTCGACCCGGTCTTCCACGGCCGGCTCCCGGAGGACCTGGTCCGCGACACCGCGTCGGTCACCGACTGGTCCTTCGTGCGGGACGGCGACCTGGAGACGGCGGCCGCGCCGATCGACTCGCTCGGCATCAACTACTACTCCCCCTCCGTCGTCGCGGCCGGCGCGTCCGCGTCGCCCGCCCCGTGGGGCGGCGCCGAGCGGCACGTCCGGTTCGAGCCGGCCCCCGGTCCGCGCACCGCGATGGACTGGCCGGTGGACGCGGACGGGCTGCACGAACTCCTCGTCCGGCTGCGGGACGAGCTGCCCGGCGTACCGCTGGTGATCACGGAGAACGGCGCGGCGTACGACGACTACGCCGATCCCTCGGGCCAGGTGAAGGACCCCGAGCGGGTGGCCTACCTCCACGCGCATCTGGCCGCCGTGCACCGCGCGCTCGCGGACGGCGCCGACGTGCGGGGCTACTTCCTCTGGTCGCTGCTGGACAACTTCGAGTGGGCGTACGGCTACAGCAAGCGGTTCGGCATCGTGCACGTGGACTTCGCCACCCAGCGCCGGACCCTCAAGGACAGCGCCCGCTGGTACGCGGAGGTGATCGCGCGGGGCGGCCTCGCGGAGTCCTGAGGGCGCGCGGGCCGCGGCTGAGGCGGAAGGGGGTGCCGCCGACCCCCCTCGGGCCGGCGGCACCCCCGGTCAGGGACGGTGCGGCGTCACACGCGCTGCCACAGCGCCGGGACGTTCGGCGGCTCCCAGCCGGCCTGGGCCTGGTGGCCCTGGAGGCAGCGGTAGCTCCCGCCGCCGTAGGTGACGACGTCTCCGGCCGCGTAGACCTTGCCCGCCGCCCAGGTGCCGCCCGGCTGGGGCTCACCGGGGCCGGGGCCGGGGCCCGGGTCGCTCCCCGTGGTCCTCAGCGTCAGGCCGTAGGTCTGCAGCAGCGGGTTCAGCGGCTGGAAGAAGGTGGTGCCGCCGCTGGAGCAGGTGCCGGACCCGCCCGAGGTGACGCCCTGGGCCTGGCTGCCGGAGATGTACGAGCCGCCGGAGTCGCCGGGTTCGGCGCAGACGGTCGTCCGGGTCACGCCGGTGATGGTGCCCTCGGCGTAGGTGACGCTGGTGTTGTGCTGCTGCACGGTCCCGCAGTGCCAGCCGGTGGTGGAGCCGGAGCGGCACACGGAGGAGCCGACGGGCTGGAGCACCGAGCCGGTCACCTGGACGTTCCCGCCGGAGCCCTTGACGTACGGGGTGGCCGTCCAGCCGGAGGTGGCCGCGACCCAGGCCATGTCGTTGCCGGGGAAGATCGAGCCCTGGAAGCTGCCCATCGCGACCTGGTTGTAGCCGCTGGTGGTCGTGCCGGCACGGCCGCAGTGACCGGCGGTGGCGAAGCCCTGGGTGGTGCCGCGGGTGACGGCGAAGCCCACCGAGCAGCGTCCGCCGCCGCCCATGTAGTACGCGTCCCCGCCCCGGATGTCGTACAGCGGGCGCGGCGCCTCGGTGGTGCGGACGACCCGCACCAGCTCGCGCGGCACCCCGGTGTCCCGGACGAGCCGCGCCCCGGCTCCCGCCCTGGCCTCCTCGACGACCAGGACGTTGGCGCGCAGGTCGACGTAGCGGACGGGCGCTTCGGCGGTGGCGGCCCGGTCCAGGGTCTCCTTGGCGCGTTCCAGGGCGGTCAGGCTGTGCGGCACGAGGCGGGCGGTGGCGCCCGTGGCCCGTATCGCTGCCGTGTCGGCGGCCCGGGTGGTGGCCACGGTGAGGGTGCCGGCCTCGGCGCCGTCCACCCAGGCTCCGGCGAACGCCCCGCCCAGGTCCTGGCGGAGCCGCGCGGCGGTGGCGCCGGCCTCCGCCTCGTTGGCGAGCCTGTTCAGGGCCTGCGCGCGGGTGAGGCCCAGGTCGCGGCCCATGGCCCGGAGGAGTTCGGGTGGGGCGGCGGCCACGTCGAGGGCCTGGGCGGCGGTGCCGACGGCCGGGGTCCCGGCCGGGTCGTGCGCCTGCGGGGCGGCGGTCGCCGTACCGGCCTGGAGGCCGGCCAGCACCATCCCGGCGGCGGCCAGCGCGGTACACGCCGCGCGGGCGTGTCGTCGGAGCATGGGTGTCTCCTCGGTTCTCGGTGGGGGATCTGCTGAGAACCTAGGAGCGCCGACGGGCGGACGGCAGCGGTCAGTCGGCCCCTGCCCTCGCGTTATGGCCGGCCGCGGTCCGCACCGCGCCCCGCCCCGGCCGCTCTCCGGCGTCCCGCCGGCTCCTCTACGGCGGTGCCGGCGCCGGGGTCCGGCCCGCGCTCCGGGACAGGGCCTCGGTGTGGGCGGCGCGGACGTGGCCGAGGACGGCGGGGGCGCGGGCGGCGGCGCGGGCCTCGGGGTGCCAGCCGAGGAGGTGCCGCCAGAGCAGCGGGGCGCCGGCGAGGGGGCGGGTCACGATGCCGGGCGTCGCGGGGAAGGTCGCCCGGCAGAGGCCGACGGCCCGGCCGACCTGCACCAGGTGGACGCAGGAGGCGGTGTCCGTCTCGTACACGCAGGCCGGGGTGAAGCCCGCGCGCACGCACGCGGTCGCGAAGCAGTCGCCGAAGCAGCCGTCGCCCGGCACGTCGGTCCATGCCTCCGCCGCGAGTTCGGCGAGGTGGATCTCGGTGCGGGGGGCCAGCGGGTGGCCGGCGGACAGCATGACGTAGACCGGGTCGCGGGCGACCTCCGTCCAGGCCAGCCGGCCCGCTTCGGGCGGGCCGCTCTCGCCGCAGACGCCGACCAGGGCGAAGTCGAGCCGTCCGGCGGCCACCCCGCGGGCGATCTCGCGCTCGGACCACGAGGTGTGGGTCGTGACCTGCGCTCCCGGGTCGGTGCGGGCGATGCGGTCGACCAGGCCGCCGAGCAGCGGGCCGTGGGTGCCGCCGAGCCGGTAGCCCTCCGTGCCCTCCCGCGCGAACCGCACGGCCTCCTCCTGGAGTTCGCAGACGGCGGGCAGCACCACCCGGGCGCGCTCCACGACCAGGTCCCCGAGGGCCGTGGCGCGTACCCCGTCCCTGCTCCGTACGAACAGCGCGCCGCCCAGGGCCCGTTCGATCCGCTTGAGCTGGGCGCTGAGCGCGGGCTGCGCGAGGCCCAGGGTGGTGGCGGCGCGCGTGAGGCTCCCCGCGTCCGCGATGGCCCGGATCGTCTTGAGGTGCCTCAACTCCAAGTCCATACCGAGAGCTTGACGCCCACCACCCGATAGGTCCAGACCAGAGACGGGGGGACGGTCCGCCGGATGCCCCGGCCCGCGTTGCGCCGGCCGGGGCGTCCCTTGGGCGGGTCAGGAGGCGTTCGGGCCGACGTCCGTCGGGGTGAGGGGGCGGCGGAGCGGCGCGGTGGTCGCGTACTCGTCCGCGCCGATGTCGCGGACGGTGCCGCGGGCGTGGCCGTCGATGTCCTCGGGGACGGAGACGGTGGCCAGGGTGGCGGCGCCGATGGCGGGGCTGTCCGCGGCGAGGCGGAAGACGCCGTCGGAGTCCTGCCGGAGGCGGGGGTCGACGCGGGTGCGACCGTCGGCGGGGATCGTGCCGTCGGCGGCGGCGCCCCAGAGGATGTTGCCCTGCCAGGTGAAGCCGGTGGTCGCCCCCATGGCGACCAGGCTGCCGCTGTCCCCGACGAGGAGGTTGTCGGCGACGACCACGTCGCGCGGCTCGTACGCGCGGGTCTCACCGGAGAGCGTGCTCTTGTTGCCCCGGAGGGTGTTGTGCACGATGACGGCGCGGTCGCAGGCGTCGTTGCCGCGGCGCTGTTCGGTGGTCTCTCCGGCGGTGTGGTCGCGGGTGGTGCCGCTGCCGACGACGAGGGCGCGGCCCGTCAGGCCGGCGAGGTGGTTGTTCACCACGAGGTGGTCGTTGCCGTAGAGGCGGATGCCTTCCTTGCCGCCGAGGAGGTGGTTGCCCTCGACGGTGGTGCGGTTGCCGTGGCGGAGCACGATGCCGCCCTGGCTGTCCCGGAGCGTGTTGTACCGGATGGTGTTGTCGGAGGACTTCACCGAGACGGCCTCGGGGTCGCCGTCGCAGTGCTCGAACAGGTTGTACTCCACGATCGCCTGAGCGCTGGAGAGGGCACGGCTGCTGACGCCGAGCCGGATCGCCTCGCCGCCGTTGGCGCCGGTGTAGCCGTGGCGGGCGAAGTGGTTCTTGTAGACATGGAGCCGCTGGGCGATCTCGGTCGTGCCGGGGCCGTCGACGACGAGGAAGATGCCCTGGGTGGTCCGGTCGTGGAAGCGGTTCCGGTCGATCTTGGCGTCGTCGCCCTCCACCAGCACCCAGTCGAGGCCGTCCACGTCGGCGAACTGGATGTCGTTGCGGGTCAGCCGGATGCCGGTGCTGCCGGCCGGGATCGTGAGGGTGCCGCTCTGCCGGAGCGAGAAGCCGCTGACGGTGACGGCGCTGGCGCCGTCGAGGACGAAGCTGCGCTCGCCGCGCAGCACGGCGCCGCCCCGGCTCTGCGAGACGATCGTGATGCCGCTGCGGCCCGAGACGTCGATGGCTCCGCCCGAGGGGACGGTGTACGTGCCGTCGGCGACGACGATCCGGTCGCCGGGGACGGCCCGGTCGATCGCGCTCTGCAGCGCGCTCAGCGAGGTGACGGGTGCGGGTTCGGCGGCCGCCGCGCCGGTGGCGAGCAGGGTGTCGAGCGGGACCGCCGCGGCCGCCGCGCCGAGCAGCGAGCCCCTGAGGAACGTACGCCGTCGCATGATGCCTCCTGGAGAAGGGTGAGTCGTTCCGTGCCCTGTCGCCAGGACGTCGCGGCGGCCCTGACCGGCCGGTCCCCGGGGGCGGGCCCCCACGGCCCGCCCTGGGTCCTGGCCGGTCAGGGCCGGTTTTCGGACGCCGTCCCCTCGGAGGAATGCGCATGTTCCGGCCGGTGCCGCCCCCACGACGGCGCCTGCCGGAACAGCGGCCGCCATGGCGGCGGCGCCGATCCCGTTCCTTCCGGTCCGTCCCTCCGGAACGTGTCGCCGGGTGCGTCGGGAGGATGGTCGTCCCTTCCCCGGCCTGGCGACCCGCCCCACTCTGCCGGGCGCCGCTCACGTCCCGCTGACGTTCCGCTAACGCCCGGTGCGGAGCGGGCAGGCGCACCCCGCCGCCGGTGCCGCCCGCCGATCAGGGGGGTCTGCCGGGCGGATCCGGCCGGCACGGCCTCGGGGCGAGGTGGCCGGTTCACGAGGGCCCGGCGCAGCGCCTCGCGCCACGGGCGGCCTGACGAACTGTCACACCGTCCCGGGGGGGGCGGATCGGGTACGGAGGGCGTCGGCACGCCGCGGCCCCGGTCAGCTGTCGAAGCCGAGGCCGAAGCGGTCGAGGGTGCGCAGCCAGAGGTTGCGGCGGCCTTCGTTCAGGTCGGCGCGGGCCAGGGACCACTGGGTGATGCCGATGCCGATCGAGCGGACGGGCTCGGGCGGGAAGGGGAGGGGCTTGCGGCGGACGAGTTCCAGGGCGGTGCGTTCGGTGTACTCGCCGGCGAGGAGGTCGAGCATGACGTCGGCGGCGAAGCGGGTGGCGCCGACGCCGAGGCCGGTGAAGCCGGCGGCGTAGGCGACCTTGCCGTGGTGGCTGGTGTCGAAGAAGACGCAGAAGCGGGTGCTGGTGTCGATGGCCCCACCCCAGGCGTGACTGAACCGGACTCCTTCGAGCTGCGGGAACGTGGTGAAGAAGTGCCGGGCGAGCGTCGCGTACGACTCGGGCCTGCGGTCGTGTTCGGCGCGGACCGGGCCGCCGTGGTGGACGGCGTCGTAGCCGCCCCACAGGATGCGGTTGTCGGCGGAGAGCCGGACGTAGTGGAACTGGTTGGAGCAGTCCGCGAAGCCCTGCCGGCGGGACCAGCCGACGGAGGCGAGCCGGGCCTCGGTGAGCGGCTCGGTCATCAGCGCGTAGTCGTACACGGGGACGGTGTACGGGCGGTGGCGCCGGAGCAGGGAGGGGTAGGCGTTGGTGGCGAGGACGACGCGCCGGGCGGTGATCCGGCCGTAGGGGGTGCCGACGGCGATCACGGCGCCGTGCTCGTCGAGCGAGGTGGCGGGGGTGTGTTCGTGGACGCGGACGCCGAGGTCCAGACAGGCTCGCTTGAGGCCCCAGGCGAGGCGGGCCGGGTTGACCATGGCGACGTCGTCGCGGTTCCACACGCCGCCGAGGAAGGTCGGCGAGTCGATCTCGGCGCGGACGGCCTCGGCGTCGAGGAGGAGGGACGTGCCGCCGTACCGGGCGGCGGCCTCGGCCTCCTCCGCGAGGCCGTCGAGCTGGTAGGGCTCGGTGGCGACGGCGAGGGAGCCGGTGCGCTCCCAGTCGCAGTCGATGCCGTAGCGCTCGACGGCGTCCTCGATGCCCTGGAGGTTCTCGCGGCCGAGGCGCTCCAGGAGGCCGATCTCCTCGGGCCAGCGCTGGAGGCCGTTCGCCAGACCGTGGGTGAGGCTGGACTCGCAGAAGCCGCCGTTGCGGCCGGAGGCGGCGCCGCCGACCTCGTCCGCCTCGACGAGCACGACGTCGGCGGAGGGGTCGCGCTCCTTGGCGCGCAGGGCCGTCCAGAGGCCGGTGTAACCACCGCCCACCACGAGCAGGTCGCAGGTGGTGCCGCCGACGAGGGCGGGGGCGGGCTGCGGCCGGTCCGGGTCGTCGAGCCAGAACGGGGTGTGCGCGACGTCGCGGAGCGAGGCGAGGTGATCCATGCGGGTTCCTTCGGGTCGCGGAGAAACCCGGGCGCGGGGAGTCTCCGAAGTGCCGCCCATGAGACTCCGCCGCGGGGAACAAGGTCAATGATGTTGACATAAGCCTCGGCCGGTGGCGGGTCACGGCCCCGCGGCCCTGGAGCGCGACGTGCCGATCGGGCCGGACGCCCCCGGGCCAACGGCCCCGGCGGCCGCGGCGACGGCACGGGTACGGTTTCCCCGCGCCCTCCCCGCGCCCCGATCAGCCCGCCACCGCCCCGAGGAGTCCGGACGATGCCGCAGCCCACCGAGGCCACGGGCGCACCCGACGAACTGGTCGGACCGCTGGAGCGCGGGCTGTCCGTGCTCCGCGTGATGGCCGCCGGGCCGGACGTCCGCCACCGTCCCGGCGACCTCGCCCGGACGACGGGGCTCGCCCGCTCCACGGTCGACCGGGTCGCCACGACGCTCGTCCGCCTCGGCGTTCTCAGGGCCGAGGGCCGCGACCTGCTCCTCGCCCCGGGGGCCGCCTCGCTCGGCAACGCCTATCTCGCCTCCTGCGGAGTGCCCGACCTCCTCGGACCGCACGCCGTCGCCCTCGCGGACGCCCTGGACGAGTCGGTGTCCGTGGCCGTCCCGGACGGCGACGGGGTCCGCTTCCTCGCCCAGGCCACCCGCCGCCGCGCGATGGCGATCTCCTTCCGGGCCGGGGACCTGCTGCCGGCCGAACGGTGCGCGCACGGCGCCCTGTTCGCCGCCGAATGGAACGAGGACGACCACGAGCGGTGGCGGGTCCGGCACGCGGAGGACCCGCTGGACACCGGCTTCCCGTCCGTGCCGCCCCGTCCGGCCGACCACGACCCCGCCGCGGTCGAGGCCGGGTTCCTCCACCGGGTGCGGGAGGCCCGCGAGAGCGGGGTGGCCGTGGACGACCAGCTCATCGAACCGGGGCTGCTCTCCGTCGCCCTGCCCGTCCGGGGACCCGACGGCGCGGTCGTCTGCGCGGTCGGCGTCGTCAGCCACACCAGCCGGCACAGCGCCGGCTCCCTGACCGAACAGGCGCTGCCGCCACTCCGCCTGGCCGTCGCCGCGATGGAGGCGGCCCTGGCCGCGCCGCCCGCCGCTCCGCCGGCCGCGGGGCCGGCGCCCGGCTCCGGCGGCGCGCTCAAGGAGGAACTCGGGTCGGGCTTCCTGCAGTCGCTCGCCCGGGGTCTCGACGTCCTGCGCGCCTTCGGCTCCGTACGCGGTCCCGTCCGCCTCTCCGCACTCGCCCGGCTCACCGGGCTCCCCCGCGCGACCGCCCGCCGGTCGCTGATCACCCTGCGGCATCTCGGGTACGTGCGGGAGACGCCCGACGGCTTCCTGGTCCTCCCCCGCGTCCTGGAGCTCGGCTACGCGCGGCTCTCCGGCCTCAGCCTGCCGGAGATCGCGACCCCGCATCTCGTCGCCCTCGTGCCGCGCGTCCACGAGTCCGCGTCCGTCGCGGTGCTCGACGGGGACGACATCCGGTACGTCGCCCGGGTCGCCAGTACCCGCATCATGCACATCGACATCACCGTGGGCACCCGGCTCCCGGCGTACGCGACCTCCATGGGCCGTGTCCTGCTCGGAGCCCTGCCCGCCGCGGCGCGCGCCGAACGCCTCGGCCGGATCACGCCCGAGGCGCTGACCCCGCGCACGGTGACGAGCCCCGAGGGGCTCGACGAGGCCGTCGCCGCGACCGCGGCGCGGGGCTACGGGTGGGTGGAACAGGAGCTGGAGGAGGGGCTGCGCTCCCTCGCGGTGGCCGTCACCGACGGCGCGGGCCGGACGGTCGCCGCCGTCAACGTGGCCCTGCACGCGAGCCGGGCGACACCGGAGGCGAGCCTGGCCGCGATCCTGCCGCCGCTCCGGGAGACGGCCGCGCTGATCAGTGCCGACCTCGCGGCCGTGGGGCGCTTCTCGCGGGTGGCGACCGGCTGACGACGGGCGCCCGGCCGGCCACGCCGGGAGGGTGTTCCCGCAGGTGCGGGCACACGGAGTCCGCGTCCGGCGGAACCTTCCGGAACACGGCCCCTGGACTCCCCCATTCCGCACACGTGTTCGCATACGCTGCGATGGCACCACCGAGATCACGCGTTCGTATGTGCTCTGATTCCAGGGGGACTTCAGTGAAGCGATTCATCGTGCGCACGATGTGCGCCATCGGACTGCTGGCGGGCAGTCTGGCCGTGACGAGCGCGCCGGCCGGCGCGGCCCCGGCGGCCGACTACACGACGGTCACCAACGTGGCCGGCGGCTCGTGCCTGGAGATGCCCGGGTGGACCGGCACGTGGGGCGCGCAGGCCACGGTGTGGGGCTGCAACGGCGGCGACAACCAGACCTGGGTGTTCAACAGCAAGGGCGGCGGCTTCTTCCAGATCGTCAACCGTTCCTCCGGCCTCTGCCTGGAGCTGCCGGGTCTCCCGCCGACCACCTCCGACGGCACGGCGGTCGGCCAGTGGCCGTGCAACGGCGGCCGCAACCAGCTCTGGTGGTTCGACCACTGGCGCAACGTCAACGGCAAGGCCACGGCCGAACTCAAGAGCGCCTACACCGGCTGCCTGGAGATCAACGGCTGGCAGGCCGGTACGTGGGGCACCGGAGCCCAGCTATGGAGCTGCAACAGCGGCGACAACCAGCGCTGGGCCTTCGCGAACGACTTCATCTACAACCACTGACGTTCGCCGTCCGAGCAGGGGACACGGTCCCGTTCCCCAGGACCGCGGGTACCTGAAAGGGAGGGCCGGGCAGTCGATCGCCGCCCGGCCCTCCCCCTTGCTCACTCCTCGGTGAAGTACAGGTATCCCTTCCACCGGAGGTTCGTGAGGTCGTACTCGACCGTCATGTCGACGACGCGGCGATCCGGCCGTTCGGAGAGCCGGTCGGCGGCCGCGCGCAGGACGGAGACGGGGCTGTCGTCGTCCTCGTCTCCGTGGACCACGACGCGCAGCAGCCTCGTCTCGTCGGTGCTCATGCGCCGCTCCGCTTCACCGGGTCCGCGAACACGGTGATGTGGCAGGTCGCGATCGGGTCCTCGGTGTCCAGCCGGCCCACCTCGATCGCCGACACGTCCCAGCTGTCGCCGAGCTTCTCGATGTGGTCCGCGGCGGTGCGCAGCAGGTCCGCGACGCCCTGGCCGCTGCCGGCCGGAATGCCGAGACTGAAGTGATGCGTGGTCCACATCTCCTTCTTCGCGGCTCTGATGCTCAGCTTGTGGTTGCGGCTCCTACGAGCCATCGCTCCTCCAGGGCATGACTAGAACGGGTGGGCGACGAGCGCGATGCGCCAGCCCCAGCGGAAGCTGAAGCGCTTGGCCCACCCGAGGGACGCGAGGAAGGCGAGGCCGACCATGCGGTTGGCCTTGTAGTGGCTCTGCCGCTTCTGCTTGTTCCGCGAACCGTTGTACTTCTGGTTCTTCTTGATCTTCTGCATCGCCCTCTTGAAGTCTCCGGCGTCGTACTTCTTGCCGGCGTTCTTCTTGAAGTATGCGTCCTTCTCCTTCTTGCTCAGGGTCTCCGGACCCTCCAGGCCGGCGTCCTCCTGCAGACCGCCGTCGCGGCCGTCCAGGTCCAGGCAGTTGACCGGATCCGCGTCGCAGTACTCGTACGCGTTGGAGTTGCCCCCGTAGACCGGGTCGATCGAGTGGAAGCGGCCGACGGTGGGGTCGTAGAGCCGGGCGCCCATCAGGGTGAGGCCGCCGGGCGTCTCGTCGGAGCGCAGCTTGGCGCCCAGCCAGGCGTAGCGGGTCGCCGGCCGGCCGGCACGGGTGTTGCCGTACTCGTCGGAGTCGAGGGCGACGGGCGCCTTGGTGGTGTCCAGCGGAAGCTGGAGGGCGATGTCGCCGTGGATCGTGGTGAGCTGGAGGACCGTGTCGCCGGTCCTGCCGGTGGTGGCCGCCAGGTCTCCGGACGCGGAGGTGACGTTGCGGGTCAGGGCGCCGGCGGCGTCCTCGACGATCCAGCTGGGGTTGTCGCCGTCGCCGGCGTAGTGGTTGAGCCTGGAGGCGGTCTGCGTCCAGGCGCTGTCGCCGCCCGTCTCGACCTTCCAGGAGCGGAAGCGCAGCGCCGCGTCGAGCTGCCAGGTCTGCCGCTTGCCGCCCGAAGTCTGCTGGTGGGCGAGGTCGTTGGCGTAGTAGCCGACGGTGCTGCCGGGCAGGGCGGTGGCGCGCCCGAAGGCGTCGTAGGCGTAACCGCTGTCGACGAGCCGGTCGCCGCTGTCGTAGGTGCTGCCGGTGGTGCTGCCTCCTGTGGTGGTGCAGTTCAGGCCGGGGGCGGCCGCGGTGGTGGTGAGGGAGGTGCGGTTGCTGCGTGCGTCGAAGGTGTAGGCGCGGCGCGTGCAGACGGTGTCCGCGGTGTCCTCGACGGTGGTGAGCCGCCCGGCGGCGTCGTAGCGGTAGGTCTGGCCGGAGGAGCCGGCGTGCGTGCTGACCTGGCGGTGCACGGACCGGGTGACCGTGTCGGAGGCGACGATGGTTCCGTCGCTGTCCCGGGTGTACGTCCGGTTCACCGGGGCACCGGTGGTGTCCTTGCGTACGTTGAGGGTGTATCCGCCGGGGAGCCGTTCGCCGCTGACGGTGCCGTCGGCGTCGTAGCCGGTCTGGAAGACGCCGGCGACCGAGTCGGTGGTCCTCGTGGCGAGGCCGCGGGGCTCGACGCCGGTGTCGTAGGTGTACGTGACGGTCGACGGCGCGTTGTCGGCGACCTTGACCGGCCGGTCCAGCAGGTCGTACTCGGTCGTGGTGACACCGCCGTCGGCGTCCGTGTAGGAGATCAGGCGGCCGAGCCGGTCGATCGCCTTGGTGATCGTGCCGCCCGTCGGCGAGACGGTCCGCAGGGCCTGGCCGGTGCTCGCGTCGTACTCGGTGGCCGACTCGGGAACCGCCTGGCCGATGCCGCCGGTGACGGCCGTCCTCGTGGGCCGGCCGGCCGCGTCGTACGTGGTCGTGGTGGTGCGGGTGACGCCGTTGGCGGTCTCCGTGAGCTGGGCGGTGTTGCCCCACCAGTCGTACTCGGTGGTGGTCGACGGCAGTTGCGCCGGGTTCGTGCCGCCGCCGGTGGTGTCACCGGCCGGGCCCGTGGAGCAGACCAGGTCGGCCCACTCCGGGCGGCCCTGGCAGGCTCCGGTGCCCGTGGCGGACCAGTACGCGGTGACGCGCGTGCCGGCGTCCGTGCCGGTGGCCCCGGGCAGCAGCTCCTTGGTGGGGCGGCCCTGGGCGTCGTACTCGGTGGTCCTCGTGATCGCGAGGCCGTCCGGGTCCTTGACGGTCCGGACGGGCAGTCCCCTGACCCAGTCGTAGACCGTCTGGGTGGCTCGGGCCTCCCCGAGGACGGTGGGGTGCTCCCGTACCTGGGCGCCGAGCGTGACCTTGGTGATCCGGTCCCTGACCTTGGCGGTGCCGTCGGTCGGGCGCCCGGCGTCGTACTCGTTGACGCGCCGTTCCCGTGCCGTCACCGAGGTGCCCGCCGGGACCAGGGTGGTGGTGCCGGACTTCAGATCGGCGGTGAGGTCGATCCGGCGCAGCGGGCCGAACGCCTCCAGCCTGCGGGCGCCGGTGTCGTTGTACACGGACTTGGCGGCCAGCAGGTCGGCGCGCTCCGCGGTGGTGAGCTGCGCGATGCCGAGGTCGGCCTGGGCCGCCCGGTCGTCGCCGGTCAGGCCGAGGGCGATGGCCCGGTTGGCGGCCGACAGCTCGCGGACGGTGTTGCCGAAGCGGTCGTACTCGGTGGCGTTGATGTGGCCGCCCGGGGCGGCCGTGTCGACGGTGCGACCCGACACGCCGAGATAACTGACGGTGGACCGCTGGTAGTCGGTCGCGGCCAGCGCGCTGCCGGAGTTCGACGCGGGGACGGCGTCGGCCGGGAAGACCGCCGTCGCGTCCGTCGGAGCGTCGAGCTGGCCCCATGCCTTCACCTCCGCCGCCCCCAGCTTGTACGGGGCGGCGGTGCCGGTCAGCGGCACGTCGTAGACGACGGAGGTCGTCGCGGTGCCCTCCTCGACGTCGGCCGTGCCCTGCTTCAGGCCCGGGCGGGACGCCTTGAGGAGCATGCCGTCACCGGCGGTGGCCGCGGTACCCGCGGTGCCGTAGACGAACGTCCACGGGAGCCGGCCGGGCGTGGTCAGCCGGGTGACGCGGCCGGCGCCGTCGTAGGCGTACTCGGTCTTCAGCGCGGGGCTGATCAGCGGGTTCCACGCCTGGCGCAGTCGGCGCGCCTCGTCATAGAGGTACGTCTGCACCGTCTTGGCGGTCGACGCGGCGGCCCCCGGGTCGGTGGACCACAGGCGGACCTCCTTCACCTGGCCGGTGATGTCGCCGAAGGCGGCGGAAGTGGCGGTGGTGCCGGTGGCGTAGACGAACTCCAGCGCCCTGCAGCCCGGGGTGGCCGGCGTCGCCGCGCAGGTGGCGGCGGACGAGGCCGAGGTCGGGGCGATCACCCGGCTCGGGCGGGCGAGCTTCCTGCCGTCCACGGTCACGGTCTCGGAGACGACCGTGGTGGTGGAGTGGGTGAGCCCGTCGAACAGGGTGCTGGAGACCTGCCAGGTCGCGGCGTCGGCGTCGGGCTTGGTGAACCGGGTCACCGCGCCCTCGGAGTCCGTCAGCGTGAACGTACCGGTGACGTCGCCGGTGAGGGTCAGGCTCTCCGCGCCCGGCTCCGCGATCCACGCGGTCTTGGCCGCGTTGGCGGTGAAGTGGGTCTCCTCGCCCTCGATGCCGACGACGGCGACGGCGGTGTCGGAGATCCTGCGGAGGTGGGAGTAGTCCGACTCCGTCAGCTGGGCCGCGGTACCGGCGACCCACTCCTTGCCGAAGATCGACGCCTGGCCCTCCTGCTTGGCGCCCTTGTCCGGCGTACGCGAGGAGGCGGTGCGCGAGACGGACATCCCGAACGCGGACGTGTCGGTGTCGGAGAGCGTGTAGTCACCGGTCAGCAGGTTCACCGAACCCGGGCCGATCTCCTGGGTGGCGGCGCCGGAGGCGTTGCGGTCGACGACCACGGTCAGCGGCAGCGTGCTGCCCGTCGCGGCGTTCGGGCCGGTGAAGTCCGCCTTGATCTGGACGGTGCCGTCCGGGTCGACGGTGTCGGTGGCGTTCCACACCAGGGCGCTGTTCCTGCCGCCCGTCATGGGCACGGGCCAAGCGGTCAGGGCGGTGCCGCCCGAGGTGACCTGGCCGGCGGGGATCTGCGCCCAGGGGTCCGCCTCGGAGCGCCGCCAGGAGAAGGACACCGCGTCGAACTTGCCGCCGTCGGCCTCGGCCACCAGGGGCAGGCGCCGCGCGGTGCGCTCACCGTCGGCGGGCTGGACGAAGCCGCCGGGGCCGGCGTGGAAGGTGTAGCCGATGGCCTCGGACCTGTTGTCGGCCTTGTCGACCTGCCGCACCTGGAGGGTGTGGGTGCCGTCCTTCGGCGGGGTGACGGAGAGCGCCGCCGCGGCGGTGGAGCCGCCGGTGTCGGCCTTGGTCCAGGTGACGCCGTCGAGCGACCATTCGAGCCAGTGGTGGTCGGTGCCGGTCGGGGTGACGGTGAAGGCGCCGGCCTGACCCGCGCCCTTGACCCAGGCGCTCGACGGGTAGTCCGACGAGGTGATGCCCGTCGGGGCGACCGGCGGGGTGGTGTCGACCGTGAAGGTCTTCCACTCCGACCAGCCGAGGTTGTAGTGCGTGCCGTCGTACGGGCTGCTGCGGAACTTGTACGTCCCGCCGTTCGTCAGCACACCGGCCGGCACGACCACCGGGGCGGGCTGCCCGGTCGGCACGAACGCCGACCGCAGTACGGCGCCGACCTGTGTGTCGGTGGCGGAGTCGAAGATCTGGTAGGCGCCCTGGATCTTGTCGCCGTTGGGGTCGACGAAGGTGTCCCGCAGCGTCGGGGTCGTGGTGTCGACCGTGTACGCGCCGCCGTAGGAGAAGAACGGCGGGCCCGCCTCCTGCTTCGTGCCGGTGCGCGGCCGGTAGTTGTAGGTCACGACCAGCTTCGGCGGGTTGGCGGCCGCGTTGGCGGAGTTGACCCGCTTCCACTGCGCCGTGACGCTCTCGTCGGCGGCACGCAGACCCATGTGGGACTTGGCCGCCTTGGCCGACGCCCACTCCTGGACCAGCGTCGTGACGTCGGCGTTGATCCAGCCGTCCGGCTGCGCGGTGCAGGAGGCGTTGCCGCGGGTCTCGGAGGAGGTGGCCTTCTCGGCGAACCAGGAGGGCTGGGCCGTCCACCGCGACGAGGTCGAGGCGGCTCCGGCGGACCACACCTTCCACGGCTGGTTCGGGCAGGACGAGCCGGTGTAGTTGCCGGAGTGGAAGTTCCACAGGGACAGCTTCGCGTCCGTCACCAGCGCGTCGGAGATCGGCGCGGTGTTCCAGGAGAGGAAGGAACGCGCGGTCCGGAAGGTGCCGTCGGCGTTCTTCGTACCCGGGTTGCCGAGGTCGAGTTCGACATCCGTGGACCAGTCGACCGACGTGCCCTGCTGTACGTAGGTGTCGAAGACGTTCGACAGCGCCGAGGTCGAGGGGTCGACCGTCACCGGGTACTTCGTGGCCGGATCGGCCAGGAACCGGGCGTCCGGAGTGATGACGAGGTCCACGCCGCCCTTGGCAGCGACGACCTTCATGGCGACCGGGACCTGGCGCGTGTGCTCGCCGGAGACCGGGTCGACCGTCGCGTCCCACATCACCGGCGCCGGCATGACCGCCGACTTCCTGGACCTCTTGTCGGTGAACAGCACGCTGCCGTCCGGCTGCCGGCGCACCTTCAGGCCCTTGGTCCTCAGGGGCAGGGTGTAGGAGAAGCCTTCGGCCGGCCGCCGCTTGACCTCGACGAACTGCTCGAAGCCGGTACGGGTCGCCTCCACCACCACGTCGGCGCCGGGCACCGCGTTCGCGTAGGTCGCGCGGGTGCCGTCCAGTTCCGGCGCGGGCAGCCCGCCCCGCCACTGGAGGGTGATCTGTTCGTCGCCCTCGCCGAGCGTGACCAGGTCCGTGGCCGCGGTGGCCCGCGCCGCACGCGGGGAGGCCGCCCGCGCGCCGGTCCGGCCGGCGAGCCTCAGGCCCTGCGGGTGCGCCTTGGCCTCGACCGAACCGTCCGCCCGGGCGGCCAGGTCCACATCGACGTCGCGCCAGTCACCGGTCGTCCGGTCCTTGAAGCGGACCGGTCCGGCGGACAGTTCGGTGGTGAGCGAGCCGTCCTTGTTCACCCAGGTCGTGGAGGTTTCCGTACGCTCCGACAGCGCCTCCACCCGCTTGCCCGACAGCCGGGCCGCCACACGGGCCGAAGGAACGTCGACGGCCTGCGTCGCCGCCTGCTTCGCGGGCTCGGCGGCCGGCGCCCGGTGCGGTGGCTGCGCCGCCACGGCGCCGGCGCCGTCCACCGCGGTGACGGCCAGGGCCAGGGCCAGGCCGCCCGCCAGGAAACGGACACCTCCCCCCGACCGGAGCCGTGGGCGCCGCTGTGGCGCGGGTATGTGAATCGTCATCATTCCTCGGTCTCTCACGTCACAGACGCGCCACAGCTGTGGCGCACCGGTGAAGTTATCGAGGAAGAAAACAGCCACATGGGAACCAAGATCACAAAGGCGGGCGACGGGAACTCTTAACCGTCAGGTGACTCTTCCCATAGAAGGGACGGTCAGGATGCCTCTGCACCATCGAAGCCCAGGTTCAGGGCCTCGAACCGGCTCGGTCAGGAATTCCGCCGCTCCGGCCGGAGAGCGGCCACCGCGCCGAGCATGAGTTCCAGCGCGAAGGGGTAGCCGCTCTCGCGCATGTCCGCGGCGAGGAGGGGGAAGGTCGCGGCGATGTGGGGATGGGTGTCCGCCGAGAGCTTGCCGTAGACCGCGTTCCAGACCTCCGCCTCCTTCTCCTGGGCCGCCGCCGGGAGCGCGAGCGCGGCGGCGTCCTGGGCGGCGAAGGCGAGGGCCTGGTCGACGAAGGCGTGGTAGATCCGCACGGCGAGGGCGTCGGGGAAGCCGGCGGACCGGAGGATGCCGAGGATCCGCTCGACGGCCCGCTTCTCGTGGGGGCGCCCGGTGGTGCGGTGCGCCGCGAGGGCCGCCGCGCGCGGGTTGGACTGGTAGCAGGCGTGGATGCGCAGCCCCATCGCCCGGAGGTCGGTCCGCCAGTCCCCGGTCGGCGTCCAGCCCTCCTGCGCGCGGCCGATCATCTCGTCGGCGACGGCGAGCAGCAGGGCGTCGGTGTTGCGGAAGTAGCGGTAGAGCGCGGTGGGGTCGGCGCCGAGCGCGGCGCCCAGCCGCCGTACCGAGAGGGCGTCCGCGCCGTGCTGCGCGATCAGGCGCAACGCGGTCTCGACGATGAGCCCTTCAGAGAGGACGGCGCCCTGCTTGGTGGGGCGGCGACGCTGCCGACTGTCTTCGGGTACGACGCGTTCGGACATGGCCGGAACCTTACGTCAACACCATTGACGTGTAAACGACCCGGCCGCTTCCATGACCCCACCACACGTCATCGCATGTTCTGGAGCTCCTATGGCCACGGCCGATCTGGTCTTCACCCGCGGTCCCGTCTTCACGGCGGACCCGGCCCGCACCCGGGCCACCTCGCTCGCCGTCGTCGGCGACCGGATCGCGGCCGTCGGCCACGACGAGGTGCGCGATCTCGTCGGCCCCGGAACGGAGGTCGTCGACCTGACGGGCAAGCTGCTGCTGCCGGGCTTCCAGGACGCCCACATCCACGCCGTCTCCGGCGGCAAGGAGCTGGCCGAGTGCGATCTGACCGGCACGGTCGGCGTCGCGGAGTACCTGGAGCGGATCCGCCAGTACGCGGACGCCCACCCGGAGCACGCCTGGATCACCGGCGGCGGCTGGTCGATGGAGAGCTTCGACGGCGGACTGCCCACCCGCCGGCTGCTCGACTCCGTCGTCCCGGACCGGCCGGTCCTGCTGTCGAACCGGGACCACCACGGCGCCTGGGCCAACTCGCGGGCGCTGGAACTCGCCGGCCTCACCGCCGACACCCCCGACCCGGCCGACGGCCGGATCGAGCGGGAGGCGGACGGCACTCCCAGCGGCACGCTCCAGGAAGGCGCGATCGGCCTGGTCGCCCGGCTGGTGCCACAGACCACGCCCGAGGACCGGCTCGCCGGCCTGCTGCGGGCCCAGAAGCTGCTGCACTCGCTCGGCATCACGGCCTGGCAGGACGCGCTGCTCGGCTCGTTCGGCGGCATGGCGGACCCGTCCGAGGCGTACATGGCCGCCGCCCACGACGGCACGCTGACCGCCCGGGTGACCGGCGCGCTGTGGTGGGACCGCGAGCGGGGCGCCGAGCAGATCCCCGAACTGGTCGCCCGGCGCGAGAAGTTGAACGCGGGCCGGTTCCGGGCCGGTTCGATCAAGATCATGCAGGACGGCATCGCGGAGAACTTCACCGCCGCGATGATCTCCCCGTACCTGGACGGCTGCGGCTGCGCCACCGGCAACAGCGGACTGAGCTTCGTGGACCCCGTGGCGCTGCGCGGGTACGTGACCGAGCTCGACGCCCTCGACTTCCAGGTCCACTTCCACGCCCTGGGCGACCGCGGCGTCCGCGAGGCCCTGGACGCCCTGGAGGCCGCGGTCACCGCCAACGGACACCGCGGCAACCGCCACCACCTCGCCCACCTCCAGGTCGTCCACCCGGAGGACCTGCCCCGCTTCGCCACGCTCGGCGCGATCGCCAACATCCAGCCGCTCTGGGCCGCCCACGAGCCGCAGATGGACGAGCTGACCATCCCGTTCCTGGGCCCCGAACGCGCCGCCTGGCAGTACCCGTTCGGCGATCTGGTGCGCGCCGGCGCCACCCTCGCCGCGGGCAGCGACTGGCCGGTCAGCAGCCCGGACCCGATCGAGGGCATCCACGTCGCCGTCAACCGCCGCTACCCGGAGTCCGCCGACGACCGGGTCTTCTACGCCGAGCAGCGCCTCGACCTCACCACCGCGCTGGCCGCCTACACCGCGGGCACCGCGCATGTGAACGGCCTCGACGACACGGGCAGCCTGCGCCCCGGCCACCTCGCCGACCTCGTGGTCCTGGACCGCGACATCCTCACCGGCCCGCCGGAGGAGATCGCCGAGGCCCGGGTGGAGCGGACGTACGTGGGCGGCGAGCTCGTGTACGCCCGCTGAGATGCCGCTACCCGCCCCGCCCGGACCGGACGGAGGAGGCCCGGACGTCGAGACGCGTCGGTACGAGCGTCCCGGCGGGCTCCCTGCGGCCGTGCTCCAGGACCGCGACGAGGTGCTCGACCCCGGCCTCCGCGACCGCCTCGGGCCGCAGGCTCAGGGTGGTCACCGGTGGATCGGTGTAGGGGGCCGTGGCGTCCTCGCTGACCAGGACGACCAGCAGGTCGTCCGGGACTTCGTAGCCGTGACGGCGTGCCGCCTCCAAAACGAGCGGCGGACTCGCCTCCGCGACCACGAGCAGGGCGTCCGGCCGCTCGGCCCCCTCCGGTGTGCCGAGGGCGGTCTCGATGGCCCGGACCACCGGCCCGTTCCCGGTCTCCGCGACGCGCACGGCCAGCTCCGGCAGGCCGTGGGCGGCGCACCAGGCCCGGTGCGCCGCCTCGACCTCCACGTGGAAGCGGGTGGCGATGTCCGGCACCACGAGCACGGGCCGCCGGGCCCCCTGCTCCCGCAGGTGGTCCAGGGCTTCGCGCACGGCCCCTTCGGCATCGACGTCCACCCAGGAGGCCCCGGGCCGCCCCTCCACGGAGCGGTCGCTGAAGACAGGGATTCCGGCCGCGAGGAGGTCCTCGATGACGGAGTCCCCGGCGACCGGGTCGGCGACGACGACCGCGTCGAGCGGCAGGTCGGACCACTCGCCCTGCAGGGTGCCGGCCGGAAGCAGCACCACGGCGTACCCGCGGAGCAGTGAGGTCGCCGCGGTGGCACCGGTCAGCCGGGCGAAGTAGGGCGACTCCAGATAGGTCCAGAGCGCGTCGGGGAGTCCTCCCACCATGTAACCGATCAGCCGGGCCCGTCCCGCGCGCAGATGGCGCGCGGTGGCGTTGGGCCGGTAGCCCATTCTGCGGGCGGTCTCGCGAGCCTTCTCCCGTACCTCGGGGGAGAGTCTCCCGGTGCCGTTCAGCGCCGCCGAGACGGTCGTCTTGGACAGGCCCGCCTCGCGGGCCACGTCGACGAGACGCACACGCGGGATGGGCGGCGAGGGCTGCCCTTCATGCCGTGAAGCTTCGGTCATGGGGTGATGGTGCCACCCTCGTGACCTCTGCAAAACCGTTCCCGCAAAGTCGCCCGAAGGTCTTGTGCGGGAACGTTCCCGCACGAATACTCGCTCCATCCCCCCGAGCCCGTCACTACACCCGTAAAGGGGTGGGTCTCCATGCGCATGCCCAGAGCCATCGCGCTTCTCGCCTGTACCGCCGCGCTCGCGGCCACCACGGCCGCCTGCTCCGGCGCCACCAAGCCGCCGGCCGCCGGCGGCGGCGCGTCCTTCAAGGTGACCCCGCTGTCGCCGCCCGCGCAGGGTCCGCTGGACTCCTTCACCTGGTCGCTGTACGCCGAGCCGTACACGCTCGACTACGCCCTCGCGTACGACTACCCGCCGAACACGGTGCTGGCCAACGTCTGCGAGCAGCTGCTGCGGGTCACGCCCGACCTGAAGATCGAGCCCGGCCTCGCCGTGAAGTGGGCGCAGCCCGACCCGCGCACCCTGGTCTACACGCTGCGTCCCGGGGTGAAGTTCCACGACGGCACCACCATGACCGCCGACGACGTGGTCGCCTCCCTCAAGCGCCAGATGGACCCGAAGACCGGCTCCCCCTGGGGCTCCTCCTTCAAGAACGTCGACGCGATCGAGAAGACCGGGCCGCTGGAGGTGACGGTCCGCCTCGGCAAGCCCGACGTCCTCTTCCACGAGCTGATGGCCGCCTCCCCCGGCACCGTCGTGAGCGCCGCCTCGCTCGCCGAGGGCGGCAAGGACTACGGCACGCCCAAGGGCAAGCTGAACTGCACCGGTCCGTACGCCCTCGACACCTGGGCCCAAGGCGACAACATCACCCTCAAGAAGCACCCCGCCTACTGGGACACGAAGCTCACGCCGAAGTCCGAGCAGGTGAAGTTCACCTTCATCGAGGACGCGGCCGCCCGCTCCAACGCCTTCCTCTCCGGCACGGCCGACGGCGGCTACATGGTCCCGTCGTCCTCCTTCAACCAGCTGCGCTCCGGCGGCAAGGGCACGCTCCTCTTCGGCCCCAACACCGGCGCCACGAACCTCGCGGTCCTCGACTACCACGGCACGCTCGGCGACCTGAAGGTCCGCAAGGCCCTGTCGATGGCCCTCGACCGGAAGAACATCATCAAGGCCGCGGCCGGCGGCGTCGGCGTCCCGGCCAAGGCCCCCGCCGCGCGCGGCGCCTGGGCCCTGGCTCCCGAGAAGACCGCCGCGCTCTACGACACGCTGCCCGAGCCCGCGTACGACATCGCGGCCGCGAAGAAGCTCGTCCAGGAGGCCGGGGCGACCGGCCGGAAGATCACCATCGCCACCAGCAGCCTCGCGCCCGAGATCAGCGTCGTCTCCAACGCCGTCCAGGCCGCCGGCCGCCAGATCGGCCTCGAAGTCGAACTGAAGCCGGTCTCCCCCGACGCGTACAGCTCCCTCTTCGTCGACCCGAACGCCCGCACCGGCCTCGACCTGGTCATCACCATCGGCTACGACAACACGCCGGATCCGCTGGAGTTCTACCAGTACCTGCGCACCGGCGACTTCGGGAACTACGGCAACTGGTCGAACGCCGAGTTCGACGTCGCCTTCGACCGGGCCAACTCCGAGCCCGACGCGGGCAAGCGCGCCGAGCTCACCGCGAAGCTCCAGAGGATCGCCCTCGACGAGCTGCCCATCATCCCCGTGTACGAGGCCCCTCACTCGGTCTTCCTCGGCAAGCGGGTCACCGGCGCCCCGGCCGGCATCGCCCAGCTCTACTACCCGTGGGCCGCGACGATCGGGGCCACGAAGCGATGACGCGCTACCTCGTCGGACGGCTCCTCGGCCTGGTGGCGGTGCTGTTCGTGACCTCGCTCGTGGTCTTCGGCTCCATCCACCTGGCCCCCGGCGACCCGGTGTCGTTCCTCCTGCACGGCCGCCCCGCGACCCCCGAGGCCGTGGCGGCCCTGCGGGCCGAGCACCACCTCGACGACCCGCTCGTCACCCAGTACGCGAAATGGCTCGGCGGGGTGCTGAGCGGCGACTTCGGCCGCTCGGCGCAGTACCACCAGGACGTGTCGACGCTCATCGGCTCCCGGCTCACCGGCACCGCCCTGCTCGTCGGCTACGCCGCCGTCCTGGTCGCCGTGCTGGGAGTGACGGCCGGCATCCTCGGCGCGCTGCGCCCGGGACTCCCCGACCGGGTGGTCCTCATCGGCACCGGTGTCGCCACCGCCACGCCCTCGTTCGTGACGGCCATCGCGCTCGTGTCGCTGTTCTCCGTCCAGCTCGGCTGGTTCCCCGGACCCGGCGGCGGCGCGGCGGAGGACCTGTCGGGCCGGCTCTACCAGCTGACCCTGCCGGCCTTCGCCCTGGCACTGTCCTTCGCGGGGCTCCTCGCCCGGGTGACCCGCTCCGCGATGCTCGACGAACTCGGCCGCGACCATGTCGAGGTGGCGCGGGCCCGGGGCGTCGCCGGCCCGGCCGTGGTCCGCCGGCACGTGCTGCGCAACGCGCTCGGCCCCGTCGTCACCGTCGGCGGCACCATGCTCGCCGGACTCCTGATCAGCACCTCGATCGTCGAGACGGCGTTCGACGTCCCCGGGCTCGGCTCGCTGCTCGTGCAGTCGGTCACGTCCAAGGACTTCGCCGTCGTCCAAGCGATCACGCTCCTGAGCGTGGCGGCCTTCGTCCTGGTCAACCTCCTGGTCGACCTGCTCGCCCCGCTCATCGACCCCCGTCTCTCCCTCGGGGAAGGCTCCTCATGACCACCACCACCTCCGCGGTGCCGTACCGCAGGCCGGGGTTCCGCGCGCTGCGCCTGTTCGGCCAGGGTCCGCTCTTCGCGGTCTCGGTCGCCGTGCTCGTCGCGCTCGTCCTGGTCGCCCTGCTCGCGCCCGTCATCGCCCCGTACGACCCGGAGGCGCTCGACCTGTCGGCGAGCCTCGTCGGCACCACGGGCGACCACCTGCTCGGCACCGACCAGTCGGGGCGCGACATCCTGTCCCGGATGCTCCACGGCGCCCGCACCGGGCTGCTCGGGCCGCTGCTCGTCGTCGGCGTCTCCACCCTGCTCGGCACCCTCCTCGGAGTGGTGGCGGCCTGGCGGGGCGGCTGGGTGGACACGCTCCTGTCCCGGTCCATGGACCTCGTCTTCGCGATCCCCGGGCTGATGCTCGCCATCCTGCTCGTGTCGGTCGTCGGCTCGGGGCTGACGGCGCCCGTGATCGCCATGGCCGTCGCCTACACCCCGTACGTGGGACGTCTCGTGCGCGGCATCGCACGGCAGGAGAAGGCCCGGCCGTACATCGAGGCGTACCGGGTGCAGGGCTGGTCCGGCTGGACCGTGTGCGTGCGCCATCTGCTGCCCAACATCGCGCCGACGGTCTTCGCCCAGTCCGCGATGAACTTCGGGTACGCGCTGATGGACCTGGCGGCGCTGTCCTTCCTCGGCTTCGGCGTGCAGCCGCCGGCCGCCGACTGGGGCTCCATGATCAACGAGGGGCAGGCGGCCGTCCTTCAGGGGGCGATGCTGCCGGCCCTCGCGCCCTCGGTGTGCATCGTGCTCGCCGTCGTGGCGTTCGGCATCGTCGGCGAGGGACTCGCCGACCGGATCGCGAAGCGGGAACGGTGAGAGGCATGCGCGCACAGACGGATGCGGCACCGGTGCTGGAGCTCGACGGGCTGGACGTCCGCCTGCCCGGCGACCGGGCCGCCCGGCCGATCCTCGACCGGGTGAGCCTGACGGTACGGCCCGGCGAGACCGTCGGCCTCGTCGGCGAGTCCGGCTCCGGCAAGTCCGTGGCCTGCCGCAGCGTCCTCGGACTGCTGCCCGCGGGCGCCCGGACCACCGGCGAGGTCCGGGTCTCCGGGCGGGACGTCCTCACCATGAACCGCGCCGAGCTCACCACGCTGCGGGCCCGCCGGGTGTCGATGGTCTTCCAGGACCCGCGCGCCTCCGTCAACCCGCTGCGCCGCGTCGGCGACTTCCTCACCGAGGGCCTGCGGGCCGCCGGAACCCCGGCCGCGCGGGCCACCGCCCGCGCCGAGGAACTCCTCCACGCGGTCGGCATCCGCGACCCGCGCGGCGCCCTGCGCCGCCATCCGCACCAGTTCTCCGGCGGCATGCTCCAGCGGGTCGTCATCGCCGCGGCCCTGGCGAGCGAGCCGGACCTGCTCGTCGCCGACGAGCCGACCACGGCCCTCGACGTCACCACCCAGGCCGAGATCATCTCGATCCTCGCCCGGCTGCGGGCGGAGCGCGGCACCGGCATGCTCTTCGTCACCCACGACCTCGAACTGGCCGCGTCCGTCTGCGACCGCGTGTACGTGATGTACGCCGGCCGGATCGTGGAACACCGCGGCACCGACGAGCTGTTCGACCGGCCGCGCCACCCGTACACGGCGGGCCTGCTCGCCTGCACCCCCGGCATCGCGCCGGGCGCGCCGGCTCCCCGGCCCATCCCGGGCCGCCCCGTCTCCCTCGCCGAGGCGCCGCCGGGGTGCGCCTTCGCGCCGCGCTGCGCCCACGCCGTACCGCGCTGCACGCAGGAGAAGCCCGAACTCGCGGTGCACGGCGACGGGTTCGCCGCCTGCCACCGCGCCGACGAAGGGATCACGCCGTGACCGTCTCGACCAAGGAGGGGCTGGTCGTCGAAGGACTGCGCAAGCGGTACGGCGGCCACACGGCGGTGGACGGCGTGTCGTTCGCTCTGGCCCCCGGCTCCTCGCTCGCCCTCGTCGGGGAGTCCGGCAGCGGCAAGACGACGACGGTCCGGATGCTGGTCGGCCTGGAGAGCCCGGACGGCGGCACGGTCCGGCTCGACGGCCGGGACCGTTCGACGCGCCCCCGTGGCCGGGCCGAACGCCTGGCCCGCGCCCGGGAGATCCAGATGGTCTTCCAGGACCCGTACCTCTCGCTCGACCCCCGGGTGACGGTCTCCGGCTGCCTCGACGAGGTGCTGCGGCTGCACACCCCGCTCGACGCGGCCGCGCGCCGGACCCGGGTCGCCCAACTCCTCGACCAGGTCGGCCTGGGCACGCGGGAGGCCGGGGCGCTGCCGCGCGGACTGTCGGGCGGCCAGCGCCAGCGGGTGGCGATCGCGCGCGCCCTCGCGGTCGAGCCGAGGGTGCTGGTCCTGGACGAGGCGGTCGCGGCGCTCGACGTGTCGATCCAGGCCCAGATCCTCGAACTCCTGCGCGTGATCCGGGAGGAGTCCGGCATCGGCTACCTCTTCGTCACGCACGACCTCGCGGTGGTCCGCCACGTCGCGGACGAGGTGCTGGTCCTCAAGTCGGGCGCGGTCGTGGAGTCGGGTCCGGTGGACCGGGTCCTGGGCGCTCCCGAACACCCGTACACCCGGCTCCTCCTGGACTCCGTGCCCCGCCGGCGCCGACGAGCGGAGAGCGAGTGACGGTCAGTCAAGTACAGACCTGAGCACGGTTGTTGTCGAAAGAAAGTTCTTCACGACACTCCCGTCATATGCCTGTCGGATGTATTTCCTGTGAAGGTACGATCGCGCTCGCCATCGCACCGACAGGGGGACATGTGGGGGCATCTGGAACAAGCGCGGGGACCGGTGTGTCCGCTCTTCCCGCGCTGGACGTCGCGGCACTGCCACTGGTCCTCGCCGGACCGATCGTCCGGCGGGTCGACCGCAGCACCGTCACCGTGTGGCTGGCGCTGAAGTCTCCACGCAAGGTCACGCTCGACGTGTACGAGGGGGCCTCGGGCGCGCTCCCCGCGACGCCCGCCCTCACCGGCACCCGGGTCACCGCGCGGATCGGACAGCACCTGCACCTCGTCGCGGTGACCGCCGCGACCCCCTCCGGGGGGACACTCAGGTCCGGGACGATCCACCGGTACGCGCTGCGGTTCGGCGAGGACCTGTCCTCGCCCGCGACACCGGTGGCCGCCGGGGCGCCCGGCCTCTTCACCCCCGGCGTGATCGCCGCGGACGAGGCGGAGGCCCGCAAGGCCCTGCTGTACCAGGGGACTTCGGGCGCCCCCACGCTGCCCAGCTTCGTCACACCGCCGGACCGTCCCGGCGACCTCCGGCTCTTCCACGCCTCCTGCCGCAAGCCGCACGCCGGCGGCACGGACGCCCTGTCGATCCTCGACGAGGTCCTGAAGGCCGACGCGGGCTCGGAGCGGCGGCGGCCCCAGCAGCTGATCCTGACCGGTGACCAGATCTACGCGGACGACGTGGCCGACGGGCTGCTCCACCTGTGCACCGTGTACGGCCGGACGCTGCTCGGCCGGGAAGAGACGTTCCCGACGGTCCATCCCGCCCACCAGAAGTGGTCCTTCCGGCCCGGCTGGCGGCAGGACATGATCCTCGACGACTTCATGATGACGAGCACCAAGGCACGCAGTCACCTGCTGCGGTTCTCGGAGTTCCTCGCCATGTACCTCCTGGTCTGGTCGCCGACGCTGTGGCCGGCGGTGTCACCGGTGCGGTTCTTCGCCGAGCTGTTCCCGAGGGAGTCCGCCGCCCTGGGCGACCCGGACCACACCGAGTTCTTCGGCCTGCGGGACAAGCCGGAGTACAAGAAGGCACACGAGCGGCTGATGGAGTACGTGGCCGAGTGCGACCACGTGGACGGCTTCCGGAACACCCTGGGCATGGTCCGCAGGGCGCTCGCCAACACCGCCACCTACATGATGTTCGACGACCACGAGGTCACGGACGACTGGTACATCTCGAAGAAGTGGGTGCACGAGGTCTGCGGCCTCGTGCACGGACGCCAGCTCCTCGGCAACGCGATGGCCTCGTACGCGGTCTGCCAGGGCTGGGGGAACACGCCCGAGCAGTTCGCCGACGGGCCGCGCGGCGAGGCGGGCCGCGAGCTGCTCACGGCGCTCGCCGCCCCCGACCACACGGCCGCGGGCCCCGCCGCGGTCATCGCCCGCCGGACCGGAACACCCACGGGGGCGGACTCGGCCGGGCGGATCGTCCGCGCGGACGGCTCCCTCGTCTGGCACTACGCGATCACCTGGCCGGCCCATCAGCTGGTGGCCCTGGACACCCGCACCCAGCGGGTCTTCCGCGGCGGCTACACCGACCCGCCGTCGCTGCTGTACTCCGACGCCTCCTTCGCCGCGATGGTGGAGGCCCCCGAGGACCAGGGCCTGGAGAAGGTGACGGTGCTGCTGTCGCCGTGCCCCGTCCTCGGCGACCCGCTCATCGAGGAGTTCGCCCAGCCGGCCGTGCGACGGCTCCAGGGGTATCCGGGCCAGCTCGACCAGGACTACGAGGCGTGGGGCCACGACCCGCGCGCCTTCGAGAAGTTCGTCGCCCGCCTCCTCGGCCACGCGGCGCCCGGCGCCGACGGCGTCCGGCGGCGGCGGGTCGTCTCCCTCGGCGGCGACGTCCACTACGGCTTCGCCGCCCGCATGGCCTACCGCGCGTCGACGCCCTTCGGCTCGACGCCCGGCCAGGTCCGGGCCGTGCTCGCCCAGTTGACGTCCAGCTCGCTCAAGAACGAGGCGACGGGCACGATGCTGCTGCACCACGCCGGATTCAACCTCGACGTCATCGAGCTGCCGCACACCCGCCGCGCCGGCTGGGCCAACACGGCCGGCGCCTTCCTGCCCGTACGCACCCGCGACGCCCTGGGCCTGCCCACCGGCCTGGCCTACCTCCACGAGAGCCCGGCGATGCTCGAACTCGTCGAAGGCTCCACCGTGCACAGCCCGGCGCCCGAGTGGGAGTACGAGCTCAGCTACTACCGGCACGACGACCCGGACGGCACCGCGCCACGCCCCGGCGGGCCCGCGCCGGTCTCCTTCCCGGCGACCGGCGACCGCCGCGCCGCCCTCGCCCAGTACGTCCAGGCCGCCGACAACCACCTGGACTACATGGCCGTCACCGGCAGCGGCCGGGAGATCGTCGGCCGCAACAACATCGGCGAGATCCAGTTCGCCTGGGACGGCCAGGACGCCAAGTCGGTGACACAGACGCTCTGGTGGCACCTGCCGGGCAACGTCAACGGCGCCCCGCTGACCCGGCTCACGGTCCCGCTGGACGTCGGCCAGACCACCGGTCCCCCGCCGACGGCACTGCCCGACCTGTACGGCGGCAAGGCGCTGCGCGAGGGCGACACGGACGCCTCCACCAACGGCGGCACCGCCGGAGTGAAGCACGTCAGCGACCTCCAACGCGACCTCCTGGAACTCGGCTTCGCCGTGATCACCACCCGCGACGGCGTCTTCGGACGCGATGTGCGCTGGGCCGTACGGGAACTGCAGTCCTACGCCAAGATGGGCCAGGTCGCCCGGGTCGCGACGACCGTCGTCCGCCTCGCCCAGCCCCTCACCGTCGACGGCACCACGCTGACCCTGACCGCGCCCGCCACCGGCACCCTGCCGGCGCTGCCCTTCAAGGCCCGGGTCGGCGACGAGAACGTCACCGTGTCCGCCGTGTCCGGCACCACCTGGACGGTCGCCCGTGGCGCCGACGGCACCGGCGCCGCCGCCCATCCGGCGGGTGACGCCGTCATGGCGCTGCGCGACCACCGCTGGGCCTCCGCCCTGGAGAGCGTCGCCGTCCCCGCGGCGGAGCGGTTCACCGGACCGGTCAGCGGCGTCGTCGACACCGCCACCCGTCAGGCCATCGCGCGCTGGAAGGCGTACGGCCGGCGCTGCCCGGTGGTCGTCGAGGGCTGGCGGCTCGACGCCTCGGCGGACCCCGACGTCATCCCGGTCATCCCCGCCTCCGGCGGCCTCCCGGCCCGGCTCGCCGACAACCTCTGGCGCTGGGAGGCGCCGGCCAACAACACCAAGACCTCGCCCCGGATGTACGCCAGGGACTTCTCCGACTACTGGACGCGGCCCGCCGGCCGCCCCGCCGACGGCTGGGAGGTCGAGCGCAGGACACCCATCGGACAGCGCGCCCCCTATCCGGACCCCAAGGCCGTCGCGACCGACCCGTTCCGCATGATGGCCGGCCCGGTCGCCGAGCCGTCACGGCGGCAGTCCTGGGCGCCCGAGGCCGAGATCACCCCCGAGGCGCTCGTCGGGACCCGGCTGCGCGACCTCGACGCCGACACCCTGGCCACCTTCAAGGTGGTCCGGGCCGTCGCCGAGGTGGAGGCGCTCGGATACTTCGACGCCGTCAACTGCTACGACCACGCGTTCGCCTCGCTGGGCCTGTGCCACTGGACCGCCGGCACCCGCGTCTGGCACCCCCTCACCGAGCCCGGCCGGCCCGACCGCCCCTTCTGGGGGGTGAAGGACGGCGAGCTGTGGGCCTACTTCGCCTATCTGCGCAGCCGGGACGAGGCGTCCTTCCAGAAGGTCCTCGGGTTCTTCGGCGTGCAGCCGGACCGGGTCTGGACCGGCAACGGCCAGGGCGGCACCCCGTCGCCCTGGGTCCCCGCCGAGCGCAAGTACGCCGCGCGGGGCGTGATGACCCGGCAGGACGGCAGCACCGCCCCCCTCGAAGGCTTCCCCGCGCCGGGGCCCGGCGTCACCCAGAAGTACGGCCAGTACGCCGACCACGAGTACTTCCGGCTGTGGCACTGGTTCTACCGCTTCGTGATGGCCGGCCGCACCGTGGACGGCTTCCGCCGCTCCATGTGGGACATGGCCCGGATGCGGCTGCGCGACCTGCGCGCCACACCCTGGAACCACCCCACCGCGCCCAACCCCGTGCCGCTGCAGGCGGGCACCACCATCGGGGACGTCTTCCGCTCCGAGAAGACCGCCGCCCTGATCCACCGCTGGCACGTCTATGGACCGGCGTACCTGCTGCGCGGCAACCCCGCCTCCACCGCGTCCGTACGGCTGCAGAACGTGGTGTCCACGGCCGCGGCCGCCTCGGGGCTCACCTTCGGCCCGAACACGGCCACCTGGACCCAGGACCACGAGGTGGCCCTGGCCGCCGCGATCCTCGCCGGCAACCCCTGCCCCGACACCTCGGTCACCGGCTGGCAGCCGCACCCCGCGAACCACGACAGCCATCCCGGCTACTCGGACCCCGGTCACACCCTGCGGGTCGTCGACGAATGGCCGGACTGGTTCGGCGGGAGCAACCTGCGCCACTTCGCCCTTCCGCTCGCCGACCTGCCCGCCGAGCAGCGCACCCTGCGCACCGCCCGTGACTTCGTGCTCGACACCCAAGGACTGCCGACATGACCGAACTGCCCACCGAGGGCGAACCCGAGGGCCCCGACACGCCCCCGGGGCCCGTCGACGGTCAGAGCGCCCTCGTCACCGAGATCCTGCGGCTGATCCAGCCGGTCACCGAGGCCGTCGCCAACCCGCTGCACCTCGCCCGGCTGCTGGCCAGGACCGGCTGGAACCCCGCCGCCGCCGGCGAGCAGGGCGCTGCCGAGGTCGGCGCCTGGCTGACGACCGCCGCGAGCGCCGTCGGCGGCCTCCAGGACCTGGTCGAGCACCCGCCGGAGGACCTCGACGGCCTGGGACGGCTGCTCGACGTGATCGGCGACGCCGTGGAGCTCGTACGGGACGTGCCGCCGTCCCTCGCGGGGTTCGACGCGGCCGCCTTCGCCGAGGACGTCGTCCACTTCCTGGTCACCGACTGGCTGCTGCGCCACCACGCGGTCCTGTACCACGTCCTGGTCCTGCTCGGGGTGCTCGCGCTGCCCGAGGAGGCGGGGGAACAGACCCCGGTCGTCAACGAGGCCGGAGAGCCGGTCCGGACCTCGGTCGCGCGCGCCCGGCTGCGTCCGGAGCGGCTGATCGAGCTGGTCACCGACCCCGTGGCGGCGCTGCGCGCCGACTACCTGCCGGGCGGTCTGGTCGACGAGGCCACGGCGGACGCGCTGGCGGCGAAGCTGCTGCCCCGGCTCGGCGGGCTCCTGCACGAGCTGGGCGTCCGGGTCCTCGTCGGCCTGGGCGAGACCGGCGGCACCGGACTCGACGAGGCGTCCCTCGCGCTGGGCCGCCGCATGCTCACCTTCGGCGTCCCGGTCGCCGTCGCGCCCGGGGTCGGCGGCGAGATCGGCGCCACCCTCGCGATCTCCTCCCCCGTCTCGGGGGACCTCGGGGTGGTCGTCGTCCCGCGCGGGCAGGCCACCGTGCGTCAACTGCTCGGCCACGGCTGGGCGATCGCCGCCGACCTGTCCGGCGCGGGGCCCGCCGTCGCCATCGGCCCCAGTGGGGTGTCCTTCACCACCGACACCGCCGGCCGTGTCGAACTCGGCCTGGAGATCAGCAAGTCCGGCGAGCAGGACGCGCCCGCGCTGCTCCTCGGCAGCGCCTCCGGCACCCGCCTGGAGGTGAGCCGGTTCCGGGCCTGGCTCAAGGCCGCGCTCGAGGACGTGCCGGAGGGTGCCGAGGGCCGGGACGACTTCGAGATCGGCATCGCCGCCGACAAGGCGGCCGTGGTGGTCGCGGGCGGCGACGGCGACGGGTTCCTCGCGAAGGTGCTCCCCGCCGAGGGGCTGCGGACCGAGTTCGCGCTCGGCCTCCAGTGGTCGCGCCGCAAGGGCCTGAGCTTCACCGGGTCCGCCGGACTCGACGCGACCCTGCCGGTCAACGCCCGCCTGGGGCCGATCGAACTCCAGGCGATCCACCTGGCGTTGGGGGCGGACGCGACCGAGGGCGAGCTGCGCGCGAGCGTCTCCGCGACCGCCCGGCTCGACCTGGGGCCCGTTCGGGCCACGGTGGAGCGCATCGGTCTGGAGGCCGGTCTCACCACCTCCGACGGCAACCTCGGTCCGGTCGGTCTCGGCGCCGCGTTCTCCCCTCCGAAGGGCGCGGCCCTGGACGTCTCCGCCGGGCCGGTCACCGGCGGCGGCTACCTGTTCTTCGACCGGGACAAGGGCGAGTACGCGGGTGTGCTCGCGCTCCAGCTGGAGAGCATCGCCCTCAAGGCCGTCGGCCTGCTCACCACCCGGATGCCGGACGGCACGGAGGGCTTCTCGCTGCTCATCCTGGTGTCGGCGGAGTTCACGCCGATCCAGCTGGGCTTCGGGTTCACCCTGTCCGGCGTCGGCGGTCTGATCGGCGTCAACCGCTCCGTGTCGGTGGACACCCTGCGCGCGGGCGTCCGCAGCAAGGCCCTGGACTCGGTGCTGTTCCCGCGCGACCCGCTGGCCCGCGCGCCCGAGATCGTCGCCACGCTCGGCGCCGTGTTCCCGCCCACCCCCGGGCGGCACGTGGTCGGTCCGATGGCCCGGATCGGCTGGGGCACACCCACGCTGCTCACCCTCGACCTGGCCCTGCTGCTCGAACTGCCCACGCCGGTGCGACTCGTGCTCCTGGGACGGCTGCGGATGGCGCTGCCGACCGAGGAGACCGCCCTCGTCGTGATCAACATGGACGTGCTCGGCGTCATCGACTTCGAGCGCGGCGAGGCGTCCGTGGACGCCACGCTGTACGACTCGCGGATCGCCGCGTTCGCGCTGACCGGCGACATGGCGATGCGGGCCCGCTGGAAGGGCCGACCGTCGTTCGCGCTGTCCGCCGGCGGCTTCCACCCCCGGTTCCAGCGGCCCGAGGGCTTCCCCGAACTGCGGCGGCTCAACCTGTCGCTGCTCCAGGGTGACAACCCCCGTGTCCGGCTGGAGGCGTACTTCGCGCTCACCTCCAACACGGTGCAGTTCGGCGCCCGTCTGGAGCTGTACGCGGCGGCGCTCGGCTTCAGCGTCGAGGGGCTGCTCGCCTTCGACGCCCTGGTGCGTTTCGAGCCGTTCGGCTTCGAGGTGGACATCGCCGGGCACGTGTCGCTGAAGCGGGGCAGCCGGACACTGATGGGCGTCGCGGTCGAGATCGCGCTCTCCGGTCCCGCGCCCTGGCACGTGCGCGGCCGGGCCCGCTTCGAACTCCTCTTCTTCAGCGGCGAGATCAGCTTCGACCGGACCTTCGGCGGGCGTCCGGCGCCCGCCGCGCTGCCCGCCGCCGTGGACGTCGCGGCCAAGGTGGAGGAGGCCCTCGCCGACCCGCGCAACTGGACGGCGCAGCTCACCGGGGCCGGCCGGACGGTCGTCACCCTCCGGGAGATCCCCGACGCCGAGGGCCGGCTCGTCGTCCATCCGCTGGGCGGCCTGTCCTTCACCCAGCGGGTGGCGCCGCTGGGCGTCACCCTGACCCGTTACGGCACCTCGCCCGTGGACGGTCCGCGCAGGCTCGATCTGGAGCCCGAGCTGACCGTCGACGACGCCGACCCGGCGACGGCGCCGGTGACCGTGCGCCTGACGCCGACCCGGGAGTACTTCGCGCCCGCGCAGTTCCTCGACCTGACGGACGAGGAGAAGCTCGCCGCGCCCTCCTTCGACCTGCTCACGGCGGGTGCCGGCGCCGAGGGCGCGCTCGCCCGCGCACGCGAGCGGGCCGGGGTGTTCGCCTCCCCGGTGGGCTACGAGGAAGTCGTCCAGGACGGCGTCCACCGCAGCGCCTCCCCCGCCGGGAGTACCGCCGCGCCGGGCTTCGGGGCGGCCGGGACGCGCATCGCGGCCGCGCCCGCCGCCCGCGCGGCGACCCGCCGCAAGGGCCGGCAGCGCTTCGCCGCCGCCCCCCGCGACCTCGGCGTCCGGGACACCCGCTGGACCGTCTCCGAAGAGCCCGGGGAGACGGGCCGGCGGCGCTCGGCCGCCGCGCGCGGCACCACCTGGACGGAGGCCGCCGAGCACCGCCGCGACCTGGCCGCGGCGGGCCTGCGCCTCACGCCCACGACGGTGCCGGGGGGAGCGCGTTGACCCGGAACACCCCCGCGCTCCCCGCGCCGGGCGGCTCCGGCCTGCCCGCTTCCGGCCCCGCGGCCCCGGGAGGCCGTACCGCCTTCCGCGCCACCCCCCGTACTCCGTCCGTCGACACCACCACCGGAGGGACGCGTTGAGCGGCCTGACCTTCCTGTCCTGGGTCCGTGAGGGCCTCGCCGCCGCCGGTGGCGCCACCGACCCGACGTCCGGGCCCATGGAGTCCCGGACCACCGTCACGCTGCGGCCGCGGCTGACCGGGCGCGACTCCGTCGCCGTACCAGCCCGGCTGCTCGGGCCCGGGGACGTGACGGGGATCGACGCCGGGCAGGTGCTGCGCGTGTTCCCGGCCGCGGAGGCGGCGGACGCGGAGCCACACCTGTTCCCCGCCGTCGAGTTCGACCGGCCGGACCTGCCGTGGCTGTTCACCCCGGCGGGTGCCACCGAGGTCGGGCGGCTCCGCCCCTGGCTCGTCCTGGTCGTGGTCGAGGCGGACCACGCCGAGGTGCTGCCGTCCGACGGCGCGCTGCCCCGGCTGCGGTGCCGCCGGTCCGAGCTGCCCGACCTCGCGGAGTCGTGGGCCTGGGCGCACGCCCAGGTCGCCACCGACGAGGGCGCGGGCGAGGCCGAGGTCGACCGGATCCTGGCCGAGGAGCCGGACCGGACGCTGTCGCGGCTGCTGTGTCCGCGCAGGCTGCGCCCGCGCACCCGCTATGTCGCGGCCGTGGTGCCCGCCTTCGACGCGGGACGGCTCGCCGGGCTCGGTCTTCCGGTGCCGGAGGGCTCCTTGCGGCCCGCCTGGCCCGCCGTGGGCGAACAGCCCGAGGTGACGGAGTGGCTGCTGCCGGTGTACCACCACTGGGGGTTCGCCACCGGACTCGACGGCGACTTCGAGTCCCTCGTCCGGGCCCTCACCCCGCGCGCGCTGCCCGGTGACGTCGGCACCCGGCCGGTGGACGTCGGGGCGGCCGGCGGGGGTCTGCCCGCGCCGCCGGCCGGTCACCCGGGGCGGGTCCTCGACCTGGAGGGGGCGCTGCGGACCGCGGGCACCGATCCGCTCCCGTGGCACCCGGAGACGGCCGCCGCCTTCCGGACCGCGTACAAGGCCGCGCTGGACCCGGGCCCACTGAACACGGCGCTCGTCCCGCCGGTCTACGGCTCCGCGCAGGCGGGCACCGCCGGACTGCCCTCGCCGCAGGCCGGTCCCACCTGGCTGCGCGAGCTGAACCTCGACCCGCGGCACCGGGCGGCCGCCGCGCTGGGCGCCGAGGTGGTGCGCCGGAACCAGGAGGACCTGGTGGCGGCCGCGTGGGACCAGGCCGCGGAGCTGCGCCGTGCCAACGAGCTGCTGCGGCAGGGCCAACTGGCCCGAACGGTCGCCGAGAGCCTGCACCGGCGGCTGCCCGGAGCGGCCTCCGGAACCGTGCCGGCGGGCGACGACCGGCTCGCCGCCCGGATGCTCCAGATGACCTCGGCCGTACGGGACGCCGTCGCGTACGGCGACGGCACGGCCGCCGGTGAGCTGGGCCGCAACAAGGAGGCGCGCGCGGCGATGGACCCGGCGTTCCGGAGGCTGCTGCGGCCGGGCGGGCCGGTCGCGCGCCGGGCCGCCGCGTCCGGGGCGGCCCCGGCGGCCGGCGACACGGCAGCCGCCGGTCTCGCCGCTTCCCTCGCCCGCCGCACCGAGGCGGCGGTGCCGCCGCTGCCGACGCCCGCGGGGCTGACCGGCGTCGACAACCTCTCCGGCCACGAGACCTTCGAGGGGCTGAAGGCCGACCGGCTCACCACCCGCTGGTGGGAGCGGGACCCGACCGAGCCGAGGGAGGACGTGGCGCCCGCGGTGCCCGCCGTCCGCTGGGTCGGCGCGGCACTGCCGAACCGGGTGTTCGTCGTCACCGACGACGGCCGGCTCATGTCCCGGGTCACCCAGCAGAACGTGCCCGGCTGGGTCGACCACGGCTTCCCGCCCGGCACCACCTGCGCCTCGCCGCCCTCGGCCGTGCGCGACCTGCACGTCTTCGTGATCGGCGCGAACGGCAATCTGTACCAGCTGCGCTGGGACGGCGAGCAGTGGGTGTGGCTGCACCACGGCATCCCGTACGAGAGCTCCTCCGGCTACACCCGCCCGCTGGTGGCCGGCGAGGGGCGGCTCGCCACGGCCGTCCGCCTTCAGCGCCCGGACGGCCTCGGCTCGACGAACTACCTCCACCAGGCCGCGTACGTCGTGGACGACTGGGGCAACCTGTGGGAGCTCCAGGGACGTGACGCGTCGTGGGGCTGGAGGAAGCTCGGCATGCCGGGCGGTTTCTGGATCACCGGGGTGGCGTACCAGGGTCTCTGGGAGCTCATGCTCGTCAACCGCGTCGGCAACCTCATCCGGTTCACCCACAACGGCACCGACTGGGTCCACCAGGACCTCACGGGTATACAGCCGGTGCCCCAGGGCGGGTTCACTCCCGACCGGGGCATTCCGCTGCGGGCCCACGACGGCCGCTACTACGGGGTCGGGGCCAACGGCTCCCTGTACCTGAGCCACCACCTCCTCGGCAACCTCCTGTGGCTGCCCGTGACCGGACTGCCCCCGGTGTCCCGGACCCTCGGCCTCGGCCACGACGGCAAGGTCGTGCTCTCCCACTCCGAGTCGACGGTGTTCGTGTTCCCTCCGGCCGATGCCGTGCCCGGCGGCGGGCGCGTGCCGTCCGGACCGAACCAGGGCGTCCAGGGCGCCACGTACGGCTCCCTGGTCCACGTCGTCGCCGACGGGCAGCTGATCGTGGTCGACCGCGCCGGGGACAACGTCTGGTACCCGCTCGGGCGGCCCGAGTTCGGCGGCAAGGGGAACCCCGCGGCGCAGCCGCCCGCCCACATCCGCTGGCGTCCGCGGCTGGGCTTCCTCTCGCATCTGCTCGTCGGTCACGTCGACGCGCCGCCCGGGATCAACACCCCGTACCTGCGCGTCGGCCGGGCCACGGACTTCGACGGGTCGGTGCGCGGCGGCTGGCAGCTGAAGCCCGGTATCGGGGAGCGGATGTCCGCCGAGCACACGCAGGGCTTCGGCATCGCCACGGCCGACCTCAACGGCTCGGGCAGCCCCGACGCGCTGGTCTTCTGGATCGAGGAGTTCGACAACAACGGCCACGTCGGGAACTTCGGCCGCTACATGATCGCCCGGGACCTGGACGCCGACGGCAACCCGGCCGAGTGGAAGGGGCCGGTGGCCATGCCGACCCCGATGTCGACGCCGGCCACGGCCTCCGGCGGGCTGACCGAGGCCGCGTACGTGCAGGCGGGCAGCGCGACCCTCGCCGACCTCGACGGGGACGGCAACCAGGAGATGATCGTCGTCTACCTCGGCGGCCTCAAGGGCAACAAGCGGCTGTTCCTGCGGATCGGCTGGAACATCTCGCCCGAGAACGGCGTGGCGCGCGGCGGCTGGTCCGACTCCGTCGAAGTGCCGTGGCCGGGACGGCCGGACGAGGCCGCACCCGCCGTCAGCGGGCTCGGCGTGGCCGTCGCCGACCTCGACCACGACCTGCGCCCCGAGCTGATCGTGATGCTGACGGAGCAGACCGCGGCCGGGGCCACCACGTCCTACCGGGTGGGCTGGGACATCAACGCCCGTGGACGGATCGGGACATGGGGACCGGTCGTCCAGGTGCCCGGCACCGTCCCGAAGGCGGCGGGCGCCGCGATCACGGTCGCCGACTTCAGCGGCTCGGAGAAGCCGGACCTCGTCGTCCTGGTCCTGGAGGACGGTCCGACCGCCAACTCGGCCTCCTACCGCATAGGCTGGGACGTCGACGGCGGCACCGGGGCGCCACGCTCCTGGTCCGCGCCGATCACGGCCGACGCGGGCGCCTGGTACGGCTGGGTCAACCAGGGCGCGGGAGTGGCCCTCGCCGACCTGCCCGGCACCGTCGCCGCCCGCCGCCGCAAGATCACCTCCGACTTCCGGGACGCCGCGAAGATCCATCAGAACGCCCTGCTCGCGGCGCAGGACCGCGCCCTGCGCGAGGTCGAACCCGAGGTCCCATTGCGGCAGTTGGCCGCTGCGGTACGGGAGGCGACGGAGCCGGAGACGGCCGTCACCGCGCGTGTCGCGGCCCGCATCGACGGCGCGGACCTGGCGGGTTCGGGGCTGCCCGACCCGCTCGGGCCGCTGCTCGCCCCACCGTCCTTCGCCCAGCCGATGGCGGAGCTCCTCACCGAGCTGGGCGCCGACCACCTGCTGCCGGGGGTGCAGAACGTCCCGGCGGACACGGTCAGCCTGCTGCGCGCCAACGGACGGTTCATCGAGTCCTTCCTGGCCGGCGCCAACCACGAACTGGGCCGCGAACTCCTGTGGCGCGAGTACCCCACGGACCGCGGGGCCACCGCCTTCCGTCACTTCTGGGACGCGCGCGGCACCGTGGAACCGGGGCGGGAACAGCCGGACGTGCCGCCGATGCGCGACTGGGGCCGCCACAGCGCCCTCGGCGCGACCGTGCGCAAGCCCCCGGGCGGCGACGACGCCGTCGTGCTGCTCGTGCGGGGCGAGGTCGTACGGCGCTTCCCCTCCCTCGGGCTGCACGCCCGGCGCGCACTGCCGCCCGCGGTGCCCGGCGGGCCGCGCCGCCTGGGCGAGCAGCGCCTGGAGCCGGTGTTCACCGGGGAGATCGGAGCCGACGTGCTGTTCGTCGGCTTCCCGCTCACCGTCGCCGACGCGCTGGGCTCGGAGACCGATCCCGGCTGGTTCTTCGTCTTCGAGGAGCACGCCACGGCGCCCTCCTTCGGTCTCGACGAGCCGCCCAGGGACGCCGTGTACGGGCCGGGGCCGTTCACCTGGCGTGACGTCGACTGGGCGAGGACCGTCCGCGGCGCGGAGGAGCTGGCCGCGCTGACGCACGTCGGCACACGGCCCGCCTTCGGCACCGACCCCCGCCCGCTGCACCCCGGCCCCGGGGCGCCGACGCTCTCCTGGGGCCGCAACGCGGCGGCGTTGGCGCACATCACGCTCCAGCGGCCGGTCCGCGTGGCCCACCACGCGTCGGCCCTGCTGCCACTGCACGGCCCCGGCCTGCGGATCACCCACGTCCGCAAGCGGGTCCCCGGCAGCGACCGCGTCTTCGTCCGCGAGATCGCCGGCCGCCTGCCGGACGGCCGCTGGTGGCGCATGTCCCGCGCCGAGGCCCTGGCCGCGCTCGACGGCCGCCGGGCCCTGTACGTGGAGCGGACCCCCGGCAACCGGGTCCCGGTCGTCGCCGCGCCCGACGGCGACGGGGGCCGCTACCTGCGCACCGCGCCCAACGCCGACCCCGCCGACAACCTGTCGGCCCTGCCGGCGATCCCACCGGAGGCGTACGAGGCCCCGGTGGCGTACCCGCCGCAGGGGGCGACGCCGTGACACGACGGCCACCGCCCTCCGCCGGGGCGGTCGGCCCCCCTTCGTACCCCGCGGCCCGGCCGCACTCCTCCGCACGCCACCTGGACGGACGCCGATGACCACGCCACCGCCCCCTGCCTGGACCCTTCCCACCGCGCTGCCCGTGGTGCTGCTGCCCGTCCGGCTGGAGACCCGGTTCACCGCCACCGAGCTGCTCGTCCGGATCTACCCGGACGAGATCCACGTCGACACCCACGAGACCCTGCTGACGGCCGACGAGGAGCTGTACGGGCGCCGCTACTGGCTCGGCGTCTGGGACGCGCGCGGCGACGGGCCGGCCGAGGCGGCCGCCTGGGGCGAGCTCGCCGACCGGTTCGGCCACGAGCGGGCCGCGTGGGTCGCCCGCGTCATGACCCCGGTCAACCCGATGGAGCAGCCGGGCACGGGCGGGGCGGACGCCCGGCCCGTGTTCCCCGCGCCCGGCGAGCAGCGGCCGGCGAGCTGGACGAGGCGGCCGGTCGCGCGCGCCCTGCCGAGCCGCTGGTACGTCGTCGGCCACCCCAAGGACCCGGCCGCGCCCGCCGTCACGCGGGTCACGGCGAAGGTCGGCGGCCCGACGGGCGGTCCGCTGCCGGTGGGGCCCGCTCCGACGGCCGACCTGGAGGAGCTCGACCCGGCGGCCCCGCCGGCCGACGGCGCCACCCGGTGGCTGGTGGACTTCGCGGCGGCCGAGGCGATCGGCATGGCGGTGCGGCTGCCGCGCGGCGTGGGCTACGCCCGGCTCTTCGCGTACGGCGTCCTGGAGGACAAGCCGACGGTCGCCACGGCCGAACTGACCGCGCTCATCGAGGCGCAGTACTACACCCGCGGCCTCGGGTACGTGCCGCCGGGCGCGCCGTCCAACAACACGGCGACCGCCACCTCCCGCTACAGCCGCCGCGACCCCGCCAACCGCGAGGCGTACCGGGTCCGGCACCTCGACAGCGTGCCGACCGACGCCGACGCCAACGCGACCGTCCTCGCCAAGGCGTTCGGGCTGCCGCTCGTCGGCGCGACCGGCGGTCCCGCGCCGCTGGCCCGCGCCCGGGACGCGCGCCGCCGCGACCAGGCCGCCGCCCGGGACATGGCCACCGCCCTGTGGGAGGCCACCTGGGGCTACTACCTGCGCCAGTTCGCCGAGGACCGCTTCTCCGAGGGCCAGGTGCTCGGGGCCCGCGACCACGCCCGCCGGTACCTGCGGCCCGGCGGGCCGCTGCCCGCCCTGCGGATCGGGAGCCAGCCGTACGGGATCCTCCCCGTGCTGCCACTGGACCGCTGGACGGACCTGGAGGGCACCGGAACGGCCGCCACGCGGCTCGACCCGGCCGTCCCCCGCTTCCTGCGGACCCTGCGCGACCGGATCTGGGCGCCCTCGGCCGCGGACCCGAACGCCGTGCCGCGGATCACGCGCGGCGCGGCCTCGCAGGGCACCGTCGCCGAGATCCTCGGCATGGCCCCGACCGCCCGCAGGCTGCACGCCCGCAGCGCCGTCGGCGCCGACTACGTGGCCGCGCTGTGGCGGTACGGCCCGCTCAGCCTGAACGACGAGTGGCGCACGGGCCTCTCCGGTCACGTGCGCGACCTCACCGCCCGCCTCGGGCTGCCCGGCTGGGAGTTCGGCCCCGGGCGTGTCGTGTACGCCGACAGGGCGTGGCCGCTCGACCACCCGTGGACCGACGCCCCGGCGGGCACGCCCGGCGGCACCCCCGCCGCGTACCTGGCCGCCCTCGCCGACCCGCTGAACCCGCCCGCGTGGGCGCGGGTCCCGGGCGCCGCGGAGCGCGCCGGCCTGCCGTGGGCGCGCTGGTGGCACGACCTCGGCGCGGCCGGCGGGGACCAGGCGGCCCAGGCCCTGTCGACACCGCTCCTCTACCGGCTCGCCCGGCACGCGCTGCTCGCCGAGTACGCCCGGGCCGTCGACTACGCGCTCGGCACCGGCCGGGCCGAGCGGAACGAACCCGAGCTGGTCGACGTCGACGAGGCCGTCAGGACGGCGACCGTATGGAAGCGCGCCCGGCGGAACCTGCCGCCCGGCACCCCCGGGCCCGCCACCGCGGACGCGTACGTGTGGAGCCCGGAGGCCCGTAACCGGTCCGAGCTCCAGCCCCTGCACGAGACGCTGGCCGCGTTCAAGGCGCTCGCCCCGCTCCCGGCCGAGGAGCTGGAACGGCTGCTGGCGCAGAACCTCGACACGACCTCGCACCGCCTGGACGCGTGGATCACCTCGCTCGCGACGCGGCGGCTCGCCTGGCTGCGGCGGCCGGGTTCCCCGTACCCGTACGGCTGCCATCTCGGCGGCTACGGCTGGCTCCTCGACGTGACGCCCCGCTCCGCGCAGCCGAGGACCGTGCCGCCGGAGCGGCGCCCGGAGGGCGAGGTGACGGACCCGCTGGCGGCCCCCGGCACCGTCACGCCGTGGAAGCTGTTCGAGGCCGCCGACACGGCGTCCCCGATCCACGCGCCCTCGCTCGCGCAGGCCACCACGGCCGCCGTGCTCCGCGCCGCCCAGCGGGCCCATGGCGACCTGCCCGACGCGCCGACCGCGATCGACCTCCACTCCGCGCGCGCCCGCACGGCGTCCTGGCTCCTCGACGGCGTCCGACAGGGGCAACCCCTGGGCGCCCTCCTCGGCTACCGCTTCGAGCGGGCCCTCAAGGACCATCCGATCCGGACCCTCACGTCCTGGACGGACCGCTTCCGCGCGCTCGCCCCGACGACCGCCACCCACGTCGACCACGACGGCACGGTCAGCGAGACCGTCGCCGCCCACGACGTCGTCGACGGCCTGCGGCTGCACCGGCGCCGCGCGGCCGGCCGGCTCGACCTGGTCCGCGACGTCGGCGTGCCGTCCACCGCGGCGGAGGAACTCGCCGCTCTCGAAGCCGTCCTGGCCGATCTCGCCGACGCCGTGGACTCGGTCGCCGACGCCCTCCTCGTCGAGGGTGTCCACCAGGCCGCCCAGGGCAACCCGCTGCGCGCCGGCGCCACCGTCGACGCCATGGGCAACGGCGAGGCCCCGCCGCCCGAGCTGGAGTCCCTGCGCACCCCGCGCGCCGGCGACGCGATCACCCACCGGGTGATCGTCCTCCTGCCCGAGCCGTTGCCGACCGTCTCGCCGGCCGCCTCGCCCACCGCCTCGCCGGCGGCCCGCGCGCTCGCGGCCCCGGGTTCCGGCGGCGGCGGAGCCGGCGACACCCCGCCCATCGTCGTCCCGCCGCCGGCCGACGACGGCTCCGACGACGGCCCCGGCGCGCCTCCCGGCAGCGGGGACCTCCCGGACGACGGACCCGGTGGTCCGGGCTCCGGGACCGACTCGGGCTCCGGCACGGGCACGGGCACGGGCACGGGCTCCGGCACGGGTTCCGGTTCCGGCGACGGTGGTTGGGCGAGTGATGTCCTCACCCAGACCCGTGCGCTCGCCGAGCCGGCCCTTGCCGCGTGGCTGACCGCGCTGCTGCCGGCGCCCGAGAGCGTCGCGTACACCGTCCGGCTCGCCGACGGCAGCAGCCGCACGGTGCCGCTCACCGGGATTCCGCTGTCGCCGCTGGACTGGCTGGCCCTGGGGCTGGACCCGGAGGCGCTGCCCGGCTCGGACCTGGAGCGGCACCTGTTGCTGCACGCCGACGGCGTACTCGCCGCGCGGGAGGCGGCCGCGCCCCGGCCGGCCGCGGTCCCCGCCGGCGACGAGGGGCTCGGGCTGTTCCTGGAGACCATCCGGGCCGCGCGTGAACTGCTGCGCACGGCAAGGCCGTTGCGGCCTACGGACCTCGCTCCGCCGGAAGCGGCTCCCGAGGGGAGCGACGCCGGGCCGGACGATCCGGCACTGGAACCGCGGGCCGTCGCCGTCCGTGACGTCGTACGGCGAGCCGTCGCCGAGCTGTCCACCCCGGCCGACACGGCCGCGGCCGGCCGGGTCGAACGGCTGCACCGGGGCCTGCTCACGGCCAACCTCGTGGGAGTCCCGGCGGCGGCCCCGCCGCTGCCGCCGCGCCCCGGTGCGACGCCGGAGGTACTCGCCGCGCACGCCGCGCTCCTGACGGGGCTCGCCATGGCGGTGGTCCCCGAACTGACGCGCAGGCTCGGCCTGTCGGCCGGTGCCGACACGGCCCGCGCCCAGGGCACGCTGCCGGTGGGGGCGTGGGCGCGGGAGGTGCTCGGAGCGCTGCTCGGCAGCGAGCTCGTGGTGCTGCCCGGTTTCGCCGCGCCGCCGCCCGGGCCGCTCACCGCGTCCCTGGCCCACGCCGACACGCTGCTCGGCGGGGACCCACACGCACCGGCCGGCTGGCTGACCCGGCTCGGCCGGGTACGGCGCGGGGTCGAGCGGCTGGTCACGACCCTCGGGTACGCGGAGGCGCTGGAGTGCGGTGACGCGCTCACGGCGGTGGTCGCCCAGACCCCGTACACCGCGTCCGCGGACCCGGCGCGCGCCGAGCGCTGGGCCGCGCTGCCCCCGGCGGCCGGGCAGGAGCCGGGCCCGCGTCTCTCCCTGGTGCTGCACGCGCCGGCCGGCGGTGACGCCCCGACGGAGCTGCTGTCCGGGCGGCTGCGGGGCCTGATCGTGGACGAGTGGACGGAGGTCGTGCCGCGCGAGCGGCAGACGACCGGTGTCGCCGTGCACATCGACGCGCCGGACGCGGCGCCGCCGCAGACGGTGCTGCTCGCCGTCCCGCCGGACGCGTCCCCCACCTGGACCCCGGACCTGCTCGGCGCGACCGTCGAAGCGGCCCTCGACCTGGCGCGGGTGCGCGCCGTGGACTACGAGGCCCTGCACCCCGACAGTCCGACCGCCGTGGCCGACATCGGCCAGCTCGCCCCGGCCGCGCTCCTCGCCATGAACACCCGGTACGAGGACGCGGTCGCCACCGACTTCACCCGTGGCCTGCGGAGGTAGGCGCCATGACCTCGATCACCACCTGGACCCGGCTCGAACCCCGTGCCCGCACCGGCGACCTGCGGCCGTCCCTGGAGGGCCAGGTCCACGACCCGGCCTGGATGCTGGCCCGGCAGTGGCAGCTGGGCGAGTTCCTCGGCGACGACGCCGGAACTCCCGTATGGGTGCGCGTGCGTGGCCATGCCGACCGGATCAGCCGGTACCGGCCGGGCCGCCCGGCGGGCGCCGGCACGGACTACGACGGCACCACGCCGCTCGAGGCGCTGGTGGAGGCCGAGCCCGGCGGGGCGCGCGCCACCTCCGCCGATCTGCGGTCGGGTGCCGAGGCGGGCCAGCACCTGCTGCGGCTGCTGCGCTCCGCCGGGCTCCCGGCCGACGCCGTCGCCGAGGCCGTCGGGATGCTCCTGGACGACTTCCCGCTCGGCCTCACGGGCGAGGAGGGCGGCGTCGACGCGGCCACCGTTCGCTTCCTGTCGGTGCTGCAGGGCCGGGTGCCGGACGGCCACGCCCTCGCGTTCCACCTGCACGCGTCCGCGCCGACGCCGGAGGAGCCGGGCTGGGGGCTGCCCCCGGCCGCGTACGCCGTGTTCCGGTCCTGGCTCGACTGGTACGACGAGCGGCATCTCACGGCGGCCGAGGGGGATCCCGCGTGGGACGCGCGGCGGCTGGAGCACCGGTTCTCGGTCGGCCTGTCCCAGGGCGGTACGGAGACGACGCTCACCGCCCCCGCCTACCAGGGCGGCGCGCTGGACTGGACGGACTTCACGGCCGGCGGGGACACCGGCCTCGAGTCACCGGCCGCCCGGGAGTCCCTGCTCTCCACCACGTTCCCGGCGCCGGTGCGCTTCCCGGGGATGCCGGCCCGCCGGTACTGGGAGTTCGAGGACGCGCGGGTGGACCTCGGGGGCGTCGAGGCGGCCCCGTCGGACCTGGCCCGCATGCTGGTCGCCGAGTTCGCCACGGTGTACGGCAACGACTGGTACCTGGTGCCGCTCGACGTGCCCGTCGGCAGCGTCACCACGCTCACCTCGGTGGTCGTCGGCGACACGTTCAGTTCGGAGCTCGGCGGTCCCACGCTGCTGCCCGTGCCCGGTGCGGGGACGGGGGACGCCCACTGGTCGGTGCACCGCCTCAGCACCGAGGACGGCGGCCGGCACCTCGGCCTCTTCGTGCCGCCGGTGACCGTCGGCGGCCTGGAGGGCGAGCCCGTCGAGGAGGTGCTGCTCGCCCGTGACGAGGGCGCCAACCAGGCATGGGCCGTGGAGCGCCGGGTGCCGACGCCGGTGGGCGGCACCCTGGACCGCGCCCGTACGGCCCCGGTGGCGCGCCCCGCTCCGGCGGTGGCGGGCGGGACCGCCGTCTACCGGCTGATGAGCGAGGTCCCGGAGCACTGGTTCCCGCTCCTTCCCCGGGAGCCGCGCCCCGGCGCGTACGTGCTGCGGCTCGGCCATACGACCGGGCCCGACGGCGAACCGCTGCTCCCGCTGGGCCGGCTGCTCTCGCCGGGCCTGCCCAACGCGTACGACCTGTTCTCCGAGGAGGTGCCGCGCGAGGGCGTCACCCTCACCCGGGCCCACCAGTACGCGCGGACCCCCGACGGGCGGGGCGTGCTCTGGACCTCGCGCCGCGCCCGCCCGGGGCGCGGCGAGTCCTCCTCGGGGCTGCGGTTCGACGCGTTGGACGACTGACCCCGGTTCAGTCCCGGAGGTGGCCGAGGACGGCGGTCATGGCGCGGGCCACGGCAGCCCGGGACTCGTCGGTGGGGTCGACCAGTTCGAAGCCGTGGTGGCCGTGGGGCACGTCGACGACCTCGACGTCCGTTCCGTTCCCGGCGGCGGCGTCCAGGAACTCCTGGACCGTCGCCTCGAAGGCGGGGTGTTCGAGCCCCGCCCGGGTCAGGACGACCGGCGGCCCGTCCGCCGTGCCGACGGCGTCGACGGGACGGAAGCGGGCTCCCGCCCCCTCCCAGCCGGGGGGCGGCGCGAGGGCGGGGTAGGTCGCCGCCACACAGCGCAGCCACGGCGGGGGCGCGGCAAGCCAGTCCGCCGCGAGGAGACCGCCGGTGGAGAAGAACCAGAGCGCGATCCGTTCGCCGTCGACCCGGGGGTCGGCGCGGACGAGCGCGACGGCCTCGGCGAGGTCGTCGGCGGCGAGCGGGTAGTCGGCGAGGCTGTGCAGCCGGTGGTCCAGGGTCACGCCGACGACGTCCCGGCTCGCCGCGTAGCGGCCGTACCCCAGGTAGAACGGGGTGTCGCGCGGCGTGGGGCGCTGGTCGGGGGCGACGGGACCGCCGTGGACGAAGACCACGGCCGGCCGGGGGCGGTGGGCCGCGCCCGGACCGTCGGCGGCGGGGAGGCGATCGGCGCCGTCCTGGTCGTGGTCGGCGCCGAGCACGAGTCGGCCGGCGCCTTCCGGGACGTGGTCGGCTCCGGCCGGGAGGTGGAGGTCGATCCGTCCGCGCCGCTCGCGCGGCGCCTCGGGGAGGTCCATGAGGAAGGGCGCGAGGTGCGACGGCTGTGCGTGGGCGTGGTCGGGCGCGGTCACCCGGTGGCCCTCGCCGGCCGCCGCGCCGAGCAGTGCCTCGGCCAGTTCGGCGGGGGCGGAGAGCATCGGCCAGTGGCCGGTGGCGAGTTCGAGGAAGCGCACCCGGGCGTCGGCGAGCGCCCGGTACCGGGGCGGACCCGACTCCACCAGCATCTCCACCAGGGCGATGCTCGACCCGTTCGCCGTGCACAGCACGCCGGTGACGGGCGGCGCCGCGGCCGCGCCGGTCAGCCGGAGCGGCTCGGTGAGGGTGGCGGGCGGCTGGGGTGCGGCGAGCCGCGTCAGGCGTTCCAGCGCGTCGGCGGGGATCCCTTCGGTGCTGCCCCAGCGCCCCCAGGTCCCGGGCGACGGCGGCGGCACCGGGTCGTGGCCGCCGGAGGGGGCGCCGTCCGTCCCGTGCGCCAGGCGTTCCCTGACCTCGGGGTCGGGTACGGACGCGAGGGCGGGCCGGCCGTCCTCGGGGAGGCCGGTGTCCACGGCGACGATCCGGGCGACCCGTCCCGGGCGCCGGTCGGCGGCGCCGAACACCGGGTGCAGGGCGTACCCGTGGCCGACGAGCACCACGTCGGGGGCGTCGATGCCGTCGATCACCGCCAGCAGGTCCTCGATGTGGGTCTCCAGGCCGGTCCCGGTCCCGGTCCCGCCCTCGCCCCGCCGGTCCCCCATGCCGGTCAGGGTCACGGGGTACGGCTCCGCTCCGGCCGCCCGGAGCCGGGCGGCGGTCTCCTCCCACACCCAGCCGGCGGTGAAGGGGCCGGACGCCAGCACGAACACGGTCATGATCGTCTCCTCGTGACTCCTCGGGGATGTCCCGCCCGTCACGCTAGGAACTCCCCCAGGGGGAGGTTCAAGCACGCTCGGAACTCCCCCGGGCAGAGGTTCACGCCGCGCCTCCGGCCGACGCCCCGCCGGGACCGGGCGGCAGAATGGGGTGTCCGCAGTCGGTCCGGATTCCCCTGACGGAGGTTCACGTTCGTGTTGTCCGACGGCCAGTGGAGCATCGGTGAGCTCGCCCGGCACGCGGGTGCCACGGTGAAGACCGTGCGCTTCTACTCCGACCGAGGTCTGCTGCCCGAGGCGGGGCGCAGCTCCGGCGGGCACCGCAGGTACGGGGCCGAGGCGCTCGACCGGCTCCGGCTGATCCGCTCCCTGCGCGCCCTCGACGTGCCGCTGCCGGAGATCGAGCGGCTGCTGTCCGGGGCGCACGCGCGCGTGGGGCCCGGCGACGGGGCCGGGGCCGAGGTCCGCGACGACGTCCTGGAGGAGGTGGTCGCGGGGCAGTTGCGGGAGCTGGGCTCCCGCCTGGCGGCGCTGCGCTGGCGCGCGGTCTCGCTGGGCCTGGTCCGGGACTGCTCCGCCGGGGAGCGGGCCGACCGGCTGCGGCTGCTCGGCGCGGTGGCCCTGCCGCCGGACACGGCGGCCCTGGCCGGGTTCTGGCGCCGCATCCTGCCGGCGCGGCTGCCGGGCCGGGTGGTGTCCCTGGTCGTCGACTCGGTGGTGCCGCGGCCTCCGGAGGATCCGAGCCCCGCACAGGTGCTGGCGTTCGCCCGGCTGCACGCGCTCGTCACCGACCCGCGTCTCGCCTCGGCGGAGCACCGTCCGGCGCCGCCGCTGCCGGACGGGGAGTACCGGCCGGCCGTGCTGTACGAGGGTCTGGCGGAGGCGTACGCGCTGGCGGCCGCGGAGCTGCGGGCGGGGCGGGCGCCGCAGGACGGCGGGGCGCTGGACTGTTTCGTCTCGGCGTACGCGCACGCGTGCGGGGTGCCGGACGCCCCGGCGTTCCGCCGTCGGCTCGTCGGCCTGCTCGCGCTGCACGACGGTCCGGTGATCGGCCGCTACTGGAAGCTCGCCGCGGGGTTGTTCGCCCCGGACGAGCCGGTGCTCGGCGCCCTCCACCATCAGCTGTCCGTCGCGCTCCGGAGCCAGGTCCACGCGCGGACCGTCTGAGGTTCTCCCACATGGTGGGCGGACGGACGTCCACGTGCTGGGCGCCACGGTGGCGGATCTCGCCGCCCGCCCGTCGTCGCCGCAGGTCAGAGACGTACGTACGGGGTGTCAGGTGGCGCAATACTGCCGCAACACCACCCGGGCCGGTCCGCCGCTACGTTCCGTCCCATGTCCGCCGAACCCGCCTCCGCCGCCCGCCCCGTCGCCGCCGCCCGCCGCCGGCGGCTGCGGGCCGACCGGGCGCGGCAGCTCGCCGACCTGCTGCGCCACCAGATCCTGGCGGGCGGGTTCCCGGACGGGGTCCTCCCGCTGGAGGACGCCATCGCCGCCGACTACCGGGCCAGCCGCAACACCGTGCGGCAGGCCCTGGACCTGCTGCGCGGCGAGCAGCTGGTCGACCGGCGGGCCGGGGTCGGCACGGTGGTGGTCTGCGAGAAGTACCCGCACGGCCTGGACCGCCTCCAGGGCCTCGCGGAGACCCTGCACGAACACGGGCGGGTCACCAACGAGGTCCGTACCGTCGGGCCGGTGGCCGCGTCCGGCCCGGTGGCCCACCGGCTGGGTCTGCCGGAGCACACCGACGTGCTCTGCGTCGAGCGGCTGCGGCGGCTCAACGGGCTGCCGCTCTCCCTCGACCTGTCGTATCTGCCGATGGACATCGGCGGCGAACTCCTCGGCTGCGATCTGGAGAACACGGACGTGTTCCGGCTCCTGGAGCAGCTGACCGGCGGGCCGCTCGGGCACGCCGAGATCACGCTGGAGGCCGTCAACGCCGACGCGCACTCGGCCGCCGTGCTCCAGGCCCCCCGCGGGGCCGCGGTCCTGATGCTGGAGCGGCTGACCCATCTGCCCGACGGGCGCCCGGTGGACCTGGAGTTCATCCGGTTCCGCGGCGACCGCATCACCATGAGCGGCCTGCTGCACCGCTCCGTCTGACCCCGTCGACCTTCCCCCGAACCCCTTCCTGGAGACAGCCATGCCTCTGGTCCCCCAGCGTGCCGACGTGCCCGTGACCATCGACGAGTCGAAGTGCATCGACGGCTGCACGCTCTGCGTCGACATGTGTCCGCTCGACTCGCTCGCGATCCGCGAGGACGACGGCAAGGCGTACATGCATGTGGACGAGTGCTGGTACTGCGGCCCCTGCGCGGCCCGCTGTCCCACCGGCGCCGTGACCGTCAACATGCCCTACCTGCTCCGGTGAAGGCGAAAGGCCGACCTCCCATGTCCAGAACCCCGCTGCCCAGCACGTCCAGGCCCGGGACCTCCGTGTCCGGCGCCTCCCCCTCCCGAACCCGCACGGCCGGCACCGGACTTCCCCTGCTGCTCCCGCTCGCCCTGCTGCTGCCCCTGGCCACCGCCTGCGGCGGTGCGGCCGGCTCCGACGACGGGTCCGGCGGGACGACGGTGACCGTGACCGTCGGCTACCAGTCGAAGACCATCAACACCGTCACCGCCGGCACCCTGCTGCGCTCGCTCGGCTACTTCGAGCAGGAGCTCGCGGCCACCGGGAGGAAGGACGGCCGCACCTACCGGGTGGTCTGGCAGGACTACGCGACCGGCGCCCCGATCACCGCGCAGATGACCGCCGGGAAGATCGACATCGGTTCGATGGGCGACTTCCCGCTGCTGATCAACGCGGCGCGCGGCAAGCAGCTCAAGGAGCCCACGCGGCTCGTCGCGGTCACCGGCTACAACCTGCGGGGCGGCCTCAACACCGTCGTCACCGCCCCCGGTTCGTCACTGCGGTCGCTCGCGGACCTGAAGGGCCGCAAGGTGTCCACCAGTGTCGGCTCGGCGGCCGACGGCACCCTGGTCCGGGCCCTGCGGCGGGCCGGGCTCGACCCGGCGAAGGACATCGCCAAGCTCAACCAGCAGCCGAGCGTGGGTGCTTCGGCCCTGGCCGGGGGCAGCGTCGACGCGCTGTCCCAGTTCGTCGCCTGGCCGGGTCTGCTCGCCTTCCAGGGCCGGGCGACGGCGCTGTACGACGGGGCCGAGCTGAACCTTCCGACCTTCCACGGGGTCACCGTCCGCGAGGAGTTCGCGCAGCGGCGGCCCGACGTCCTCGACGCCTTCCTGCGGGCGCAGCGGCGGGCCACGGACGAGCTGCGCGCCCGGCCGGTGGCCGCCGCCGAGTCGGTGGCGAAGGAGACGGGGCTGCCCGCCGAGGTGGTCTACCTCTACAACGGCGCCCAGGGCATCGCCACCTTCGACCCGGCGCTCCGCCCGGAGCTGATCGCCGCGCTCAAGGAGGACGTGCCGGTGCTGAAGGAGGCCGGTCTGGTGAAGGACGTCGACGTCGACGCCTTCGTCGACACGGCGCCGCTGCGACGGGCCGTACCGGGACCGGAGTACCCCCGGGCGGCGGCGGCCACCTCCGAGCTGTGGCTGCGGGGGCAGAGCACGACCCGGTCCTTCGACAGCCCCGGCGCGCTCCTGAAGGCCGTCAAGGGGGCCGACGTACGGGCCGCGTACGTGCCGGACGCGGTGACCGGGACGCTCTGGTTCGCGGACCGGGCGGTGTGGGTCGCGGACGGCGGCGCGTGGCGCGCCTTCGTGACCCGGGCGGCGGCGGAGCGGTACGTCTCCGGGCACGCCGGCGCCCGGATCGTCGCATACGCGGACGCCGTGAGGCTCGCCTCGTGAGCGGCCGGAACCCCGGCGGTGCCCGCGCCGCCGGGGCCCTGGGCCGCCGGCTGGTCCGGGTGGCCTCCCTCGCCGCGGCGCTGGGCCTGTGGCAGCTGCTGACCTCGCTGGACGTCACTCTGTGGCTGCGGTTCGAGCAGTTCCCGACGGTCGTCGAGGTGGCCTCCGCCTTCGCCGACCGGGTCGGCACGGAGACGTACTGGCAGGACCTGGGCCACAGCCTGCGCCGTATCGCGGTCGGCTTCCTCCTCGCCGCGGTCCTGGGGGTGGCGGCCGGCACGGCCGTCGCCCGGTCCCGGTGGGCCGCCGACATCCTGGGCCCGCTGGTGGAGGTGGTGCGGCCGGTGCCGGCCATCGCCCTGGTGCCGGTGGCGATCCTGCTGCTGCCCACCAACGAACAGGGCATCGTCTTCATCACCTGCGCCGCCGCCCTCTTCCCCGTCCTCGTGTCGACCCGGCACGCGGTGCGGGCGCTGAGCCCCGGGTGGGAGGAGGCCGTGCTCACGATGGGCGGCGGCCGGGCCCGGGTGCTGTTCTCGGTGGTGCTGCCGGGCGCTCTGCCGGGGATCTTCGGCGGTCTCTCGGTGGGCATCGGCGTCTCGTGGATCTGTGTGATCTCGGCGGAGATGATCTCCGGCGAGTACGGGGTGGGGTACCGCACCTGGCAGGACTACACGGTCGTCGACTACCCCGGGGTGTTCGTCGGCATGGCCACGATCGGCGCGCTGGGCTGGCTGACCTCCACGGCCGTGGAGACGCTCGGCCGCCGGGTCACCTCCTGGCTGCCGCGTCCGGCCGACCGGCTTCCGGCGGGCCCCGCCCGCGCGGCGGCCGCGTCCGCGTCCGCCGCCTCCGTTCCCGTGTCCGCCGGGTCCGTGACGGCGTCCGCCGCCTCCGCCCCGCTCGCCCCGGCCGGCCCCCTCTCCCCCGTCACCCCCGTCGCCCCGCCCGAGAAGGAGCCGGTCCGATGAGCACCGTGAGCCCGTCCGCCTCAGCCGCCACGTCCGCGACGCCGTCCGGGCCCGCCGCGCCACCCACGACGCCCGCCTCGGCCGGTCCGGCCGCTCGGGCCCGGTCCGCGTCGGCGGGTGCCGAACTCGCCCTGCACGACGTACGGCTGGGCCGTCCCGGCGCGGCGCCCGTGGCGGGCCCCGCGGGACTGCGGATCGCGCCCGGTGAACTCGTGACCGTGGTCGGCCCGTCCGGCTGCGGGAAGACCACACTGCTGCGCACGCTCGCCGGGCTGCTGCCGCCGCTGGAGGGCCGGGTCACCCAGGACGGGGAGGCGATCCGCCGGCCCGGCGCCGACCGGGCGCTCGTCTTCCAGCACGACGCGCTGCTGCCGTGGCGGTCGGTCCGCGCCAACGTCGAGCTGCCGCTCGCGATCCGCCGGGTCCCCCGGGCCGAGCGGCGCCGCTCGGCGCTGGAGTGGCTGGAGCGGGTCGGGCTCGCCGAGCACGCCCCGAAGCTGCCGCACCAGCTGTCCGGCGGGCAGCGGCAGCGGGTGCAGCTGGCCCGCGCCCTGGCCGGCCGCCCTCGGGCGGTCCTGATGGACGAACCGTTCGGCGCGCTCGACGCGCACACCCGCGCCGGGATGCAGGACCTCCTCGTGGAGATCCTGCGGGGCACCGGCGCCACGGTCGTCTTCGTCACCCACGACGTCGACGAGGCCGTCCATCTCGGCGACCGGGTCGTCCTCTTCGCGACCGGCGAGGTGCTCGACGTGCCGCACCCGCGGGCGCGGGACGCCCGCGACGATCCCGCGACGACGGCCCTGCGCCGTCGCGTCCTCGACTCCCTCTGAGACCACCGCTCTCCGACCTCCGGCCTCCACTCTCCCCCCCTCTGCCCGCCCTCCGCTCTCCGCCCCCTCACCCCGGCCATCGGCCTCCGACCGCCGCTTCGAAAGGCACCCCGTGGACACCCCCCTGACCGTCCCCGACCTCGCCGACGCGACCGAACTGTCCTGTGACGTGCTCGTCGTCGGCGGCGGCACCGCCGGCACCATGGCCGCGCTGACCGCCGCCGAGCGCGGGGCGAACGTCCTGCTCCTGGAGAAGGCGCACGTCCGGCACTCCGGAGCCCTGGCCATGGGGATGGACGGCGTCAACAACGCGGTCGTGCCGGGCCGGGCCGAACCCGACGACTACGTCGCCGAGATCACCCGCGCCAACGACGGCCTCGTGGACCAGTCGACCGTCCGGCAGACGGCCACCCGCGGCTTCGCGATGGTCCAGCGCCTGGAGTCGTACGGGGTGAAGTTCGAGAAGGACGAACACGGCGAGTACGCGGTCCGCCAGGTGCACCGCTCCGGCTCGTACGTGCTGCCCATGCCGGAGGGCAAGGACGTCAAGAAGGTCCTCTACCGGCAGCTGCGGCGGCGGGAGATGCGGGAGCGGATCCGGATCGAGAACCGTGTCATGCCGGTCCGCGTCCTCACCCACCCGGAGGACGGCCGGGCCGTCGGCGTGGCCGGGTTCCACACCCGCACCGGGGAGTTCGTGGTCGTCCGGGCCGGCGCGGTCGTCCTGGCCACCGGCGCCTGCGGGCGGCTCGGCCTGCCCGCCTCGGGCTATCTGTACGGCACGTACGAGAACCCGACGAACGCCGGCGACGGATACGCCATGGCGTACCACGCCGGGGCGGCGCTCACCGGGATCGAGTGCTTCCAGATCAACCCGCTGATCAAGGACTACAACGGACCGGCCTGCGCCTACGTGGCCAACCCGTTCGGCGGCTACCAGGTGAACCGGCACGGCGAGCGGTTCGTGGAGTCGGACTACTGGTCGGGGCAGATGATGGCCGAGTTCGCCGAGGAACTCGCCTCGGACCGCGGCCCGGTCTACCTCAAGCTGAGCCACCTCCCCGAGGAGACCATCGGCGCGGTCGAGTCGATCCTCCACACCACCGAGCGGCCCACCCGCGGCACCTTCCACGAGAACCGCGGACACGACTACCGCACCCACGACATCGAGATGCACATCTCCGAGATCGGCCTGTGCGGCGGCCACTCCGCCTCGGGGGTACGGGTGGACGCCCACGCCCGCACCACGGTGCCGAGGCTGTACGCGGCCGGCGACCTGGCCTCCGTACCGCACAACTACATGATCGGCGCGTTCGTCTTCGGCGACCTCGCGGGCGAGGACGCGTCCCGGTACCGGGCGTACGAAGGGGAGTTGGACCGGGCGCAGCTCGCGGAGGCCCACGAGCTCGTCTACCGGCCGCTGCGCCGGCCCGACGGTCCGCCGCAGCCGCAGGTCGAGTTCAAGCTGCGCAGGTTCGTCAACGACTACGTGTCACCGCCGAAGACGGGCGCCCGGCTCTCCCTGGCCGTCGAGGCGTTCACCCGGATGTCGGAGGAGATCGCCGGAATGGGAGCGCGGACCCCGCACGAGCTCATGCGGTGCGCGGAGGTGTCGTTCATCCGCGACTGCGCCGAGATGGCGGCGCGGGCCTCGCTGGCCAGGACCGAGTCGCGGTGGGGTCTCTACCACCAGCGGCTCGACCATCCGGAGCGGGACGACACCGACTGGCTGCACCACCTCGACCTGCGCAAGTCCCCGTCCGGGGCGATGGAGTTCACCGCCCGGCCGGTCGAGCCGTACGTCGTGCCGGTGCCGGAGTTCGCGCCGCCCGGCGGCCCCGAGCGGCACATCGGGGAGGTGGCGCTCGTGCCCGTCGCCACGGCCGGGCCCCGCGACGCCGCCCCGGCGGCCCGCTCGGCGGCGGGCGGCCCTGACACGCCCGCCACGGATCTCCCCGCTCCGGACACACCGGCCGCGCGTCTGCCCGCTCCGGACACGCCGGCCGCGCATCTGCCCGCGGCGGACGCGCCCACGACCGAGGTGCCCTCGGCCGAGGCCCCGCACCCCCGGCTCCTCCGGCTCCTGTCGCTCGTCGAGGACTCCCCCGACCTGGAGGCGCTCGGGCCGTACCTGGCCGACCCCGATCCGGCGGTGCGGGCCGCCGCCGTCACCGCCCTCGGCGAGACCGCGCCGGCCGGGACGGGGCCGGCGCTGGCCGCACGGCTGCGGGACGGCTCGCCGCGGGTCCGGGCGGCGGCCGCGGCCGCCCTGCGCGAGCTGGTCGAGGTCCTGCCCGCCGAGCCGGTGCTCGGGGCCGGGCTGCGGGAGGCGCTCGGCGTGCCCGACGCGGCCGTGCGGGCCGCCGCCCTGGACGTGCTGCGGGCGCTGCGGCTCGGCGACGCCCCGCTGTACGCCGCCGCGCTCGACGACGACGCCGTCGACGTACGGGTGCGGGCCGTCCGGGCCCTGGTCGCGGTGGACGCCGTCCCGGAGCTCGCGGTGGCAGCGGGCGACCCGGCGCGCGAGGTCCGCGTCGCGGTGGCCCGTGGCCTCGCGGCCGTGCGGGACCCGGCGCCGGAACCCCTCGGCCCGCTCCTCGGCGACGCCGATCCCCTGGTGCGGGGCGCCGCGCTGGCCGCGCTGGCCGACACGGGCTGCCCGCCCGGGCTCGCCGCGGCGGCGGAGGCGGCGCTCGCGGACCCCGCCTGGCAGGTGCGGGCCGGCGCGGCGACGGCCCTGCGGGCCGCCCCGGCCGCCCTCGCCGTCCCCGGCCTCGCCGGCGCCCTCGCCGACCCGAACGCGGACGTCCGCAAGGCCGCCGTCCTCGCCCTCCTCGCCCACCGGGGCGACCCGGCTGCCCGTACCGCGCTCGCCGGCGCGGCCGGCGACGCCGACGCGGACGTCCGCGCCTACGCCGCCCGCGCGGCCGCCCCGGTCCCGAGCGGCGCCCGCTGAGCCGGAGCCGTCCGTGGGGTGCCGCGCACGGAATCCCCCGGACGGCTCCGCCCGTCCCCCGGTCCGCACACCCGGACGGGTGAGGGACGTCGGCATCCGGGTGAGCGCGCGCATGCCGGGCGGAAGGACCGGGAAGGGGCGCAGGCTGGATGCAGGACGACGAGGAGGTGGTGCCGGTGTCGGGGCCGACGACGACCGGGGAAGCGGTGGGCGCGCCGTGCTGGCTGAGCCTGAGCGCGCGTGATCTCGAAGCGGCTGAGCGTTTCTACGGGGCGGTGCTGGGCTGGAAGTTCCTGCGGGGAGGCCAGGGGCACGAGTACGCCGTGGGCGAGCGGGGCGGGGTGCCGGTGGCCGGGATCGCGCCGGTGGCGGCCGAGCTGGCCGTCCCGGTGGCGTGGACGGCGTTCTTCTCGGTGGCGGACGCCGACGCGACGGTGGCGCGGATCCGGGAGCGCGGCGGCACCGTCGGCGTGGGTCCCGTCGCCTACCCGCCCGACGGGCGCGCGGCGCTGGCCACCGACCGCGAGGGCGCGGCGTTCGGGGTGTGGGAGGGCCGTGTCGAGACGCGCTGGCGCGTCGGCGAGCACGCGGCACCTGCCTGGCTGGAGCTGCACACCCGGGACGCGTTCGAGGCGGCGGTGTTCTACGGCGAGGTGCTCCGCTGGACGGAGGGGGCCGCGGGCCGCCTGGAGGTGTCGTACGAGCAGGACAAGGTGGTGCTGCGGCGGGACGGCGTCGCCGTCGCCCGGCTGAACAGCGGCCCGGTCGAATCCGCCTCCCCCCGGCCTCAGCTGCGTCCGCGGTGGCTGGTGCGTTTCCGGGTGCCCGATCCGGAGGCTGCCACGGCCGCGGTCCTGGCCCACGGCGGCGTGGTCGTGCCGGGCGGTCTGTGGGGCGGGGTGCGCGGCCCCGAGGACGCCGACGGGCGCCGGGTGGTGGTGCGGGATCCCGACGGGGCCCTGTTCGCCTTGGAGGCCGCGGAGGACGGCCCGGAGTGACCCGTACGGGGAGGGAAGGCTCAGGTCCCCTCCCCGTACCCGTGCCGGACGGCTGCCGGCAGCCGTCCGGCACGGTGGGGTCCACGGCTGCCGCCGGCGGTCAGTCGCCGGGGGTGCGGGCCGCGCGGCGCTCCAGGAGACGGGCCCGCTGGTCCGGGTCGGTGGCGAGGTCGATCGCGGTCCACGCCATGGCGAGTCCGCCGTCGAGGACGGCCCGGTCGGCGGCGGAGGTCGTGCCGTACCGGGTGAAGTCGGGGTGGTGCATGATCGTGTCGCCGCAGTCGTACCCGATGGAGGGGTGGATCGTCGGGACGAGGTGCGAGACGTTGCCCATGTCGGTGGAACCGCCGCGCAGGCCCGGGTCACTGGCCAGGACGGTGCGGCCGAGGGCCTCGGCGGCGGCCCGGTAGCTGCGGCCCATGGCGAGGTCCTGCCGGAGGTCGGCGTAGTCGTTGCCGACGGTCTCCAGGAGGAGTTCGGCGCCGGTGGCCAGGGCGCCCGCCTCGAAGCAGGCCCGTACCCGGGCCCGGAGCTCGGCGAGCTCCTCGCTGGTACCGGCGCGGACGTCGTAGGTGGCGGTGGCGCGGTCCGGGATGACGTTGGCGGCGTCCCCGGCCGAGGTCACGACACCGGAGACGACGGCGCCGGGGACCATCTGCTGGCGGTGGGCGGCGACGGCGACCTGGGCGATCATCATCGCGTCGGCGGCGTTGACTCCCCGGTGCGGCATCGCGGCGGCGTGCGCGGGGACCCCGGTGTAGGCGACCGAGAGGCTGCTGATGGCGAGGGTGGTGAGACCGACGGCGTCCTGCGGCGCGGCGTGCACCATCATGGCGGCGGCCACGTCGTCGAAGGCTCCGGCGCGGAGCATGTCGACCTTTCCGCCGCCCGACTCCTCGGCGGGGGTGCCGAGCAGCGCGACGGTGAGGCCGAGGTCGTCGGCGAGCGGGGCGAGGGCGAGGGCCGCGGCCACGGACGCCGAACCGTTGACGTTGTGGCCGCAGGCGTGGCCGATCCCCGGGAGCGCGTCGTACTCGGCGCAGATCGCGACGACCAGGTCGCCGCTGCCGGCGGTGGCGCGGAACGCGGTGGGCAGCCCGTACGCCTCGCGCGTCACGTCGAAACCGGCGCGCTCGACGAGGTCGGTGATGCGGCGGGCGGCCCGGTGCTCCTCGTAGGCGAGCTCGGGGTCGGCGTGCAGGGCGTGGCTGAGCCCGATGACCGTGTCCTGGTGGCGGGCCAGGGTGGCGCGGCCGTGGGCGCGGGCGGCGGCGAGGGTCGTGGTGGTCGTCGTCATCGGAGGCCCTCGGACGGGGAGCGGTGGAGGAGGGAGGCCGCGGCGCCGGCGAGGGAGATCACCAGGCACAGGACCCAGGAGGTCGTGTAGGCGCCGAGGTCGGGCAGGGTGCCGCCGGCCGGGGTGTGCCCGGCGAAGACGGTCAGGATCGCGGCGGCGCCGAGCGAGCCGCCGACGCTGATGAGGAGCTCGTTGATGCCGGAGCCGACTGAGGTGCGGTCGTGGGGCACGGACTCCACGGCGAGCGTGCGCGTGGAGTGCTGGAGGAAGCCGTTCCCGAGCCCGGCCAGGGCCGTGCCGAGGAGGAAGAGCGGCGCGGAGGCGTGGGTGGCGAGCGCGGTGCCGTACCCGGCGGCCATCAGGAGAGAGCCGGTGACCAGGGTGAGCCGGTCGGTGAGGCGGGCGGCGACGGCGGGGGCCGCGAGCGCGCCGGCGGCCATGGCGAGGAGGTTGGGGAGCAGTCCGAGGCCGATGGCGACCGGGCCGTAGCCGAAGCCGTAGCCGGTCTCGGCGGGGCTGGTGCCGAGGAAGACGGAGTGGGCGACCTGGAGGCCGAACATGCAGAAGCTGAACGTGAGGGTGACGAGGGAGACGACGACCACCGGGCGGTGACGGAACATCCGGACGTCGATCATGGGCTCGGCGGTACGGAGCTCCACGCGCACCCACAGCGCGGTCACGAGCGCGCCGCCGATCAGAGTGGCGAGGGTGCGGGCGGAGGTCCACTCCCAGCCCGGCGTGCCGCCGAGCCCGAGGGCGAGCATCAGGGCGACGAGCCCGGTCGAGAGCAGCAGCGCGCCGGCCCAGTCGACCGAGCCGCCGGGGCGGTCGTCGGACTCGGGGAGCAGGGGCCAGGTGACGGCGAGCGCGACGGTCGCGCCGATCGCGGGTACCCAGAGGGCGGCGGTGGGGCTGTCGACGGAGGCGGCGATGAAGCCGCTGGACAGCAGCCCCAGGGTCAGGCCGCCGATCAGCGCGGCGACCATGTGGCTGATGCCGCGGCGGCTCTCGGCGTCGCCGCCGTCGGGGCGGTTGCGGAGGATGCCGACGAGGAGCGGGAAGAAGCCGGCGATGGCCCCTTGCAGGATCTGCCCGGCGAGGAGCACCGGGAAGGAGCGGCTGAGGCCGACCAGGACCGAGCCGGCGATGACGACGGCCAGGTTCCAGCGCAGGATGCGGCGGTGGCCGTACAGGTCGCCCATGCGGGCCAGCACCGGTGTGAACGCGACGCTTGCGAGCAGGTTCGCGATGCTGATCCAGTTCAGGTCCGCCGCCGTGACCTTCAGCGTCTCCGTCAGACCCTTGAGCAGCGGCGACAGGAAGCCCTGGGTCATCCCGCTGGACAGCTCGACGAGCGCGACCGAGGCGATGACCGCTCCGGCGGGGGTGGCGCGTACGGCGCCTCTTCGTACGGGGGCGGTGCGGGTACCGGAGTCCGTCATACGTACTACCTCTTCGGGAGGGCCGCGTGGGCTCGATGGGGAGGGGGCCGCCCTGCGGGTGGGGGTACGGGGGCGGAAGATGCACCACAATGTGGCGAGCGAGCGGCACTTCGGGCAAGAGTTGGCCCTGAAGACGGCCGATTGCGGCAGGAGAGCGGATTCCGCGGCGGATTCCGGCACAGCGCGACCGCGCGAGGCGCCATCAGGCACGGCCTCTGCCAAGGGGCGCGCGTGCGGGGGCGCGGCGTACGAGAGGGAGAACGGGATGACTGCCCCGCGGGAGCTCCGGCACGGCGCCGGCCCGGGCCTGGACGCACTGGACCACGCGATCCTCAAGGTGCTGCACCGGGACCCGCGCGCCCCGTTCGCGGAGGTCGCGGCGGCGGTCGGGGCACACGAGCGGACCGTCGCGCGCCGCCTGGAACGGATGACCGCCGACGGGCGGGTGGCGTTCGTCGCCGCGCTCGTCCCGGAGTACCAGTACGAGGGCGTGACGGCCGAGGTCGCCGTCCGGTGTGCACCGGGCCGCGTCCACGAGGTGGCCCTGACCCTGGCCGCCCTGGAGGAGACACGGTCCGTGGAGGTCGCCACCGGGGCGCTCGACGTGTTCGTCGAGCTCCACGCGCCGGGCCACGACGCGCTGCTGACGCTCGTGGACACGGCGATCGGCCGGCTCGACGGCGTCGTGGACATCCACTCCGCGGTGGTCCTCCGGCTGCTGCTCACGGCCAGCGACTGGGCGCCCTACGACGACGAGCCCACGGACGTGCGCCGGCACGCCGTCGAGGGCACGACCCTGCCGGAACCGCCGGTCGTGGACGAGCTGGACCGGCGGCTCGTCGAGCTCCTGCGGCGGGACGCCCGGATGTCGACGACCCGCCTCGCCCGCGAGCTGAGCGTCGGCGAGACCACCGCCCGGCGGCGTCTCGCCCGCCTGATGGACTCGCACGTCCTGCATCTGCGGCTGCACGCCGATCCCGCGGTACTCGGCTACCCGGTGGAGGCACGGTTCCGGCTCGGCGTTCCGCACCGCGAGCTCGCCCAGGCGATCCGCCTGCTCGCCCGCGAGCCCGCCCTCCGCCACCTCGTCGTCACCAGCGGCGGAACCAGCCTCCTCGGCTACTCGAGCCACCGCGACACACGCGACTTCCAGGAGTTCGCCACCCGGGTCTTCGCCCGCCTGGAGGGCGTGACGTCGACGGAGACGGCGCTGCTCATGCGTACGTACAAGCGGGCGGGATTCGCGTCGGGCGGAGGCGAAGGGGCGCGGGCACGCGGACCTGCGGGGGGCTGAAGACCGTCCGGCCTGCCCGCATGCCGACCTTGGCGACCTTGGCGACCCTGAGGCCGGCCTGCCGGCCGACCCTGACTGCCGGCCGACCTTGGCGCCCGGCCTGCCCTGGGTACGGGCCCGACGGGCGAGGGCCCCGGCGGCCGCCTCTGCTCGGCCGTCGGGGCCCTCGGGGGTCCGGCGCGCGCCTCCGGGGGCCGTGTCGCCGGACCCGGGGGCGCCGCCGCGCTCCGTCCCCACGTGCGGGGCGGCGCCACCCGGTACCGGGGTTCAGGCCGCGGCCTGAACCCCGGTGGCGGCGCGCGGCGTGGCGCCGGGTTCCGTTCCCGCCGGGTCGTCCGCGCCGGCGGTCGCGGCTCCGGCCGGGATCAGGGCGGCGACGAGGGCGGCCGCGAGGCCCACTCCGCAGCCGATGAGCATGGCGATGCGGAAGCCGTCCTCGGAGGGCAGCACGTGGCCGCCGAGGGTGGTGGTCATCTGGGCGAGCACGACGCCGATGACGGCGGCGGAGACGGAGGTGCCGATGGAGCGCATCAGCGTGTTGAAGCTGTTGGCCGACGCGGTCTCCTCCTGCGGGACGGCGCCCATGATGAGCGCGGGCATCGCGCCGTAGGCCAGGCCGACGCCCGTGTTGCAGATGAGCGTCACGACGAGCAGGCCCCAGGTGGTGCCCATCAGCGCGAGCGAGGAGCCGTACCCGGCGGCGATGACCAGGGCGCCCACGGAGAGCGTGACCTTGGGCCCGCGGGCGGCCGAGAGCTTCGCGCCGAGCGGCGCCAGGACCATCATCATCAGGCCCGCCGGGGCCATCCACAGGCCCATCGCCATCATCGACTGGCCGAGCCCGTAGCCGGTGGCCTCGGGCAGCTGGAACAGCTGGGGCACGACGAGGGACTGCGCGTACATGGCGAAGCCGACCAGGACCGAGGCCATGTTGGTCATCAGGACGACCGGACGGGCGGTGACCCGCAGGTCGACCAGCGGGTCGGGGATCCGCAGCTCCCAGGCACCCCAGGCCAGCAGGACGACGACCGCGACGGCGAACAGGCCGAGGGTGGTGCCGCTGCCCCAGCCCCAGGTCGCGCCCTTGGAGACGGCGAGCAGCAGGGCGACGAGACCGACGCCGAGACCGAGCGCGCCGGCCACGTCGAAGCGGCCCGGGGCCGCGGCGCGCCGGCCGGTGGGGGCGACGCGCCAGATGAGGAAGCCGACGAGGAGGCTCAGTCCGGCGGCGACCCAGAAGAGGACACGCCAGCTGGCGTTCTCGGCGACGGCGGCGGAGAAGGGCAGGCCGAGGGCGCCGCCGACGCCCATGGAGGCGCTCATCAGGGCGATCGAGCCGCCGAGCTTCTCGGGCGGCAGGATGTCCCGCAGCAGGCTGATGCCGAGGGGGACGACACCCATGCCGAGGCCCTGGAGTCCGCGTCCGACGATCATCGGGACGACGGAGGAGGCCAGCGCGCAGACCACGGAGCCGGCGACGAGCGGGACGACCGAGGCGAGCAGGACCCGGCGCTTGCCCAGGGTGTCGCCGAGCCGCCCGGCGACGGGCGTGGCGACGGCGCCCGCGAGCAGCGTGGCGGTGATCACCCAGGACGCGTTGGACGCGCTGGTGTCGAGCAGCTTGGGGAGGTCGCCGATGAGCGGCACCACCAGGGTCTGCATGAGTGCGGCCACGATGCCCGCGAGCGCGAGGACGCCGACGACGCCTCCGGGTCGGGCGTCGGGCTTGGAGCCGTCCACGAGTTCTCCCTCGGTCTTGCACGGTGCGTCATGGATCGCCATGCGCAGTCTTATGCATCATGCACATCACTTGCCAAATACACAAGATATGCATGCTGCACATTCGCTCGCCGCGAGAGAGAATGGGCCCCATGGACAAGCCCGTGGACAAGCCCACCCATCTGGTCGAGTTCGAGGCCATGCTGCTCGGCCGGCACGCCCTCCTGTACGCGCCCCGCTCCCGCGCCGGCGGCGGGCAGCTCGACCGCAGCGCGTACGTACTGCTGAGCCGCATCCAGATGCACGGGCCGATGTCCATCGGGCAGCTCACCGAAGCCTTCGGCCTCGACGCCTCCACCCTCAACCGCCAGACCGCCGCCATGCTGCGCGCGGGGGTCGTCGAACGCATCCCCGACCCGGAGGGCGGCATCGCCCGCAAGTTCCGCATCACCGAGGACGGCGAGCGCCGCCTGGAGGCGGACCGGGCCTCGAACATCGACGGCCTGGAGCGGGTCATGGAGCACTGGTCGCCCGAGGACGTGACCCTCTTCGCCGCCTTCCTCGAGCGCTTCAACCGGGACATCGAGCGCCTGGAGGGGCGCCCCTGGCCGCGCCCGTAGCCCCCACCGGAACACCGCCCCGCCCGGAGCCGCGCCGCCTGGGAACTGTCGTCAAAGCGTCACGCCCACATCAGGAGCGAGGCCACGTCGCGGTGCTTGTAGACCTGCTTGTCGAAGGCCGGCGGTCGACCACCCCGGCCACCTCGCCGCGCCCGGAGGGCTGTCGAGACGTGAAACAGCCGTGCGCGGCGCGGAGGCGACTGTTACGGTCGGCCACATGTGTTCCGTCATCCACAACTGGCAGGCTCTGCGCACCCGGTCGACGCGCTGACCGTGGTGTCGGCCGTCGCCGACACCGGGTCCCCCGTTCACCGTTCACCTCTGGATGACGAGGATCTTCACCATGCGCGCAGACTCGCGCCCCACATTCGTATTGGTTCATGGCGGCTCCAGCAACGCCCGGGCCTGGGGCCCGTTGCAGAACGAGCTGGCCTTGCTCGGCTACCGTTCGCTCGCCGTCGACCTGCCCGGTCACGGCGACCTCGCCGATACCCCTGCCGCCTACTACCGGCAACCCCAGGACGTCACGGCACTCGCCGCCGCGCCCTCCGCGCTGCGCGGTGTCACGTTGAAGGACAACGTGCGCCACGTGGTGGACACCCTGCGGCGGCTCGCGACGTCGGGGCAGATCGTCCTGGTCGGCAACAGCCTCGGCGGTCTGACGATCAGCGCCGTCGCCAACGCCGCACCGGAGCTGCTCGACCGGGTGGTCTACCTCTCGGCGCTCTGCCTCAGCGATCCGGGCATGCTCGACGAGGCGTGGGACGTGGTCGACGACAACCTGCTGGACGCCGCAGTGGCCCGGATCGCCGTGCCGGGCGTGCGCGATCCGGGCGTGGTCCGGCTGAACTGGCGGGCCGCCCACGCCGATCCGGACGTGTTCGCCGCGTTGAAGGCCGCCATCATGGCCGACTCGACCGACCACCAGTTCCGGCTGCTGCTCGACTCCCTGGACCCGGACGAGACCTACTCTGCGATGGAGCCGGGCGCGTTGGTCCGGGCCGACACGTGGGGGCGGGTGCCGCACACCTACGTCCGGCTCTCCGCCGACCGAAGCCTTCCCCTGGCGGTCCAGGACCACATGATCCGCGCGGCGGACGCGTTGACCCCGCACCACCCCTTCGACGTGCACACCCTCGCGGCCTCGCACGTCGGCTACTTCAGCCGGCCACAGGTCTTCGCGGAGCTCCTGACGAGCCTCGTCTGAGGCGCCCCCGCACCCCGGGCGACCGGGGTGCGGGGCACACCCCTCGGAGCTGTCGTCAAAGTGTCAGGCCCACATCAGGAGCGACGCGAGGGTGACGGCTGCTTGGCACGACTGGGCGGTCTTGTCGTACGGGGGGATGCCATGCCCCTGCTTCAAGCGGTCGAAGCACCACTCCACGACGTTGCGGTGCTTGCAGACCTTCCGACCTAAGGTCGGCGGGCGGCCGGCTCCGTCGCAGGCGAGGTGGATCTTGCTGGTCAGCCATGGTGGAGTCGACCGACACCGGCCACCCGATGTCTCCCGCCGCATCGGCTTTCACCTGCGCGGCCTGGAGGCGGCGGGTTTCTCCTTGAGGTCGACATGAGTGGCTGAGCCGTCCAGAACCGCCACTCACAGGGAGTGATGATATACTACACAACGTGACAATGGAGCCCGAGGGCATCCCTCGACACCGCACGAACGCGCCCAATCACGTCTACTACTTCGACATCGGGACCGGCGTCTGGCAGGGGAAAGCCACCTTCCGCGTCACCTCCTGGCGTCGCCTCATGCGCAGCCGCATCGGGCTGACGAACAAGCTGCTGGTGACCTCCATGCACATCATCGAGCGGCTCACCGGTGCGCCACGGCAGGACTCGGACATCGTGGCGAAGCCGAACGAGGGCGAGTTCGGTCAGGCCGACAACGTGGTCAGGATCTCCAAGTTCGGTGTGACCCTGTACCTCTTGGAAGAGCAGTACGTACTGCACAGCGACGGAACCGGAGTCACCATTCACGGCAACGAGAGGCTCGGCCCTGTGCCGGGCCTGCTCACGCGGACCTTCACCTACACTGCGGAAATTCGCGAGGAAGGGATGGCCGCGACCTACAGCATGCCGTTGCTCGGAGCCCATTGGACCGGGAACTATCAGGTCGCAGCCGACCGCCAGAGCATCTTCGCGGAATTGGTGTGCGACTGGGGCACGGCGACCGAGGACACCCGCCGCATCAGCGCGCCGGCTTAGCGGGCGGCAGGAACACACTCCCGATGACCGCCGAGTTCACGCTCCCCGCCGAAAAGGTCACCCACGTCGCCGAGTTGATTGCCGACCGGGTCAGGCAGTACGACACCGCCCACGATCGCCGGGCCGCGTTCGCCTACACCTACTACCGCCTCACGACGACGCTCGCCACAGGCTTGGATACAGGCACCCCCGCGTTCAACGACCCGCCGTGGGTCGCCGAGCTGTGCGAGACGCTCGCATCGGCCTACTTCAGCGCGATGGACAGCATCGACGCATGGCTGGCAGGACGACCCGGCGGCTCCGCGGACGAAGTTCGGCCCGGCGATCTGCCGGACTCCATCCCTCAACCATGGCGAGATGTCTTCGCTGCTTCGAGTGTCCGACGCTCCTACCTCCTGGAAGACGTCATCTTCTCCATGATGGCGCACATGTCATACGACTTGCCGGAGGCGTTGCGGCGCATGGCGACATCCACGGACGACCGCAGCCACATCGCGGACTTCCACCGCATGAACGACGTGCTGGCGTCCTGTATCGACGGGATCCAGGACGACCTTTCGTCCCGGTACATCGGCGGGCTCAGCTCTTTGGACAGACTGTTCACCCGTAGTGACGAACTGTTGACCAATTACGGGATCCGAGTCTCGCGGAGCTTGGCCTGGTTCAACTGCGACAGACTCCTGGACCCGGATTCGACCGAGGAAGCGTCGCGGTCGATCGCCAGGAGCACCGCAGCGCTCATCTCGGAAATCCGCTCCCCCGGCGACCGGAAGCTGCGCGTCGGCTTGTGGATCCTGCGCAGGTTGATTCCCGACCGCCGGCACTGGCCCGCAGCGAGTACGCCCCTCGCGTAGAAGGCCGAAGCCTGTACGGACCGGGGCCCGCCGCCAAGCCGACCGGCGTCGCCAATCTCGTGGAGGCCCCGCGCGCCGGCCTCGAACGCGCCGGCAGCCCCAAGGCCACGGGAGGCCAGGCCACCGCCTCCGGCTTCTGACGGGCCCCGGCGGCGCGTTGACGGGCCCGCACGATCGCGGAGTCGACCGCGACGCACCCCGCCCAGACCCGCCCCGCTCAGACCCCGCGCCTCATCGCGGCCTGCCGGTCCACCGCCGCGAGGGCGGTGTTGGCGAGCGCGACGGCGGCGAAGGAGGCGGCCCACGCGGGCCGGTCGAGGGCGTGCAGCGCGAGCGCCGCCCCGCCGAAGACCAGGGCCTTCACGGCCAGAACTCCCGCCAGCGGCAACCGGATCCGGGCCTTGGGGGCGGCGAAGAGCCCCCAGGCGAAGGCCGCGACGGCGGGCGCGGCGACCGCGAGCAGCAGCCGGAGCGCCACGTTCTCCGCGCCCTCCCACCCCCACCACGCCAGTACGGCCAGGGCCGCGAGTTCCAGCAGGAACGCCAGCCCTTCGTTGAGCACGTGCAGCGGGCCGGGCAGCTTCATCGGGAACCCTTCGACGTCGATCGCGCGTGCGAACCGCCCCGAGCGTAGACGCCACTTCCGACAGAAGTCTTTACCTGCGGTTCCCGGCAGCGGTAACTTCCCGCCGACGCAAAACGTTTCTGAAACTTTCCGACAGCGTTTCCAACGGTGCCGATCCCCACCCCCCGAACCGGCCCGTACGGAGCGCGCCCCTGCCTGGAGAATCAGATGACCCGCACCCCCACGCGGCTGCCCGGCCGCCCGGTGGCCGCCCTGGCCGTGGCCGCCGGCCTGTTCGGCCTGCTCGCCGCACCCCCCGACGACCCGTCACCCCGCACCGCCCCGGCCGCGGCCGTCGCCGAGAACACCGCGACGGTCTTCTACTGGACCAAGACGAAGAACTGGGCTGCCTACAACCTGCATTACGCCCCCGACGGCGGCTCCTGGACCTCCGTCCCCGGCGTGGCCATGGAGGCCGCCTGTACGGACTGGGTGAAGAAGACCGTCACCCTCGGCGCGGCCACCGGACTGCAGGCCACGTTCAACAACGGCACCGGCACCTGGGACAACAACGGCGGCAAGAACTACGCGCTGGGCACCGGCGCCATCACCGTCAAGGACGGGGTCGTCGCCCACTCCGACCCCTGCGCGGGCGCGACGCCCACCCCGTCCGCCAAGGCCACGGTGTACTACTCCACCGAGGCGCTCGGCTGGTCCACCGCCAACATCCACTACCAGCCCGCCGGCGGCTCCTGGACGGCCGTCCCCGGCGTCGGCATGCAGGCCGCGTGCACCGGCTGGTGGAAGCGGGAGATCGACCTGGGGACGGCGACGTCCTTCAAGGCCGCGTTCAACAACGGCAACGGCACCTGGGACAACAACGGCGGCGCGGACTACGCCATCGGAACGGGCGTCAGCACCGTACGGAACAACGTGGTGACGGCGAACGCGACCGACCCGTGCGCCGCCGCGACGCCCGACACCCAGGCGCCGACCGCCCCGGGGCGCGTCACGGCCGCCGCCGACGGCATCTCGGTCCTCCTCACCTGGGACCCGTCCACCGACGACCGGGGCGTGACGAAGTACCAGGTCACGCGGACGGGCGGCAGCGGCGGCACGGTCGTGACCGACGTCGGCTCCACGGTGTACTCCGACACGGGTCTGGCCGAACGGACCGCCTACAGCTACACGGTGAAGGCCGTGGACGCGGCCGGGAACGTCTCCGCCGCCTCGGCGGCCGCGACCGCCACCACCGGTGACAAGCCGGCGACCCCCGCCACCGGGAAGCCGCTGGGCACCGACCCGCGCAAGGACCCGATCTACTTCGTCCTGACCGCGCGCTTCAACGACGGCGACCCGTCGAACAACCGCGGCGGCAGCCAGCACGTCAAGTCGGGCAACGCGGCCAACGACGACCCCATGTTCCGGGGCGACTTCAAGGGCCTCATCCAGAAGCTGGACTACGTCAAGGGGCTCGGCTTCTCGGCGATATGGGTCACCCCGGTGGTCCTCAACCGCTCCGACTACGACTACCACGGCTACCACGGCTACGACTTCTACAAGGTCGACCCGCGCCTGGAGTCGGCCGGCGCGTCCTACCAGGACCTCATCGACGCCGCCCACGCCAAGGGCATGAAGATCTACCAGGACGTCGTCTACAACCACTCCTCCCGCTGGGGCGCCAAGGGCCTGTTCACGCCCACCGTGTACGGCGTGCGGGACAGCCAGTGGAGCTGGTACTACGACGAGAAGCAGCCCGGATTCGAGTACGACGGGCTGACGATCGACGCGAAGAGCGGCAAGTCGTACTACAACGGCGACCTGTGGTCGACGGCCGAGCCGACCGGCAACACCTGCCTCAACTGGGGCAAGCCGACCGGCGGCAAGAGCGCCGAGGGCTACACGGTCTACAACTGCCAGTGGCCGAGCCCGACCTCCGGCATGTTCCCGAAGGCGCTGTTCCACCAGTGCTGGATAGGCAACTGGGAGGGCGAGGACTCCCGTTCCTGCTGGCTGCACGAGGACCTGGCCGACTTCAACACCGAGAACGCGACCGTCCAGAGCTACCTGATCGGCGCGTACGACAAGTACATCGACATGGGCGTCGACGGCTTCCGCGTCGACACGGCCGTGCACATCCCGCGCACCACCTGGAACCGGCGTTTCCTGCCGGCCATCCAGGAGCGGGTGACGCGGCGTCACGGAGCCGAGGCGGCCGCGAACTTCTTCGTCTTCGGCGAGGTCGCAGCCTTCGTCAACGACAAGTGGAACCGCGGCTCGGTGAACCACTCCGCGCAGTTCTACACCTGGAAGGAGCGCAAGGAGTACGACGCCGACGACACCAAGGCCGCCCTGGAGATGTACGACTACGAGCAGCAGCAGGGCACCGGCAACCAGCCCACCTCCACCAACGCGTTCCTGAACGGGAACAGCTACCACACCCCCGACCACAGCCGGTTCTCCGGCATGAACGTCATCGACATGCGCATGCACATGAACTTCGGTGACGCGTCCAACGCCTTCTACAACGGCAAGGACTCGGACGACAGTTACAACGACGCCACCTACAACGTCGTCTACGTCGACAGCCACGACTACGGCCCGAACAAGTCGAGCGAGCGCTACACGGGCGGCACCGACGCCTGGGCGGAGAACATGTCCCTGATGTGGACGTTCCGCGGCATCCCGACGCTGTACTACGGCTCCGAGATCGAGTTCCAGAAGGGGCAGAAGATCGACTGCGGGCCCACCTGCCCACTCGCCACCACCGGCCGCGCCTACTACGGCCAGCACCTCGCCGGCTCCGTCACGGCCTCCGACTTCTCCCAGGTCTCGTCGGCCTCCGGCGCCGTCGCCACCACGCTCCAGCAGCCCCTGGTGCAGCACGTGCAGCGGCTCAACCAGATCCGCCGCGCCATCCCCGCGCTCCAGATGGGCCAGTACTCCACCGAGGGCATCTCGGGCGGAATGGCCTACAAGCGGCGCTACACCAGCGGTGCCACGGACAGCTTCGCCCTGGTCACCGTCTCCGGCGGCGCCACCTTCTCCGGCGTCCCGAACGGCACCTACACCGACGCCGTCACCGGCGACGTGCGCACGGTCGCCAACGGCACCCTCACGGTCGTCGCGCCCGGCAAGGGCAACCTGCGCGTGTACGTCCTCAACGGCCCGGGCAAGATCGGCGCATCCGGCCCCTACCTGAAGTAGCGCACACCGTACGGGGCGGGCCCCACCCGCCCCGTACCGTCGCGCGGTGCGGTCGCCTCCGCACGCCCCGGGAACGAAAGGGACAAGTGAGCGGATAGGGCCGCCTTCCCGGCACGGTCAGATCAACAGTGCGTCACACGAACTGGCTTTTCGGACAGAATGCTTCCTTCCGCCGGTCGAGTCTGGGATCTTGCGTCCACCCCACACATCACAGGGCCCGGCGGGCGCCACCCGCGCCACCGGGTCATCGGAGGACGCATTGTTTTCCCACATATCCAGCCGGTTGAGGGCCTCGGCCATCGCCGTCGCGGCGCTCGGTACGACCGTGGCGCTCGCCGCTCCCGCCGGATTCGCCCAGGCAGCACCGTCGGACACCGCGCCCGTCGCGGCCCGTTCGGCGGGGGCGACGCAGACCACCACGACCACCACCGTCGCGGCGGCGCCGGCGGCCTGGGCCGCGGGCACCCGCGCGTACCTGGTGATCACCGCTCCCGGTGGCACCTCGGCGGTGAGCGCTGCGGTGACGAGCAACGGCGGCTCGGTCTTCGCCACCTACGACGCGATCGGCGTGATCGTGGCGCACTCGACGTCCGCGTCGTTCGCCGCGTCGATGCGCACGGTCGGCGGCGTCCAGCAGGTCGGCGCGACCCGTACGTCGGACGTTCCGGCCGACGCGTACAACCCGGCCCTCCCGGCCAACCCGGCGCAGTCCGCGACGACGCTCACGGAGTCGAACCGCTGGGACATGACCCAGATCAAGGCCGACCAGGCGTGGGCGGTCACCACCGGTTCGGCGACGGTGAAGGTCGGCGTCCTGGACACCGGCGTGGACGACCAGCACCAGGACATCTCGCCCAACTTCAACGCCGCCGACTCGGCCTCCTGTGCCTATGGCAAGGCGGACACCCGCGCCGGTGCCTGGCGTGACGTCGGCAGCCACGGCACGCACGTCGCGGGAACGATCGCGGCCGCCAAGAACGGCAAGGGCGTCATCGGCGTCGCGCCGGGCGTGAAGATCTCCTCGGTCCGCATCGCGGAGCCGACCAGCAGCCTGTTCTTCGCGGAGAACACGATCTGCGGCTTCGTGTGGGCCGGTGACCACGGCTTCAAGGTCACCAACAACAGCTACTACACGGACCCGTGGCAGTTCAACTGCCCGGACAACGTCGACCAGGCCGCCATCATCGAGGGTGTCCGCCGGGCGCAGGCGTACGCCGAGGGCAAGGGCTCGCTCCAGGTGGCCGCCGCCGGCAACTCCAATTACGACCTGGCGAACAAGACGACCGACTCCGAGAGCCCCAACGACTCGACTCCGGTCACCCGCACGATCACCAACGCCTGCATCGACATCCCGACGGAGCTGCCGGGCGTCGTGACCGTCGCCGCGCAGGCCAGCGGCGGCGCGAAGGCGTCGTACTCGAACTTCGGCAACGGCGTCATCGACATCGCCGCGCCGGGCGGTGACGGCTCCACCCAGGTGTACTCGACGCTGCCGGGCGGCAAGTACGGCAACATGAGCGGCACCTCGATGGCGTCCCCGCACGTGACCGGCGTCGCCGCGCTGATCGCGAGCGCGAACCCGACGTTCACCCCGGCGCAGATCCGGGACCAGCTCGGCGTCCAGGCCACCGACCGGGCCTGCCCCTCGGACGCCCGGTGCACGGGTACCGCGACGAAGAACGGCTTCTTCGGCGAGGGCGCGGTGGACGCGCTGAAGGCCGTCGGGGGCTCCACCCCGCCGCCCGGCGCGTACTTCGAGAACCTGACCGACGTCACGGTCGCCGACAACGCCACCGTCGAGAGCCCGATCACGGTCAGCGGGGTGACGGGCAACGCCCCGGCGACCCTGAAGGTGGGCGTGGACATCAAGCACACCTACATCGGTGACCTCAAGGTCGACCTGGTGGCCCCGGACGGCACCGTCTACACGCTGCACAACCGGACGGGCAGCGGCACCGACAACATCGCCCAGACGTACACGGTCAACGCTTCGGCGGAGGTCGCGAACGGTGTCTGGAAGCTCCGTGTGAACGACAACGCGAGCCAGGACACGGGCCGGATCGACGCCTGGAACCTGACCTTCTAGGACCGCGCGACCCCAGGACGGGGCCGGAGCCGCCATGGCTCCGGCCCCGTTCGCGTGCCCGGAGGAGGAAGCCCGGAGCGGCCCAGGGAAGCCCGGTGCGGCTCACGGAAGCCCGGTGGGAAGAAAGTCCCTACCGAGGGGTAGGCCCGCACGGCCCCCTTGCTATACGTTCCGTCTAACAAGCTTGCTAGACACCGCGTCTAACAAGCTTCCGTGCCGATCGCGCGATCCAAGGAGCCGCACCATGGCAGGCAGCACCGTTCGCCCGGACAGCCAGCACGTCACCGAATCGGACGTCGCCGAGCGGCTGCTCCGGTCGGCCGCGAAGCTGAGTTACGACCCCGCCGTCGAGGTGGACTGGGACACGCCCCTCGACAAGGACTTCCACGGCCAGAGCCCCGAGTGGAACTCCCTCTACGGCACCGCCTACTGGAACGAGATGACCGAGGAGCAGCGCAAGGAGCTGACCCGGCAGGAGTCCGCCTCGGTCGCCAGCACCGGCATCTGGTTCGAGATGATCCTCCAGCAGATGATGCTGCGCGACATCTACCTCATGGACCACACCGACCCCCGGTTCCAATGGGCCCTCACCGAGATCGCCGACGAGTGCCGGCACTCGATCATGTTCGCCCGGGGCTCCCAGAAGCTCGGCGCCCCCGCGTACCGCCCCAAGCGGGCCGTCATGGAGCTCGGCCGCTTCATGAAGACCGTCGGCTTCGGCGAAGCCGCCTACGCCGGCATCCTGGTCGCCGAGGAGGTCCTCGACGTCATGCAGCGCGACTGGATGCGCGACGAGCGGGTCGTCCCCTTCGTCCGCACCATCAACAACATCCATGTCGTCGAGGAATCCCGGCACATGAAGTTCGCCCGGGACGAGACGCGCCGCCACCTCGCCCACGCGGGCAGGGCCCGCCGTCACTTCCAGTCCCTCGTGGTCGCCATCGCCGCGTACTACATCATCACCAGCCTGGTGAACCCCGAGGTGTACGTGCGGGCCGGACTCGACCCGGAGCGGGCCCGCCGCGAGGCGGCCGCCAACGAGCACTACAAGGCACAGCTGCGCGCCAGTTGCTCCGGACTGATGGAGTTCCTGGCCGACGTCGGGATGCTGACCCGGCCCGCGCTCTTCTTCTACCAGCGCGCCCACCTCGTCTGACCCCTCCGAGCCGAGCAGAGCAGAGCCGACGACATGACCTACGCGATCACCCAGACCTGCTGCAACGACGCGACCTGCGTCGCCGTCTGCCCGGTCAACTGCATCCATCCCGCCCCCGGGGAACCGGACTTCGGGAGCACCGAGATGCTGTACATCGACCCCGAGTCCTGCATCGACTGCGGCGCCTGCGCCGACGCCTGCCCGGTCGACGCGATCTTCCCGGCGGACCTGCTCACCGGGCGGCTGCGGGAGTACGAGGCCCTCAACGCGGAGTACTACGAGGGCCGCACACCCCCGCCGGCCGTCGCCTCCCCCACCTTCCACAGCTGGGGCGCCCCGTCCTTCGCCCGCTCGCTGCCCGCCGACTTCGCGCCGCTGCGGATCGCGGTCGTCGGCACCGGGCCGGCCGGCATGTACGCGGCCGAGGACCTGCTCCTGCACACCAACGCCGAGGTGACGCTGATCGACCGGCTCCCGGTGGCCGGCGGTCTCGTCCGGTACGGCGTGGCACCGGACCACCCCGCGACCAAGGGGGCCGGCGAGACCTTCGCCCGCTTCCACGCCCACCCCCGGGTCCGTATGCGGCTCGGTCTCACGGTCGGCGAGGACGTCACGGCCGAGGAGCTCGCCGCGCACCACGACGCGGTGATCTACGCGGTCGGCGCACCCGCCGACCGGCGGCTCGGCATCCCCGGCGAGGACCTGCCCGGCAGCGTCTCCGCGACCTCCGTCGTGTCCTGGTACAACGCCCACCCGGAGACCCCCGCCGACGCCGTCCCGCTCACCGCCGAGCGGGTCGTGGTGGTGGGCAACGGCAACGTCGCCCTCGACGTCGCCCGCGTCCTCGTCACGGACCCCGCCGCCCTGGCCGGCACCGACATCGCCGACCACGCCCTCGCCGCCCTCTCGCGGACCCCGGTCCGCGAGGTGGTGCTGCTCGGCCGCCGGGGCCCCGGGGACGCCGCGTACACGGCCTCCGAACTGCTCGCCCTGAAGCACCTGCCCGGCGTGGACCTGGTCGTCGACGACCGGGACCCGCGCACCGGCGCGGCCGTCGACGCGGCCGCGCCCGGGGAGAAGGCGGCCCTGCTGCGCGACGTGGCCCGCGAGGCGGTCGACTGGGCGCGGTCCCCCGCGGGCGACCGGCGCCGGATCGTGCTCCGCTTCCACTCCGCCCCGGCCGAGGCCCTCGGCAGCGGCGCGGTGCGGGCGGTCAGGGTGACGGACGCCGGGTCGCCGGCCGGGACCGAGATCGCGGCGGGACTGCTCGTGCGGGCCATCGGATACCGCGGCGTCCCGCTGGCGGGGCTGCCGTTCGACGCGGCCACCGGCACGGTGCCGCACGAGGGCGGGCGGGTGGCAGGACTGCCCGGGAGCTATGTCGTCGGCTGGATCAAGCGCGGTCCGTCCGGTGGCATCGGTGCCAACCGGGCGTGCGCCGGGGAGACGGTCGGGACCCTGCTCGCGGACGCGGTCGCCGGTGCGCTGCCCACGCCGTCGGGCACCGCGCGGGACTTCCGCCGCCTGGCCGGGAACCGCAGCCGCGGTCTCGTCGACGCGCGGGGCCTCGCGACCATCGACCGGGCCGAACGGGCCAGGGGCCGGGACGCGGGCCGCCCCAGGGTCAAGCTCGCGACGGTGCCGGAGCTCGTCGCGGCGGCGCGGGGCGGACGGTGGCGCCGGAGCGGCTGAGCACGTGGAAGGGGGTGAGGCAGGTCGTTCCAGGCCGCGGGGGATCCGGCCCGGGACGGCGGGCCGGTGCGGAGCCGGTACGGGTCAGACGGAGACGGCCAGGGCCTGGCGGACCACGATCGCGTTGAGCCGCACCGCGAAGGGGACGACGTCCGTCAGGTCCAGCGCGAGGGCCCGTGCCTTCGGCAGCTCGACGGTCACGTCCACGCAGAAGGCCAGGGCGTACATGTACTCCCCGGTCTCCTCGTCCTGGAGGGCGAAGAACAGATCCCGGTAGAACCGGGTGCGCTCACCGGACTCCTCGTAGACGGAGAGGCCGGGCTGCCCCTCCTGGGCGGCGAGACCGGTGAAGGCCCCGACGAGCTCGCGCTCGACGGTCGCCCAGAAGCCGGCCTCCGCGCATTCCGGCGGCAGCGCCTGGCGGACGGCCTCCTTCAGGGAGAGGACCATGACCAGGACGGGGGCGTACTCCTGGAGCCCCCAGCCCCGGACCATCTTCACGACGGTGCTGTCCGGGACGGCCGCCGCGGCCTCCCGGATCGCCTCGAAGTCGAAGTTGACGGTCGCCGGCGCGATCGCCTCCTGGAACACCCGGTCGATGGACCGGGCCTGGTCGAGGTGGTCCGGTGCCACCTCGACGACGGTCCTGAAACTGGCGGCCAAAGCTCCTCCTGGATGATCGGGACGATCTCGGTGATCAAGGAGGGGTCAGTATGCCGAGGGGCGGCGCGGCCGGGTGGAACGCGTCCGCCGTGCGGACACGGGAGGCTCAGCCGCGGCCGCCGCGGCGCGGCTTCCCGCTCCGCCCGCGGCCCGAGCCGCCGGCGCCCCCGCTGCCGCCCTTGCGGGCCGCGGCGGGCTTGCCGCCGGTACGGGAGCCGCCGCCCGGCTTCCCGGACCTGGCCGGCTTGCGATCCTTGGGCTCCTTCTGGCCCTTAAGCGCCTCGGCACGCCGGCCGCGGGTGCTGTTCACGGTCCGGCCGCGCACGATCCCGATGAACTCCTCCACCAGGTCGGGCGCCTCGTCGGCGGCCGGCCACGACAGCGCCACCCGCGACTGCGGGACGTCGTGGAGCGTCCGGTACGTGAGGTCCTTGCGGTGGTGGAGCCGGGCGAGCGACTGCGGGACGGCGAGCACGCCGACGCCCGCCGCGACGAGCTCGATCGCGTCGGCGGTCGTCGCCGGGCGCTCGTTCGCCGGACGGCCCGGGGGCCGCTCCCAGCCCAGGGTGTCGTCCAGGGGGTGCAGGACGAGCTCGTCGGCGAGGTCCTCCACCGCGATCTCCTCGGCCGCCGCGAAAGCGTGGTCCTTGGGGACGACGACCACCGTCGTCTCCGTGTAGAGGGGAATCGCGCTGAGGTCGTCCCCGTCGACGGGCAGCCGGACGAGCCCCGCGTCGGCGGCGCCCTCACGGAGCGCGCCGAACGCCTCGGTCGGGGTCGCGGCGAGCAGCGCCAGCGGCACGTCGGGCAGGCGCTCGTGCCAGATCTTCACCCACTTCGAGGGGGTCACTCCCGGCACGTACGCAAGCCGGAAGGAGGAGGAATCCGAGTGGGGATCCGCGGGGGAAACGTCCGAGCCTGTCACCCCGCAAGGCTACCGGTAGCGGACGTGGTCGGAGGTCGCCCGCATGCTCGATACCCTTGACACCATGACGTCGCACCAGAACACCCAGACGATGAAGCCCGCGACCGCGGCGAAGAAGCTGGGTGTGTACCTCGAAGCCACCCCCGCCGACTTCCAGGAGGGTGTCGTCTCGCGCGCCGAGCTGAGCGAGCTCCAGGCCGACCCGCCGGCCTGGCTCCAGGAGCTGCGCACGAACGGTCCGCACCCCCGCCCGGTCGTCGCCAACAAGCTCGGGATCTCCATCGCCGGTCTCGCCCGCGGCGGGATCACCGAGCCGCTCACCACCGAGCAGATCGACGCGCTCAAGCAGGAGCAGCCCGAGTGGCTGCAGAAGGAGCGCGCCACCCAGTCGGAGGTCCGCAAGGAGACCGTCCGCATCAAGGAGCGCAACGAGGAGCGGGCCCGCCGCCAGGGCGCCTGACCCACTCCGCCCACGCCACGCCGGTCCGGACCGAGGAGGTCCGGACCGGCGTGGCGTGTGTGCGGCTGAGGGAGGCATGCCCTCATGAGTGACACGAGCAGCACGAACACCGCCTCCGAGCCGCCGGTCGTCGTCGGTGTGGACGGGTCCGAGCACAGCCTCCGCGCCCTGGAGTGGGCCCTGAGCGCCGCGGAGAGCCTGGGCGCTCCCCTGGTCGTGGCCCATGTGCGGTCCGACGCCCTCCAGCTGGGCGCCGCCCGCATCGCCTCCCTGGGGACGGACGCGGAGCTCCCGGACACGGTCCTGAACGCCGTGCGGACGGTCGTCGAGGAGCGGGGGCACAACGTCCCGGTGCGGTACGCGTCCCTGGACGGGTCCGTGACCGACGCCCTGCCGGCGGCCGCGCGCGGCGGCCGGCTCCTGGTCTCCGGCTCCCGGGGCCGCGGCGGCTTCGCGAGCCTCCTCCTCGGCTCGACCAGCCGTACTCTCGCCATGACCGCGCCCTGCCCGCTCGTCGTCGTGCCCCACGAGGCCCGCACCACGGCCCTGGAAGGCGGGGCGGCCGCGGGCCGGGTCCTGCTCGGCCTCCACCCGGAGGAGACCCCGGACGACGTCGTGGCCTTCGCCTTCGAGGCGGCGCACCACCGGGGCGTCCCCCTGGAGGTCGTCACCGCCCTGCGGATCCCTCCGCAGCCCGGCGCCCTTCTCGCGGCCCCGTCCCCGGCCCTCCAGGTGCCGCCGCCCCTGCCGCCGGCGGACGACGGCACGGAGCTCCTGCGGGAGGCCGGTCAGGAGCAGGAGGAACGCCTGCGCCCCTTCGCCGAGCGCTGGCCCAAGGTCGACCTCGTCCCGGTCGTGGCGCCGGGCGACGCCGCGGGCCGGCTGGTCGAGGGCTCCCGGGACGCCGGTCTGCTGGTCGTCGGCCGCCACCACCGCCACCACATCGGCTCCCTGCTCATCGGCTCCGTCGCCCACGCCGTGCTGCACCACGCCCACTGCCCGGTGGCGGTGGTCCCGTCCGCTCCCGAGGCCGCCGCGTCCTGAGGCTCCCGGGCGGCCCGGGGCGCTCCGGGGTGTCCGAGGCGCCTGGTACACAGGGGGCCATGACGACCGAAGACCACGCGTCCACCGCCCGCCGCAACGTCCAGCCGCCCTCCGCCCAGGCATCGCTCGGCGCGGGGGTCGTCGTGCTCGACGGGAGCGGCCGGTTCCTCCTCGGGCTGCACCGCTCCGGGGTGTGGGAGCTGCCCGGTGGCAAGGTCGAGCCGGGCGAGTCCGTGGAGGCCGCCGCGGTGCGGGAGCTGGCCGAGGAGACGACGCTGGTGGCGGACGCCGCCGATGTGGAGGTCCTCGGGCTGATCCTGGACTCGGTCACCTCCGCGGAGCTGACCCGGATGACCGTGGCCACGGTCGTGCGCCGCTTCGGCGGCGTCCCGGCGGTGGCCGAGCCCGAAGGGATCGAGCGCTGGGAGTGGACGGCGCCCGACCGTCTGCCGGAGGCACTGTTCCTGCCCTCAGCGCAGGTGCTGAGGATGTGGCGGCCCGGCCTCCCGGTGCCGGACGGCCCGTTCCACCGGTACGCGATGGGCCGGCTGCCGCACTGACGCGCGGGGCCCGGCGGCGGCCCCGGCGCGCGGGCCCGCGTCCGTCGTCCGGCCGCGGCCGGTCCGCGCGTCACCGAGCGAGGTGCGGCGGCCCTGGTTAGCGTGGCTCACAGGAAGCACGTCCACCATCGGAAGCGAGAGTCACCGTCATGGCCGCACGACCTGAAGGCACGCCGGTCTGGACCGACGCGATGTTCACCGACGTCGAGGGCGCCAAGACGTTCTACGGCGACGTCCTCGGCTGGACCTTCGGCGAGTCCTCCTCGGAATTCGGCAATTACACGCAGGCGTACAAGAACGGCAAGGCGGTCGCGGCCGTCGTCCCGCCGATGCCGGGACAGGACGGGGAGCCGCAGTCGGCCTGGTGTCTGTACTTCGCCTCCCCGGACGCCGCCGCCACGGCGGAGAAGATCCGGGCGGCGGGCGGCACGGTCCTGATGGAGCCGATGCAGGTCGGCACGTTCGGGTCGATGTGCATCGCCCAGGACCCGGCGGGCGTCACCTTCGGCGTCTGGCAGGCGGGCGACCACGTGGGGTTCGAGCTGGAGGGTGAGACCGGCTCGTTCGCCTGGGCGGAGGTCTTCACCCGGGAGCCCGCGAAGTCCGACGCCTTCTTCACCTCCGTCTTCGGGTACAACTCGAAGAAGATGCAGGACGAGCACATGGACTACCGGGTCTTCGACCTGGGCGGCGAGCAGCCCGTGCTCGGCCGGATGAAGATGACGGCGGAGGACTTCCCGCCGGAGATCCCCTCCTACATCCAGCTGTACTTCGCCGTCGACAACTGCGACAAGGCCGTCGAGGCGGCCGAACGGCTCAACGGGCGGAAGGTGTTCGGCCCGATGGACAGTCCGTTCGGCCGGTTCGCGGCGATCCTGGACCCGCAGGGCGCCGCGTTCGCGGTCATCGACATGAAGACCACGGTCGGCGAGATGCCCGAGATGGTCTGAGCGGTGCGGATGACCGCCCCGGTCCCCGCGGGGTCCGGGGCGGTTCCGTGCGGGTCAGGCGGTGTCGCGGACGGCGACGATGCCGTTGAACACGCCGACGTACGCGGTGCCGTCGGGACCGATGGTGATCGGCGCCCAGTTGTTGTCGTAGGCCAGGCCGGTTCCGGTGAAGCGCTTGAAGGCGCGCCGTCCGGTGCGGAAGTCGACGGCGGTCAGGTACCAGGCGTCGATGCCGAAGGCGTTGGGCTCCTTCTCGTAGAAGTACAGCAGCCCGTTGGCGGTGGAGAGCTTGGGGACGGTGGAGGGCGAGCGGACGTCGCTCTCCCAGACGGTGTCGCAGCCGCTGCCGTCGGCGCGGACGTCGATGCGGGCGGCGCCGCCGACGACGCTGCGGCCGAGGGCGAGCGTGCTGGGATTCTCGTAGCCGTAGTTGTTCTCGACGACGAGGCTGTTGCCCCAGCTGATCAGGGAGTTGTCGGTCGTCGAGGCCCCGGAGCGGAACACCGGCACCTTGCAGACGAGCCGCTCGGCGGCGGGCACGTCGGCGCCCCGCCGGTAGACGAGGACGTTCATGCGGTCGTCGGCGTTGTCGGTGATGGCGACGTACTCGTCGTGCGCGCCGAAGAGGTCGGGTGTGGTGCCCGAACCCTGGTTCACCGAGCCCGGCTTGGTTCCGGTCCCCCGGTCGTACGTCTCGCGCCACCGGACGCGCGGGGTGCCGTCGGCGTCGGCTCGGAAGCCGTACAGGGCGTGGTCGGTGACGATGGAGACGCCGTCCTCGGCGACGGAGAAGGAGTTCTGGATCTCCTCCCCGTCGAGCCGGACCGCGCGCAGGGCGCCCGTCGCGGGGTCGACGGTCCCGACGCGGCCGAGCCGGGTGACCCACCAGATGCGGCCGTCCCAGTCGGGCATGACGGAGGTGACGGGGTCGCAGACGCCGCTGGGGAAGAGGTTGGTCCAGGAGACGCAGTCGTGCGGGACGAGGGAGGTGAGGTCCCAGTCGTTCTCGACGGAGAACTCCCAGGCGCCGTCCGCCTTCTGGCGGTGGGCGATGCGCAGGACGTGCTGGCGGGAGTCGGCGAGGACGACCCGGTCCCGGTCGTCGAGGTAGAAGTAGGCGCCGCCCGAGGTGTCCTTGAAGATCTTCTCGAAGTCGAGGCGGGTGATGGCCTCGACCGTGGAGGACCGCTGGGGCAGTCTGTACTCGGCGAGGGTGTCCAGGGTGCGCGGGTCGAGCAGCTTCAGGAGGAAGCCGTTGAAGGTGCCGCACACGGTGACGAGGCGGCCGCCCGCGTCGAAGGTGACGGTGGCGCATTCGCCGCCGACGGGGGCGATCCTCTCGCTGTCGACCTCCGGGGCGCGGCCCAGGGGCCCGGAGTACGGATGGGTGCCGCTGCCGGCTCCGTCGGCGTGCATGCCGCTGCGCCCGTTGGGGGCGAGGTACGGGTGCTGGGCGGGGGCCTTGCCGGGCACGGGCCGTGCGGTCGCGGGGGCGCCGTCGTAGTGGTCGACGAGGCGGTGGCCGAGGGCGAGGGGTATCTCCTCGGCCTGGGCGACGGGGGCCGCGCCGGCGAGGAGGGTCGCGCTCAGCGCGGCGATCAGCGCGAGCGCGCGTGCTCGTCTTCTGGGCGGATGCGTGGTCAATGCGGCTCCTCGGGTTCCTGACGTGTGTCGCGCCGGCGGCCGACGCTAGGCCCGAGTGTGTGAGATGTACATGGAACTGCCCTGTGTTTCATGGGCAGTTCACGATCATGCAATGATCACGGCCTGAGGCTGGAGACCACGTTGGCGGTGGCGGCGACGCCGTTGTGGATGGTGGGCGCCATGCTGGTGCCGGCCAGGAAGAAGCCGAGCAGGGCGCAGACGAGCGCGTGCGTGAACTTCAGCCCTCCGCTGCGCAGGAAGATGGCGGCCAGCACCAGCAGCAGCACCACGACAGAAATGGAAACGGCCATCGCCTTCACGTCCCTCCGTCGCCGCACCGGAATTGCGGCGTTCGGCGGACAGTGTGGCGGAATGGGCGGTCCGTCCGGGCGAATGGCGGGGCGGCCATACGGGTGAGATTCGGCCGGGGTCAGCCGCAGAGGGTCTCGGCGATGGTCGGCCGGCGCACCGCGTCCAGCTCCGGATCGGCGAGGAGTCCCGCGATGAGCGCCGCGTCCCCGAAGACCTCGGTGGCGCTGAGGTCCCAGTCGGTGAGGACGAGCCAGCTGCCGTCGGCGGCCCACCAGGTGGCGGGAAACCGGAGGTCGGGCATGGTGTCGTGGTGGGCGAGCGCGTCGCCGAGCCGGCCGCGCCGGGCGTCGAGCGAGGTGCCGGGCAGCGTCGCCACGGGGGCCTGGGCCGCCCCGCACGGGGTGTCCGGCCCCTGCGGGCCGTTCCTCGTGAGGTGGTCGACGAGCCGGGCCAGGCAGGCGCGGTCCAGCTCCGCCGGGTCGGGCCCGTCGAGTTCGTCCGTCCCCGCCACGTCCTCGAAGACCAGGTACGAGAGGGTGCCGGGCCAGTCGGCCAGCCGTCGGCCCGTCCGGGCGAGCACCTCGTCCCAGCGGAGCCGTACCGGACCGTCGTGGACGGGGTGGAGGATCCAGCAGTGGTCCTCGTAGCCGCCGTCGGGTTCGTAGCCGCAGAGGGCGCCGGTGAGGGCGGCGCGCAGTCCGTCGAGGGGGTCGTCCCCGGCGGCGGGCGTCCACGGTGTGCTCACGGGCTCTCCTCTGCGGGCAGGCAGTCCTTCCACTCCACCGTACGGTCGCACCAGCGGTGCAGCAGCGCGCGGTCGTGGCCCACGGCGAGGAGGCCGGCGCCGGTCTCCGCGCGGTAGGTCTCGACGGCGGCGACGAGGGCGGCCGTGGTGGAGGCGTCGAGCATGGCGGTCATCTCGTCACAGATCAGCCAGCGGGGGCGGAGGGTCAACGCGCGGGCGAGGCAGGCACGTTGGAGCTGGCCGTCGCTGACCTCGTGCGGCCGGCGAGCGAGCAGGTCGGGGGTGAGGCCGACGGCCGGGGCGAGCGCGGCGAGACGCCCGGGGGCCTCGGTGCGGCGGCCGGTGGCGCGCAGCGGCTCGGCGATCAGGTCCGCGAGGGGCAGGCGGGGGTCGGCGGCGGTGCGCGGCTGCTGGAAGACGACGCCGACGGCGGTCCGCAGGGCGCGTGGGGCACGGTGGCGCCACCGGTGGACCTCGGTGCCGTCGAGGACGAGCCGGCCGGCGTCGGGGCGGTGGAGGAGGGCGGCGACGCGGGCGAGGGTGGACTTGCCGCAGCCGCTGGGGCCCAGGAGGCCGACGGACTCGCCGGGGGCGACGGTGAGGGAGGCGCCGCGGAAGACGGGTGCGCCCCGGTCGTATCCGGCGGTGACGGTGTCGAGTTCAAGCACGGGCGTGCTCCGGGTGGTGGCAGGCCACCCCGGCCCGGAGGTCGGGGCGGGTGGCGCAGCGGGCGGTCGCGCGGGCACAGCGCGGGGCGAAGGCGCAGCCCTCGGGCAGGGCGGAGAGTTCCGGCGGCATGCCGGGGATGGGGGTGAACGCGCGCTCGGGCAGGGCGTCGAGGAGGCCGCGGGCGTACGGGTGGCGGGGTCCGGTGGGGCCGAAGAAGCGGTGGGCGGGGGCGACTTCGACGATCCGGCCGGCGTACATGACGGCGACGCGGTCGGCGACGCGCGCGGCGGCGGCGAGGTCGTGGGTGATGAGGAGCAGGGCGCGGCCGTCGTCGACGTGGCGGCGCAGTTCGTCGGCGGTGCGGTCGACGAGGTCGCGGTCGAGGCCGGTGGTCGGTTCGTCGGCGAGGAGCAGGCGGGCGTCGCCGATGAGGGCCAGGGCGGTGGCGGCGCGCTGGGCCAGGCCGCCGGAGAGTTCGTGCGGGTACCGGTCGAGGTGCCCCTGGGGGAAGGCGGCCCGCGCGGCGGCGGCCTCGGCCGCCTCCCGCCGGGCGCGGCGGGGGACGGCGGTGAGCGCCCGTACGGTCTCCTCCAGCTGGGACCGCACGGTGCGGACGGGGGTGAGGTGGGCCGCGGGGCTCTGCGGCACGAGGCCGACGCGCCGGCCGCGTACGGTGCGGGCGAGGGTCTTCTCGTCGGCGGCGAGCAGGTCGGCCGCTTCCGGGGTGCCGCCGGCGAGCAGGGCGGTCCCCGAGGCCACCGCGTTGCCGGGCAGCAGTCCGAGGAGGGCGGACGCGAGGACCGACTTGCCGCAGCCGCTCTCGCCGACGAGCGCCAGGCACTCCCCCGCCGCGAGGTCGAGGTCGGCGTCGCTCACGGCCGCGACGGTCCGTCCGCCGCGCAGCCGGAACCGGACGGTGAGCCCGCGGACACTGAGGAGGGCGCCCTCGGCCCGCTCGGCGGTGACGGCCTCCAGGGCGCGCAGGACCTTGCCGTTCGCGGCGTTCACAGCATCAGCTCCGATCGGCGGCGCGGGTTGAGCCGGTCCCGCCAGGCGCCGGCGAGTCCGGCGAGGGCGAGGGTCGGCACGATGAGGAGGAGGCCGGGGTAGAGGGTGGGCCACCAGTACCCGGCGAGCAGCGACGAGCGGGCGTTCTGCACGAGGTTGCCGAGGCTGGCCTGGTGACTGGGCAGACCGAGGCCGAGGAAGGAGAGCGCGGACTCGTGCCACATGGCGTGCGGGATCATCAGGACGGCGGCGAGCCCGGCCTGCGGCAGCACGGCGGGCAGCAGGTGGCGGACGGCGACGCGCCACCGGGTGGCACCGCCGGAGACGGCGGCGTCCACGAACGGGCGGGTGCGCAGCGAGAGGACCTCGGAGCGGACGATCCGGGCGGTGGACAGCCAGTGGGTGACGGCGACGGAGGCGATGACGGGCCACACGCCGGGCCGGAAGAGGGCGACGACGAAGATCCCGAGCAGCAGGTGCGGCACGGCGGAGAAGGTGTCGACGAGCCGCATCAGGCAGCGGTCGGTCCAGCCGCCGAGCGCTCCGGCCGCCGCACCGACGGCGGTGCCGACGACGGTGGCGACCAGGGCGGCGACGAGTCCGACGAGGAGCGAGATCCGCAGGCCGTAGACGCAGCGCAGGAGGAGGTCGCGCCCGAGGTCGTCGGTGCCGAAGGGGTGCTCCCAGGAGGGCGGGAGGAGCTTGCGGGAGAGGTCGACGGCCTGTTCGTCGAGCTGGACGAGCGGGGGCACGACGAGGACGGCGAGGAGGACGGTTCCGACGACGAGGCCGGAGCTCCAGAGCCGCAGGCGGTGGGTGCGCGGGTCAGCCATCGAAGCCCACCCTCGGGTCGGCGAGTCCGTACAGCAGGTCGGAGAGGAGGTTGCCGAGGAGGACGGCGGCGGTGGCGAGGACGGTGAGCGCGGCGAGCAGCGGGAAGTCGACGGAGGTGGCCGCGGTGACGGTGGCGGCGGCGATGCCGGGCCAGCTGAAGACGGTCTCCACCAGCAGGGCGCCGGTGATGAGTTCGGGGACGCGGGAGCCGACGAGGGTGAGCATGGGCAGCATTCCGGAGCGCAGGGCGTGGCCGGTGAGGACGGTGCGTTCGCGCAGGCCGCGGGCGCGGGCGCCGCGTACGGGGTCCTCGTCGAGGGCGTCGCCGACGCCCTGGCGGACGTAGAGGAGGAACCAGGGCAGCTGGGAGGCGCCGAGGACGAGCGCGGGCAGCACGAGGTGGCGGGCGACCTGGTCGGCGGTGACGGTGTCGCTCGCGGTGTCGGTGAGCCCGCCGGGGGGCAGGACGCCGAGCTTCAGGGCGAAGAACCAGATGGCGAGCAGGCCGAGCCAGAAGGCGGGGGCGGCTTCCAGGGTGTACGCGGCGGAGCTGACGGCCCGGTCGAGGAGGCCGCCGCGGCGGCGGCCGGCGAGGACGCCGAGGAGCGTGCCGAGGGCGATGGCGATCAGGAAGGCGGTGACGGCGAGGAGGACGGACCAGCCGAGGCGTTCGCCGATGACGTCGGCGACGGGCCGGCGCATGACCGAGGAGTCGCCGAGGTCGCCGGTGACGGCGGCGGTGAGCCACTCCCACCAGCGGGTGAGGAGGGGCCGGTCGACGCCGAGGTTGGCGCGGAGCTGGTCGAGGTTCTCCTGCGAGGCGGTGAGTCCGGCGGTGCCGGCGTACGCCTTGACGGGGTCGAAGGGGGAGGCCGCGGCGACGGCGAACACCGCGAGGGTGACGGCGAGGAGGACGGGGACGGCGGCCAGGGCCCGCCGTCCCGTCATCCGTGCCATGGCCCCCCAGGGGAGGCGGCGGCTCACTTGCCCGCGCCCTTGGGCTTCCACGCCTCGACGTTCCACCAGGGGCCGGAGGCGAGGCCGTGGTCGTGCGGCTCGGTCTGGGTGCCGAGGCCGTCCCAGGCGTCGTTCACGACGTAGAGGTGGTCGATGTGGGTGAGGAAGGTGTAGCCGGGGTTCTTCACCAGTTCGCGCTGGACGGTGTCGTACGCGGCACGGCGCTGGGTGACGTCGTTCGTCCGGCGGCCGTCCTCCAGGGCGCGGTCGACGCTCTTGTTGTCGTACCGGGCCATGTTGTTGAAGCCGTCGCCGGCGAGGGAGGACTTCAGCAGCAGGTACTGGTCGAAGTCGGGGTCGCCGGGTGAGCCGCCGCCGGCGAGGACGGCGTCGGTCTTCATCCGGGGCTCGATGACCTCCCAGGTGCCGGCCTGGGTGGTGATGTCGATGCCGGCCTTCTTGGCGTCGGAGGCGTAGGCGAGGGCGTGGTCCTGGCGGAGCTTGTCGCCGGAGAGGTACCAGAGCGGGAAGGCGGCGCGGACGCCGTTCCTGACGCGGACGCCGTCGGGGCCGGGCGTCCAGCCGGCCTCGTCGAGGATCGTCCGGGCGCCGTCGAGGTCGTGGCGGCGTTCGGTGCCCTTCGCGAACCAGGGGCTGTCGGTGGGCACCGGTCCGTAGGCGGGCTTTCCGGCGCCTTCGAGGATCTTGTCGACCATGGCCCCGCGGTCGACGGCGACGTCGAGGGCGCGGCGGACGGCGGTGTCGCCGGTGACCGGGTGGTGGGTGGGGAGGGTGACCGTGCGGTAGTCGTAGGTCTTCGCGGTGTACGTCTTCCTCGCCGGGTCGCCGTGGAAGCCGGCGGCGAGGTTGGGGGGCAGGACGGCGCCGTCGAGGTCGCCGGCGCGCAGCCGGGTGGCGCGGACGTCGTCGTCCTTGACGATCGCCATGGTGAGCCGCTTGACCGCGGGTGCGCCGTCCCAGTAGGTGGGGTTGGCCTTGAAGGTGAGCTTCTCGCCCTTGGACCAGCCGGTGAGGACGTACGGTCCGGTGCCGATGGGCTTCGTGGTGAAGGCGCCGGTGTTGACGTCCTTTCCGGCGGCGGCGTGCCGGGGGGCGATGGCCTGGACGGTGCGCTCGGCGAAGGGCGCGTAGGGGTACTTGAGGGTGAAGACGACGGTGTCGTCGCCGACGGCCCGGACGCCGCGGAGGGCGTCGAGTTCGGTGCGGGAGGCGTTGTTCGTCTTCGGGTCGAGGATGGTGCGGTAGGTGAAGACGACGTCCTTCGCCGTGAAGGGGACGCCGTCGCTGAAGGTGACGCCGTCGCGGAGCGTGTACGTGTAGGTGAGTCCGTCGGCGCTGACCTTCGGCAGGGCGCGGGCGAGGGCGGGCTCCAGCCTCATGTCGCCGTCGAAGGCGAGCAGCCCGTCGAAGATCTTGGAGTTGCCGTCCTTGCCGTAGCCGAGGAGGGGGCTGAGGGTCTCGGGTTCGTACGCGATGCCGACGACCGCGGAGTCCTTGGGTCCGCCGGAGCCGCCGGCGGTGGAGCCGGGGTTCGAGCAGGCCGCGGTGGCGAGGGCGAGCGCCCCCGTCACTGTCGCGGCGGTCGCTCGGCGAACGGATCGGGCGGCCATCGTGTCCACACCCCTCTTGAAGATCAACTGTTATTGCGAACAGCTCGCAATTAAACAGTATGTAAAGGGGTGTGGACACGGGGGCCCCTTACTCGGAGGCCCTGGCTCCGTTACGCGGGCGCCGGGAGGTCCACCAGCGCGGCGATCGCGTCCTGGTGACGCCCCGCCGAACCGAGCGCGATCTGGTCGGACTTGGCCCGCTTCAGCGCCAGGTGCGCGGGGTGCTCCCAGGTCATCCCGAGCCCGCCGTGCAGCTGGACGCACTCCTCGGCGGCGCGGACCGCGACCTTGGAGCAGTAGACCTGGGCGACGGCCACGACCAGCGGGGCGTCCGGGCTGCCGGTGGCCAGGGCGTCGGCCGCGGCGCGGGCCGCCGCCCGGGCGCCGACGAGGTCCAGCCAGAGCTGGGCCATGCGGTGCTTGAGGGCCTGGAAGGAACCGACGGGACGGTTGAACTGGTGGCGCTCCCGCGTGTGGCGGACGGTCTCCTCCAGGCACCACTCGGCGAGGCCGAGCTGCTCGGACGCCAGCAGCCCGGCGCCCGCGAGCAGCCCCCGCCGGACCGCCGCCCGGGCCGCGCCGGGTCCGGCGAGCCGGGTGCCGCTCCCCTCCGGCGTGGTGACCCCGGCCAGCGGGCGGGTCAGGTCGAGCGGCGTCCGCGGCTCGATCGTCGCCTCCCCGGCCGGTACGGCGTACAGGCCGTCGGCGCGCGGGACGAGCAGGACGTCGGCGGCGACCGCGTCGGCGACCCCGGCCACCGGGGAGGCGAGCGGCGGTTCCGCGCCCGGCCCGGTGGAGAGCGGCACGGCGAGCACCGCGACCGTACGGCCGCTCGCGACCCGGGCGAGGAGTTCGGCCGCGGGGCCGCCCTCCCCGGCGAGCGGCTCGGCGTCCAGGGCCGCGGCCTCGTCGGCGCCCGTGCCGGTGCGGGCCCCGGCGAGCGTCAGCAGGGTCTCGGTGGCCACCACCGCGCTCGTGAGGTACGGCACCGGGGTCACCGCACGGCCCAGCTCCTCCAGGACCACGGCGGCCTCGCGGTGGCTCGCGCCCTGGCCGCCGAGCTTCTCGGGGACCAGGAGTCCGGCGGCGCCGATGTCGGACGCGAGGGACTTCCAGAGCCCGGGGACGTAGGGGTCGTCCGTCTCGGCCAGACCGAGGACGGTCCGGTGACCGGCCCGGTCGGTGAGCAGGGCGCGGACGGCCGCCCGCAGGTCGTCCTCGGTGTCCGAGTACAGGAGATCCAGCGGCTGCGTCATCGGGCGAGGTCCTTCCAGGCGACGTCCTTGTCGTTGCGGGGCTCCGGGGGCAGGCCGAGGACCCGTTCGGCGACGATGTTGAGGAGGACCTCGGTCGTGCCGCCCTCGATCGAGTTGCCCTTGGACCGCAGATAGCGGTAGCCGGCGTCACGACCGGTGAAGTCGACGAGTTCGGGGCGGCGCATGGTCCAGTCCCCGTACAACAGGCCCTCGTCGCCGAGGAGTTCCACTTCGAGTCCGCTGATGGCCTGGTTGAGCCGGGCGAAGCCGAGCTTCATCGCGCTGCCCTCCGGGCCGGGCTGGCCCGCCACGAGCTGCTGGCGGAGCCGCTCGCCCGTGAGCCGGGCCACCTCGGCGTCGACCCAGAGGTCGAGGAGCCGCCGGTGCAGGTCGTGGGTGCGCAGTTCGGGACGGTCGCGCCAGGTGGCGGCGAGCTTCCCGATCATGCCGCCCTCGCGCGGGATGCGGGCGCCGCCGATGGAGACCCGTTCGTTCATGAGGGTGGTCTGCGCGACCCGCCAGCCGTCGCCGACCGCGCCGAGCCGGTGGGTGTCGGGGATGCGGACGCCGGTCAGGAAGACCTCGTTGAACTCGGCCTCGCCGGTGATCTGGCGCAGCGGCCTGACCTCGACGCCGGGGTCTGTCATGTCGCACACGAAGTAGGTGATGCCCCGGTGCTTGGGCGCGTCCGGATCGGTGCGGGCGATGAGGATGGCCCAGCGGGCGACGTGGGCGCTGGACGTCCACACCTTCTGTCCGTCGATCACCCAGCTGTCGCCGTCCCGGACGGCCCGGGTGCCGAGCGCGGCGAGGTCGGAGCCGGCGCCGGGCTCGCTGAAGAGCTGGCACCACACCTCATCGCCGACCCACAGCGGCCGCAGGAAGCGGCGCTTGACGTCGTCGGAGCCGTGCGCGAGCAGGGTGGGCGCGGCCATGCCGAGGCCGATGCCGATCCGGCGCGGGTCGTTGTCCGGGGCGCCGGCGGCGGCGAGTTCGGCGTCGACGACCGACTGCAGCGCGCGGGGCGCGTCGAGCCCGCCGAGGCCCACCGGGTAGTGCACCCAGGCGAGTCCGGCGTCGAAGCGGGCGCGCAGGAAGTCGGCGCGCGCGGTACCGGCGGGCGGATGGTCCGCCAGCAACCGCCGGGTGAGGGAGCGGAGTTCCTCGGCGTCGGTCATGCGCGGTCCCCTTCCGGGAGGACGACCAGGCGGCCGGTGGTGGTGCCGTCGGCGACCCGCTGCACGGCGTCGGCCGCGCCGGCGAAGGGGACGCGTTCGCCGATGAGCGGCTTGATCAGGCCCTTGGCCGCGTAGGCCGTGAGGGTCTCGTGGCAGCGGCCGATCGAGGCCGGGTCCTTCGCCGCGTACAGGCCCCAGTGGAGGCCGAGGACCGAGTAGTTCTTCACTAGGGCGTGGTTGAGGGCCGGGGCGGGGACGGTGCCGCTGGCGAAGCCGACGACCACGATCCGCCCCTCGAAGGCCACGCACTTGGCGGACTGCTGGTACGCCTCGCCGCCGACCGGGTCGTAGATCACGTCGGCGCCGCGGCCGCCGGTCGCCGCCTTGACGGCGGCGACGACGTCCTCGGAGCGCCGGTCGACGACCACGTCGCAGCCGAGCGCGCGGGCGACGGCCGCCTTCTCCGGTCCGCCGACGACCCCGATGACGGTGGCGCCCGCGGCCTTGCCGAGCTGGACGGCGGCGCTGCCGACGCCTCCGGCCGCCGCGTGGACGAGGAGCGTCTCGCCCTCCCGCAGGGCGGCACGGCGGTGCAGGCCGAACCAGCCGGTCTGGTAGCCGATGTGCAGTGCGGCGGCCTCGGCGTCGTCGAGTGCCTCGGGGGCCGGGAGGAGCCCGGCGGCGTCGGCGAGGACGTACTCGGCGAAGCCGCCGTGCGGGAGGGCCGCGGTGGTGACGACCCGGCGGCCGTCCTCCGTCTCGGCGCAGACCTCCACGCCGGGGGTGAAGGGCAGCGGGGGCCGCACCTGGTAGTGACCCCGGCAGAGCAGCGCGTCGGGGAAGTTGACGTTCGCGGCGCGGACCTTGAGGAGCACCTGGCCCGCTCCGGGCGTGGGCGGTTCCACCTCCTCGCGGCGCATCACCGCGCCCGGTTCCCCGTTCTCGTACACACGCCATGCCTGCATCCGGAAGCCTCCTCCGTACCGAGCGGTCGGTTGCATACTAAGCGGTCGCTTGACGCGGGGGGAACGACTCAGCCGGACTTCTTGGGTCGCGCCCTCACATGCATGCGCTCCCCCTGCGGCCCGAAGAGGCTGAGGTACTCCACCGGCCCGTCGGCCGTGGGCCCGAACCAGTGCGGGACGCGGGTGTCGAACTCGGCCGCCTCGCCGGCGGCGAGGACGACGTCGTGGTCGCCGAGGACGAGCCGGAGCTTCCCGGAGAGCACGTACAGCCACTCGTACCCCTCGTGCACCCGCGGCTCCGGCGTCTCGTGCGGCTTCTCCTGGATCACCTTGTACGCCTGGAGGCCGCCGGGCTGCCGGGTCAGCGGGAACATCGTCCGTCCGTGGCGCACGATCGGCTTCGCCTTGACCCGGGGGTCGCCCACCGGCGGGGCGCCGACCAGCTCGTCGAGCGGGACCTGATGGGCGCGGGCCAGCGGCAGCAGCAGTTCCAGGCTGGGCCTGCGCTGCCCGGACTCCAGCCGGGACAGGGTGCTCACGGAGATGCCCGTGGCGGCGGACAGCTCGGCGAGGGTCACCCCCCGGTCGCGGCGGACCCGGCGGAGCCGGGGGCCCACCTCGTTCAGCACGGCGTCGATGCGGTCGTCTTCACTCATGCGTCCAGTGTGACAGGAACGGATTGCCGAAACGGCAAGATTCCTTGCCGGAATCACGGCCGCGGAGCGACGCTCGCGTCATGAGCACCGACACGAGGAGCACGGACATGGACCGGGACCAGGGCAACGGCAGGGACGCGGGCGACGGCGAGGGCAGGGACGAGGGCGGCGCGGACGAGCGGTACGACGCCGTGGTGGTCGGCGGCGGCGCGGCGGGTCTCAGCGCCGCACTGGTCCTGGGCCGCTCACGGCGGCGCACCCTGGTCGTGGACGCGGGCGAGCCCCGGAACGCCCCGACGGCCCACATGCAGGGCGTGCTGTCCCGCGACGGGACGAGCCCGGCCGACTATCTGGCGGCCGGACGCCGGGAGATCGCCGCCTACGGCGTGGAGTGGCGGGCCGGCCGGGTGACGGGCGCGGCGCCGGACGGGCGGGACGGGTTCACCGTCTCCCTGGCGGACGGCACCGCGGTCGGCGCGCGGCGGCTCGTCGTGACGACCGGGCTCGTCGACGAGCTGCCGGAGATCGACGGGGTGGCCGAGCGGTGGGGCCGGGACGTCCTGCACTGCCCGTACTGCCACGGCTGGGAGGTCCGCGACCGGCCCTTCGGTGTCATCGCGCACCCGGTGATGCCCGCGCACCAGGCGCTGATGGTCTCGCACTGGTCGAAGGACGTGACGCTCTTCCTGCACACCGCCGGCGAGCTCTCCGCCCGGGACGCGGCCCTGCTGGACGCGGCGGGCGTGCGGGTGGTCACCGGGGAGGTGGCGGGGCTCGCCGTCGAGGACGACGCGCTGACCGGGGTGCGGCTCGCCGACGGGCGGTTCGTGTCGCGCTCCGTGGTCTTCGTCGGGGCGACCCGCCTCGCGGCCCGGGACGGGGTGCTGAGGCAGCTGGGGGCGGAGCTGCGCGCGACTCCGTTCGGGGAGTTCGTCGCGGTCGACGAGACCGGCCGGACCAGCGTGCCCGGCGTGTGGGCGGCGGGAAACGTCACCGGCCCGCAGGAGCAGGTGGTCAACGCGGTGAGCCGGGGATACCGGGCGGGCGCCGCGATCAACGGCGAGCTGCTGCTCGGCGACCTGGAGGCCGCGGTGGCCGGTCGGCCGACCGGATGAACCCGCGCGGCTGAGGCTGCGCCGACCCGCCCCAGGGATGAGGATCGGCCATGGTGGCCGGAAGCCGGATGGACCTGCGGCCCGGCTCCGGCAGTCACGGACGACGGAAGGACGGAACACCTCCCATGCTCGGTACGCAGTTCACCAAGGGATCCCCCAACTGGCTCGACCTCGGCAGCCCCGACACCGAGGCGGCCGCCGCCTTCTACGGCGCCGTCTTCGGCTGGGAGTTCCGGTCGGCGGGGCCGGACGCCGGCGGCTACGGCTTCTTCCAGCAGGACGGGCTGACGATCGGCGCCCTCGGGCCGCTCACCGAGGAGGGCGCCCACAGCGCCTGGACGGTGTACTTCCAGACCCCGGACGCCGACGCCACCCAGAAGGCCGCCGAGACCGCCGGCGGCACCGTCCGCGCCCCTGCCTTCGACGTCATGGAGGCGGGCCGGATGGCCTGCCTCACCGACCCGGGCGGCGCCGAGTTCGCCGTCTGGCAGCCGAGCGCCGTCAAGGGCCTGGAGCGGACCTCGGCCACCAACACCCTGGTCTGGGCCGAACTCCACGTCGCCGAACCGGAGTCCGTGCTCGGCTTCTACCGGACCCTGTTCGGCTGGCGGTGGGCGGAGATGGAGGCCCCCGGCATGACGTACCGGGTGATCTCCACCGCCGAGGGCGACCAGCAGGACGCCTCCTTCGGCGGCGCCGCGGAGCTCCAGGGGGACACGCCGCGCTGGGTGCCGTACTTCGCGGTCGAGGACGCCGACGCCGTCGCCCGCTCGACCCAGGGCAACGGCGGCTCGGTCGTGATGCCCGCGGCCGACGTCCCCGACGTCGGCCGGATCGCCTGGCTGGCCGACCCCTTCGGCGCGACCTTCGCGGTCCTGAAGCCCGCGCCGATGGGCTGACGGCCCTCCCGGATCAGCGTGCGAACAGTTCGAAGGCCACCGCGGGGCGCCCGCCGAAGCGGTCCGAGGCGCGTCCGGTCGCGCCGGTGAGGAACGACCGGACGTACTCCTCCGGATCCTGGTCGGTCAGCGCTTCGATGTAGGCGCGGTGGCAGAGCAGCGAGCGGATGGCGCGGTCCAGGCCCGGGGCCGCGTCGACCGCGTGCGTCGGCGTGGCGGAGGCCGCCACCGCCACCCAGCGCACGCCGTTCCAGGGCTCCAGGCCCTGGTCGGCGAGGTCGGGGAAGATCCAGCGGTTCCCGGCGTCGGCGGCCGCGTCGAGCGTGGCACGGCCGACGGCCAGGTGGTCGGGGGTGTTCCAGGGGGCACCGGGGCCGCCGCCCCAGGTGTCGCGGTGGTTGAGGGTGACGACCAGCTCCGGGCGGTGGCGGCGGATCGCGGCCGCGATGTCGCGGCGCAGCCCGAGCCCGTACTCGATCACCCCGTCGTGGTGGTCGAGGAACTCGACCGTGTCCACGCCGACGACGGCGGCGCTGTCCCGCTGCTCCCGCTCGCGCAGCGGGCCGCAGACGTCCGGGGCGAGCGAGTCGATGCCCGCCTCGCCGCGGGTGGCGAGGACGTACACGACCTCCTTCCCGGCGTCCGTCCAGCCGGCGACGGCCGCCGCGCAGCCGTACTCCAGGTCGTCGGGGTGGGCGACGACGGCGAGGGCGCGCTGCCAGTCGCCGGGCATCTCGGCGAGGTCCGTGGCATCCGTTTCGGTCATGAGCGCAGGATACGGGCCGCGTCCGCGGCCGTCGGGCGGATCGCCCCGGAGAGGATCACCGACCGCGAGACGTGCCGCGGGCGGTCGGGGTTGAGGCCGCGCCGGTCCGCCAAGGCCACGGCGAGCCGCTGGACGCGGACCAGCGCGGCGACCGGGTCGATGGCGTCGGCGGCGAACAGGGCGCCCGTGGACTCCACTTCGTCCCGCAGCCCGGAGGGGGCGGGACCCAGGCAGCAGACGAGGCTGGACCGATCGCTGATGCTGATCGGGCCGTGCCGGTACTCCATCGCCGCGTACGACTCCGTCCAGGCGCGGGCCACCTCGCGCAGCTTGAGGGCGGCCTCGTCGGCGAGTCCGACGGTCCAGCCGGTGCCGAGGAAGGTGAACTGGCCGCGCCGCTCCCAGGCGGTGGGCAGCCGCTCGTACAGGACGAGTTCGGCGTCCGCGATCGCCGGTCCGAGGTCCACCCCGAGGCCCGCGCGCAGGAGTTGGAGGGCGGTGGTGGCGAACCGGGTCTGGACGACGGAGCGTTCGTCGGCGAAGCCGAGGTCGACGACCCGGTCGGCGAGCCGTCCGGCGGGGCTGTCGGGCACCCCGGTGAGCACGAGGGACGGGATCCGGCCGGCGGCCGCCGCGAGCAGGTGCACGACCTCCGTGGTGGTGCCGGAGCGGGTGAGCGCGACGATCCGGTCGTAGCCGCGGCCCAGCGGGGTCCGGTCGGAGGCGGGGAAGGCGTCGGTCTCCCCCTCCCCCAGGGACTCGCGCAGAGCGGCGTAGGCGCGGGCGATGAAGTACGAGGTACCGCAGCCGACGACGGCGACGCGCTCGCCGCGACCCGGCAGCAGGGCGGCGTGCCGGTCGGCGGTCTCGGCGGCGCGCCGCCAGCACTCCGGCTGGCCGGCGATCTCCGCGCTGACGTGGGTGCTCATGGTCCGGGTCCTCTCCTCACGGGTCCCCTCGCGGGGGCCGGTCCGAGTTCTACCGGCAGTCCGTGCCCTCGCACCATGTGCAACGGCTGCCGATGCTTGGACTTTTGCGCACGGCCGCGCAAGGCCGCGCACCGGGCGCGCGGCCGTGCGCCGGGGGCCGCCGCGGGGGCCGCCCCGGCCCCCGTCGGTCAGACCTCGCCGCGGGCCAGCGCGAGAAGCCGGTCGAGGACGCGCGGTCCGCCGGCCCGGACTCCGTCGTGCTCGAACTCGTCGGTCACCCAGGTCCGCAGGCCCCGCACGGACCGGGCCGTCTCCAGGGAGTGGGCGGTGTCCACGTACATGTCGTCGTGGTAGACGGCGGCCGCGACCGGGACCTCGTTGGCGGCGAGGCGCTCGGCCTCGTAGAGCGGCGCCCAGTCGTCGCGCGCGGCGAGCCGCTCGGCGGTCTCGCGCAGCGGACGCAGCGCGGGATCGGTGGTGAAGTGCCAGGGGTGGACGGTCTCGCCGGTGAAGAGCGGCGGCGCGCCCGTGGCGAGCGCGGTGCGGGCGTCGAACTCAGGGTACTCGGCGCGGACGCGCTCGGCGGCCCAGTCGGTGGGTCCCCGGCCCTGGGCGTAGATGGCCTCGTGGAGCACGGCGTAGAGCGGGTGTCCCGCGTACGAGAGGTGTGCCTGCACCTGTTCCAGGAAGGCGTCGGCGAGCTCGGGGCCGCCCGGGGTGGGGACGAAGGCGCCCTCCAGGAGCAGATGGAGCTGGTGGGTGCCGTCGCCGGAGCCGAGAAGGATGCCGAGGGACTGGAACGCCTCGGCGGTGAGGAGGCCGCCGCCGGGCAGGGCGACCTCGCGGTCGAGGAGGTGGGCGATGATCGCGCGGGCCCGCTCGGCGTCCTGCGGGTAGCGGGTGAAGTGGGCCTCGTTCTTGCGCCGGACCCGGGGGTAGGCGGCGCGGTAGACCTCGTCGGCGGTGGCGTCCAGGGAGGGCAGACCGCCGGTGACGAGGACCCGCTCCAGGCCCTCGGGGGCGGTGGAGAGGTAGTGGGTGGCGCAGAAGCCGCCGAAGCTCTGGCCGAGGACGGTCCAGGGCGCTCCGCCGGTGAGCCGGCGGCGGATGCTCTCGCAGTCCTTGACGATGGAGTCCGCGCGGAAGTGGGCGAGGTAGGCGGCCTGCTCGGCCGGCGTGCCGCGCAGGGGCAGGGTCTGGCGGTTGGCGGGGGTGGAGCGGCCGGTGCCGCGCTGGTCGAGGAGGAGGACCCGGAACTCCTCGACCGCCCGGCCGAGCCATGCCTGCGGACCGATGAAGCGGCGGGCGCCGAAGCCGGGTCCGCCCTCCAGATAGAGCAGCCAGGGCAGCCGCTCCCGGTCCTGGCCGGCCTTCCCGCTCGCTACGACCTCGCGGCCGAAGACCTCGATGCGTTCGCCGTCGGGGCGGGAGTGGTCGAGGGGGACGGGGAAGCGGTGGTCGGTGAGGACGAGTCCCGGCTGCCGGTAGGTGGTCACGCTGTTCCTGCTCCTGTTCGTACGCCCCCGCGAGGACAGTGGATCACACGGCGGGGTGTCGCGCGGGCGGGGCGTCCCCGCGACGCGGGCGGGGTCCGGGGGCGCGGGCGGCGTCCGGGGGCGCGGGGTGTCAGTCGGGGGCGCCGGGTGTCAGCGCGGGAGGAGGGCCTTGCCGACGAGGTAGTTCCGCGCCACGTCCTCCGGAAGCCGCCGCCAGCTGTCCACCTGTTCGTTGAGGTGGGCCAGATCGGCCGTGGTGAGCACGGTGTTGAGACGGTCGAGGGCCCCCGTGACGCCCGGGCCTCCGGCGCGGGCCCGGTTGACCACGGGCACCACGTGGTCGGCGTTCTGCAGTTGCTTGTCGTCGGCGAGCAGGACGAGCCCGAAGTCGTCGAGGGTGGCGTCGGTGGTCGTGGTCAGCACCAGCTGGTTCCGTCCGCTCTGCACCGCCTGTTTCGACTGCGTGGTCCCGACGCCCTTGGGGTCGACGGCGGTCACGTCGATGCCGTACACCTCCTTCAGGCCGGGTGCGCAGTACCGCCGCCGGACGCATTCGTCCCCGGCGGCGAGCCGGACGGGGAGCCGGGCGGCGCCGAGGTCGCTGAGGGTACTGAGGCGGTGTTCGGCGGCGTAGGCGGCGGTGACGGCGAAGGCGTTCTGGTCGGCTGCGCGCCCCGGGTCGAGGACGGTCAGCCCGCGCGGTCCGGCGAGGGCCCGCAGGGCGCTCATGGTGGCCACCGGGTCGGGGGAGCCGGCGGCCGGCGCGTCCGGCCCGTTCTCCTTGGCGTTCAGCCAGTCGGCGAACGTGGCCGCGTACTCCGGCACGACGTCGATCCGGCCGCTCTCCAGGGCCGGTTCGTACAGCTCCCGGTTGGTGACCGTCAGGAGCTTGGTGCGGTATCCGGCGGACTGGAGCAGCAGGGCGTACATCTCGGCCAGCAGGTCGCTCTCGGTGAACCCGGCCGAGCCGACGACCAGGTCCCGGCTGTCGCCGGGCGGGGCGGTGAGCGCGTCGCGGTCCTCCAGTGAGGGGCCCTCGGCGCAGCCGCCCGCGGCGAGTGACAGGAGACAGGCCGCGACGGCGGACCGCCGGAGCGGCCTCATGTGCCGCTCCCCCGCGCCCCGGTGGGGGCGAGGTGCCGCACGCCCTCGAAGACGCCCTCGACGGCGAGCGCGAGCACCGCGACCAGGCAGGCTCCGGCGACGACCTGCGGGGTCGAGGCGAGGTTGAACCCGGCGGTGATGACGCGGCCGAGCCCGCCGCCGCCGGCCAGCGCCGCCACGGTGGCCGTGGCGACGAGCTGGACGGCGGCGATCCGCACCCCGGTGAGGATCAGCGGCAGCGCGAGGGGCAGTTCGACGCCGAAGAGCGTCTGACCGCCGGTCATGCCCATGCCGCGGGCGGCCCGTACGACATCGGCGTCGACGCCGCGCATCCCCACGTACGCGTTGGTCAGCACGGGCGGCACGGCGAACAGGACGAGGGCGATCACCGTCGGCCACGGGCCGTACGGGCCGAGCGGGCTCAGCAGGAGCAGGACGAGGACGGCGAAGGTGGGGACGGCCCGGCCGGCGTTGGCCAGGTTCACGGCGAGCGCGCCGCCCTTGCCGCGGTGGCCGAGGACGAGGGCTACGGGCAGGGCGATCAGGCAGCTGAGGACGAGGCAGACGGCGGTGAGGAAGAGGTGCTCGGCGAGCCGGTGCGCCACCCCGTCCTCACCGGACCAGTGGGAGGCGGTGGTCAGCCAGGACCAGGCGTCGGCGAGGGTCGTCACGCGCCCTGCCCGCGGGTCCAGGGGGTGAGCAGTCGCTGGGCGCCCAGGAGCAGCAGGTCGGCGGCGACGGCGATGACGACGCACAGCGCGGACGCGGTGAGGACCTGCGACTTGAAGTAGGTGTTCATTCCGGCGTAGATGAGGTTCCCCAGGCCGCCGTGGCCGACGATCGCGCCGATCGTGACGAGGGAGACCGCGGAGACGGTGGCCATCCGCAGTCCGGCCATCGCGGCGGGCGCGGCGAGGGGCAGTTCGACGGCGAGGAGCAGGCGGACCGGGCCGTATCCCAGGCCGCGCGCGGCCTGCCGGGTCTCCTCGGGCACGGCGCGGAGCCCGGCGAGGATGTTCCGCACGAGCACGGTGAGGGAGTACAGGACGAGTCCGGCGACGACGAGTGCCGCGGACAGCCCGTACACGGGCAGGAGCAGCGAGAACATCGCGAGCGCGGGGATCGTGTACAGGACGGTGGTGACCCCCAGGACGGGTCCCGCCGCCCATCGCCGGCGGCGCGCCACGAGGGCGAGGGGCAGGGCGAGCAGGAGGCCCAGGGCGACGGAGGCCCCGGTCAGCTGGAGGTGCTGGACGACCGCGTCGGCGAGGATCCCGCTCCGGGTGGAGAGGTACTCCCCGCAGATCCACTCGTTGCGGGCGAGGCAGTCGTCGGGCGGCGCGGTCACCCTCCCATTCGAGACGGCGGGAGGGCGCCGCGCACGTCCGGCGGGCCGTTAGGGGGCGATCGGCAGCTGACGCTTGTGCTCGGTGAGCTCGTAGCGGCGGGCGATCGAGGCGAAGGCGGCCTCGGCGACCGGCTTGCCCTCCAGGAAGTCGTCGATGTCGTCGTAAGTGACGCCGAGCGCGTCTTCGTCGGGCTTGCCCGGGTCGAGGGTCTCCAGGTCGGCCGTGGGGGTCTTCCAGACCAGCTCGCCCGGGGCGCCGAGCTCCGCGGCGACGGCGCGGACCCGCCGCTTGGTCAGGCCGGTGAGCGGGACGACGTCGGCGGCGCCGTCGCCGAACTTGGTGAAGAAGCCGGAGACGGCCTCGGCGGCGTGGTCGGTGCCGACGACGAGCCCGTCGTGGGCGCCGGCGACCGCGTACTGGGCGATCATCCGCTGGCGGGCCTTGATGTTGCCCTGCACGAAGTCCTGGTGGTGGGCGTCGCGGAAGGTCACGCCGCCGGCGAGGCACGCCTCCAGGGCCGCGTCGCTGGCCGCCTTGACGTCCACGGTGAGGACCTGGTCGGCGCGGATGAAGCCGAGGGCGGTCTGCGCGTCCTTCTCGTCGGCCTGGACGCCGTACGGCAGGCGCATCGCGTAGAAGGTGGCGTCGTGGCCGGCGGCCCGGGCCCGCTCCACGGCGAGCTGGCAGAGCCGGCCGGCCGTCGTGGAGTCGACGCCGCCGCTGATGCCGAGCACGAGGGAGCGCAGACCGGTGGAGGTGAGCCGCTCGGTGAGGAAGGCCACCCGGCGCTCGGCCTCGGCCCGGGGGTCGAAGAACTCGGCCACCTGGAGGTCCCGGGCGATCTGCTGCTGGAGGGCGGTGGACGCCGGGTCGGTCACGGAGGTCTCCTCGTCAGGGTCGGATCTGCGGAAGTCGACTTTACGCACCCGGGCCGCGGCCCGTCGCCCTGCCCCGTACCTGCTGACCTGCCGGACTCCCGGTCGCGGGCGCCCGGGGAAGCGCCGTGGGGCGGTGGCGACTGCGGCACCGGCTACGACGGGCACGGCGGCGGGATGGCTACGCCGAGTCCGGGGGCGTGGTCGCTTCGGGGGCGCAGAGGACCTCGATCCGCTGGACGAGGTTGTTGGCGAAGCCGCCGCGGTTCCAGGGTTCGGTCAGGGGCTGGACGTTGCCCTCCGCGTCGGTGGCGCGCACGGTCAGATGGCGCAGTCCCGGTGTCGCCGTCCAGGTGGCGTGCCAGGCGGTCCAGGCCCAGGGGTGGGCGGGGTCGGGGGCCAGCTCGGCCGCGGTCCAGGCCGCCCCGCCGTCCTCGCTGATCTCGACGCGGGCGACCGGGCCGTGGCCCGACCAGGCGCGGCCGGTGAGCGGGACGGGTCCGGGGCGGACGACGCGCGTCCGGGACATGAAGTCGGGGAATCCGGGCGGCACCATCAGGGCCCGGGGCGCGATGAGGGTGACCGGCTCCCCCGGGTCCTCGGCCGCCTGCCGTACGCGGTAGGCCACGCTCTGCTGGAAGCCGGTGTACGGGGTGTCGGTGAGCGTGATGTCGTGCAGCCACTTCACCTGGGCCATGCCGTACCAGCCGGGGACGACGAGCCGGAGCGGGCTGCCGTGCTGCGGGGGCAGGGGCGCGCCGTTCATCGCGTACACGACGAGGACGTCCCGGGCGGGGTCGGCGGCGGTCGTCAGGGGCAGGCTCCGCCGGTAGTCCTGTTCGACGCCCCGCTCCACTCCGTGGTCGGCGCCCGTGAACACCGCCTCGACGGCGTCCTCGGCGATCCCGGCCTCCGCGAGGAGGGCCGCGAGGGGGACGCCGGTCCAGTCGGCGGTCCCGACGGCCTCGACCAGCCAGGGCTGGCTGACCGGTCGGGGGTTCAGCCGGGCCCGGCCGTTCCCCGCGCACTCCAGGGTCACCCGGCGGGTGACGGCGGGCCGGGCGCGGAGCGCGTCCAGGTCCAGGGTCAGCGGCCGCAGGACCCGGCCGCCGACGGTGAGCCGCCAGCCGTCCGCCTCGGTGGCGGGGATGTCGTAGTGCACGAGGACGTAGTGGAGGCCGGGCGGGGTGACGTCGTACCGCAGCGCCTCCAGCGGGAGTCCGTGGTTGCGGGCGGCGAGGGCCAGCTCCTGCGCGCTGATGCCCTCGCCGGGGCCGGCCACGCGTCCTGGTGTGCTGATGTCGCTCAGACCACTCAGGGATCCGTCCATGCCCTCATGGTGCGCCGCGCCCGGGGGCCCGGCACCTCGGCGCGGGCGGGGCCGTCATCCCTGCCGGGGGCCGCGCAGCGCCCGGTCCAGGCCGTCCTGCGGGAGGCCGGTGAGGGCGCGTCCGAAGATCTCCTCGTAGACGGGGTCGCCGATCGACGCGCGGACGGTGTCCGTGTACTTCTCGTGCAGGGCCCGCAGCCCCGGCAGGCCGCGCCGGGGCTGGCCGGTGGAGCGCCAGTACGCCTCGCCGGTGCCGGAGACGTCGGCGGCGCGTTCGCCGTCGCCGGCCGCCGCGAGGGCGGTGGCGAGGACGTCGAGTCCGAGGGCGACGCCGAGGATCGCGCCGAGGCTCCGGGTCCCTTCGAGCATGGCGCGGGCGTGCCCGGAGGCGGCGGCCGGGTCGCCCTCCAGGAGGCCGGTGAGGGCCAGCTGGTACTCCAGGGCGGTGCGGGTCCAGTGCTCGTCCAGTTCCTGGCACCGGGCGCGCAGGTCGAGCGCCCGCTCGCGGGCCTCGCCGAGCCGGCCGAGGCCGGTGAGGGCGAACACCCGCACGAGGTGGCAGCGGAGCCGGGCGGCGGAGTCGGCGGGGCCGCCCCGCGCGGCGTCGAGGACGTGGCCCACGACGACGTGCGCGGCCATGGGGCGGCCGGTGGTCAGGGCGAGGAGCCCGGCGAGGGCGGCGGCGTCGAGGGTGAGCTCACCGGGCCGGTCCCGGCCGCCGCCGGGGTCCCGCGCCCCGTCGTACTCCGGGTCCGCGGGCCCGGAGTACTCCGCGTGCCGCGCTTCGCGGGCGCACCGTTCGCTGACGTCCTGGGCGGGGCCGAACTCCCCCTGGAGGACGAGGGTGACGCCGAGGGCCCACAGGGCGCGGGCCCGGACGCGGCCGCGGGCGTCGCTGAGCAGCAGGGCCTGTTCGAGGCCGTCGCGGGCCTCGCGGAGGCGGCCGCGGCAGGACCAGGCGAAGGCGACGGAGCCGACGAGGTCGAGGGCTCCGTCGGGGTCGGTGCGCAGCAGCCGGTCGAGGGCCGTGCGCAGGTCGGTGTGGTGCGCGTCGACGGTCCGGTACCAGCGCAGCTGGCGGGCGCCGTGCCACTCGCTCTCCGCCCGGCGGGCCAGGCCGCGGAAGTGGGCGGCGTGCCGGTCGGCGACCCTTCCCGTCTCGCCGGTGCGGTCGAGCCAGGTCGCGCCGTACTCGCGGATCGTGTCGAGCATCCGGTGCCGGCCGGCGGCGTCGGCGGGCCGGACGACGGAGGCCCGGACGAGGCCGGCGAGGGCCTCCGGCAGGGTCGCGCGGTTCAGCGGCCCGCCGACGCACACGCCGGTCGCCGACGCGAGGTCGAAGGGGCCGCGGAAGACGGAGAGCCGGGCCCACAGGAGGCGTTCCAGGGGCGCGCTCAGTTCGTGGCTCCAGCCGATGGCGGAGCGCAGGGTCTGGTGGCGGCTGGGCCAGACCCGCTCCGTGTGGGCGAGCAGGTCGAAGCGGGTTCCCGGCGGGGCGTCGAAGCGGCTGCCGAGCTGGTCCCGGACGGCGTCGGCGCCCTGGAGGCGGATCTGCGCGGCGGCCAGTTCCAGCGCGAGCGGGATGCCTTCGAGGCGTACGCAGATCTCGCCGGCCGGTCCCGCGGCGGGGAAGTCCTCGCCCGCGGCCCGGCGGAGCAGTTCCAGGGCGTCCTGCCCGGCCGGCGGCAGCGGGTCGAGGGCGATGACGTGCTCTCCCTCGACGCCGAGGGGGCGGCGGCTGGTGGCGAGGACGGTGAGCCCGGGGGCGGCGGCGAGCAGTTCGGTGACGAGCCGCGCGCAGGGTTCGGCCAGGTGCTCGCAGGAGTCGAGGGCGAGCAGCAGCCGGTCGTCCGCCAGGCGTCGGCAGAGCCCGGTGCTGGCCATGCCCGGCGTGTGGTCGGAGAGGTCGACGGAGTCGGCGACGAGGGCGATCAGGAGGCGGTCGCCGTCGAGCGGGGTCAGATCGGTCCACCACGCGCCGTCGGGGTACCGGTCGGCGGCGCGGTGCGCCGCGCGCAGCGCGAGCCGGGTCTTCCCGACTCCCCCGACGCCGGTCACGGTGACGAGGCGATGTTCCGCCAACGCGGCGGATATTCGCTCCAGTTCCGTGCGGCGCCCCACGAAACCGGGGTTCTCGTCCGGCAGATGTCCACGCACGGGAGCAGTGTCCCTCATGAATCCGCCGAACGGGGATGCGGCGTCGGTTCGTTATCCACCTTCGACCGTCACGACGACCGAGGGCCACCCCTGCGCCCCGTCGGGCATGGTGTCGGTGCGCTCCTCGGGCTGGGTGGTGCCGGTGCCGTCGGTGGCGCGGACGGTGAGGGTGTAGCGGCCGGGGGTGGCGGTCCAGGGGTACACCCACTGGCGCCAGGTGTCGGCGCTGTCCTCGGCGGCGAGCCGGGCGTCCTGCCAGGGGCCGTCGTCGACGCGTACCTCGACGCGGCGGATGCCCCGGTGCTGGGCCCAGGCGACACCGGCGACCATGACGGTGCCGGCGGCGGGGCGGGCGAGGGGCCGGGGGGTGTCGATGCGGGACTGGGTCTTGATCGGGGCCTGGGCGGCCCAGCCGCGCGGGACCCAGTAGGCGTCGTAGGCGTCGAAGGTGGTGAGTTCGATGGACTCGATCCACTTGCAGGCGGAGACGTAGCCGTAGAGGCCGGGGACGACCATGCGGACGGGGAAGCCGTGGGCGAAGGGGAGGGGTTCGCCGTTCATGCCGAAGGCGAGGAGGGCGTCGCGGCCGTCCATGACCGCTTCGACGGGGGTGCCGATGGTCATGCCGTCGACGGAGCGGGCGACCAGCTGGTCGGCGGGGCCGCCCTCGGAGGGCGGGCGGACGCCGGCCTCGCGGAGCAGGTCGGCGAGGGGGACGCCGAGCCAGCGGGCGTTGCCGACGTAGGGGCCGCCGACCTCGTTGGAGACGCAGGCCAGGGTGATGTCCCGCTCCACGGTCCGGCGGGCCGTCAGCTCCCGCAGGCTGTAGGTGCGTTCCGCGCGGACGCCGCTGCCGTGGATGCGCAGCCGCCAGCGGTCGGCGTCGACCTTGGGGACGACGAGCGCGGTGTCGACGCGGTAGAAGTCGCGGTTGGGGGTGACGAAGGGGCTGATGCCCGGGACGCGGAGCTGGGCTCCGGCGGGCACGGCCGGTGCGGGCGACGCCGGCCGGGGCAGGCGCAGGGCCGCGCGGGAGGCGGCCGCGCGTTCCGCGCCCGGGGCGCCGGCGGCCCGGCCGAGCGCGGCGGCGCCGGTCGCGGCGAGTCCGGCGGAGGCGGCGACGATCAGGAAGCCGCGCCGGTCGGCCCGGTCGGTGCCGGGCCTCGGGGTGAGCAGGCGGCCGGTCAGCGCGTACAGCAGGACCGCGCCGGCGAGCCCGCCGACGAGCGAGGGGACGGCGTCGACGGCGGAGTCGGAGTCGGGGCGGGTGACGGCGGCGAGGGCCCCGAGGAGGCCGAAGGCGCCGACGGCCACCGAGCCGAGCCGCCGGTGGCTCAGGGCGAGCAGCCCGATCCCGAGGGCGAGGAGCCCCAGGAGGAGCAGGATGCCGAGCTGGAGGACGGCTTTGTCGTTCTCGCCGAAGGCCCGGATCGCCCACTCCTTGAGGCCGGCCGGTGTCCGGTCGACGACCGCTCCGCCGACGGCCGGGACGGGTCCCGCCTCGGGGCGTACCCAGGTGGCGACGAGCTCCGCGACCGCCAGGGAGACGTACGCGGAGATCAGGCCGCCGAGCGCGGCGAGGAGTCGGTCGGTGCGGGTGGGGGCGTACTCCGGAGCCCGCTCGGTCCTGGTGGCGTTCATGGAGGGTACTTCGGCACGTCGGGCCGCCCGGATGGGTGCCTTCACCCGGGCGGCGGAGCACGGGGCGCGGGTCGGGCCTGATCGGCGGGGGCGCCCTCAGGGGGCGTCCCGGTGCTCGCCGGGTGTCGCCAGTTCCTCGACCGCCCCGGCCGCGACGACCGCTCCGGTGGACTTCCGGCCGCGGCGCAGGCGCCCTTCCAGCCAGGAGGCGAAGGTGGTGAGCGCGAAGTTGAGGGCGACGAAGATGACGGCGACGACGGTGAAGCAGGCGATGGTGTTGGCGCCGTAGTTGGCGCTCATCGGGCGCACGGAGGCGAGGAGTTCGGAGAAGCCGAGCATGGCGCCGCCGAGGGCGGTGTCCTTGACGATGACCACGAGCTGGCTGACGAGGGCGGGGAGCATGGCGGTGACGGACTGCGGGAGGAGGACGTACGCCATGGTCTGGCCCTTGCGCATGCCGATGGCCTTGGCGGCGTCGGTCTGGCCGGCGGGGAGGGCGAGGATGCCGGCGCGGACGACCTCGGCGAGCACGGAGGCGTTGTAGAGGACGAGGCCGGTGACGACCGCGTACAGGGGGCGGACGTCCGGGCTGATGTCGGTGAACTCGGAGTACGCCGCGTTGGCGAAGAGCATGAGGATCAGGACGGGGATGGCCCGGAAGAACTCGACGACGGTGCCGGCCGCGCCGCGGACGGAGCGGTGGTCGGAGAGGCGGGAGATTCCGAGGAGGGCGCCCATGGGCAGTGCGATCACCATGGCGAGCGCGGCGGCGATCACGGTGTTCTTCAGGGCGGGCAGGAGGTAGGTCTCCCAGACGCGGGCGTCGGTGAAGAACGGCGCCCACTTGGACCACGCGAGCTGGTTCTTGTCGGCGAGGCTCGCCACCACCCACCAGACGACGGCGGCGAGCGCGACCAGGAACAGCAGGGTCCACAGGAGGTTGCGCCGCCGGGCGCGCGGCCCGGGGACGTCGTAGAGCACGGTGGGCCGGGTCTTCACCGCTTCACCGCCACCTTCTTGGCCACCCAGCCGAGGAAGAGGCCGGTGGGCAGGGTCAGGCAGAGGAAGCCGGCGGCGAAGATCGCGGAGATGAGGATGAGCTGGGCTTCGTTCTCGATCATCTCGCGCATCAGCAGGGCGGCCTCGGCGACGCCGATGGCGGCGGCCACGGTGGTGTTCTTGGTGAGGGCGATGAGCACGTTGGCGAGGGGGCCGACGACGGAGCGGAACGCCTGCGGGAGCACGATGATCCGCATCACCTGCGGGAAGCCGAGTCCGATGGCGCGGGCCGCCTCGACCTGGCCGAGGGGGACGGTGTTGATCCCGGAGCGGAGCGCCTCGCAGACGAAGGCGCTGGTGTAGGCGGTGAGGCCGAGGACGGCGAGCCGGAAGTTGATGACGGTGAACCGGTCGGCGCCGAGGCTGACGCCCAGGGTCTGGAAGAGGCCGAGCGAGGTGAAGACGATGATGACGGTGAGCGGGATGTTGCGGACGATGTTGATGTAGACGGTGCCGAAGCCCCGCATGAGGGGGACGGGGCTGACGCGCATGGCGGCCAGCAGCGTCCCCCAGACGAGGGAGCCGATCGCGGAGTAGACGGTCAGCTGGACCGTCGTCCAGAAGGCTCCCAGCAGGTCGTAGCCTTCGAGGAAGTCGAACACGGCGGCCTGCTCACTTGACGATCACGCCGATCTTCGGGGCCGGTTCGTTCTGGTAGCCGGCGGGCCCGAAGTTCTTCTTGACCGCCGCCTCCCAGGAGCCGTCGGCGACCATCTTCTCCAGGGCCGTGTTGATCTGGCCCTTGAGGTCGCTGCCCTTCTGGACGCCGATGCCGTAGTTCTCGTTGCTCATCTTGAAGCCGCCGAGCTTGAACTTGCCCTTGAACTCGGGCTGCGCGGCGTAGCCGGCGAGGATCGAGTCGTCGGTCGTGACGGCGTCGATGACACCGTTCTCCAGGCCGGTCAGGCACTCGGAGTAGCCGCCGTACTCCTGGAGCTGGGCGTCGGGGGCGATCTTGTCCTTGACGTTCTGCGCGGAGGTCGAGCCGGTGACCGAGCAGAGCTTCTTGTTGTTGAGGTCGGAGGGCTGCTTGATCGAGTCGTCGTCGGCCCGGATCAGGACGTCCTGGTGGGCGAGGAGGTAGGGGCCGGCGAAGTCGACCTTCTCGGCCCGCTTGTCGTTGATCGAGTACGAGGCCGCGATGAAGTCCACGTCCCCGCGCTGGAGCAGGGTCTCGCGGTCGGCGCTCTTGGCCTCCTTCCACACGATGTCGGAGGGGTCGTGGCCGAGCTGCTTGGCGATGTACGTCGCCACGTCGACGTCGAAGCCGGTGTAGGTGCCGTCGGGGGTCTTCAGGCCGATGCCGGGCTGGTCGTACTTGATGCCGACGGTGATCTTGTCGCCGCTGTCGTCGCGTGGCACGTTCCCTGCGGCGCCGTGCGCGAATCCGGCGGAGGTGAAGGAGAGGACGACGGCCGCGGCGACGGCGACGGTGGCCCTGCTGGTCCTGAGCGCGTTCATGTGGATCACCCCTGGGGCTGCTGGTCGGGCGGCTTCCGCGGGCTCAGTGGTGGAGGATCTTGGACAGGAAGTCCTTGGCGCGGTCGCTGCGCGGGTTGCTGAAGAACTCGTCCGGGGTCGTCTCCTCGACGATCTTCCCGTCGGCCATGAAGACGACCCGGTTGGCGGCGGAGCGGGCGAAACCCATCTCGTGGGTGACGACCACCATCGTCATGCCGTCCCGGGCCAGCTGCTGCATGACCTCCAGGACCTCGTTGATCATCTCGGGGTCGAGCGCCGAGGTCGGCTCGTCGAAGAGCATCACCTTCGGATCCATGGCGAGGGCGCGGGCGATCGCCACGCGCTGCTGCTGGCCCCCGGAGAGCTGCGCCGGGTACTTCTCCGCCTGGGTGGCGACCCCGACCCGGTCGAGCAGCTCGCGGGCCCGCCGTTCGGCGGTCTTCCGGTCCTTCTTGCGGACCTTGGTCTGGCCCAGGGTGACGTTGTCGAGCACGGTCTTGTGGGCGAAGAGGTTGAACGACACTGGAACACCATGCCGACATCGGCCCGCAGGGCCGCGAGCTCCCTCCCCTCGGCGGGCAGCGGTCGCCCGTCGATGACGATCTCGCCCGCGTCGATGGTCTCCAGCCGGTTGATCGCCCGGCAGAGCGTCGACTTCCCCGAGCCGGAGGGCCCGATGACGACGACGACCTCGCCGCGGTGGATCGTGAGGTCGATGGCCTGGAGGACGTGCAGGGAGCCGAAGTGTTTGTCGACTCCGCGCAGCACGACGAGCGCGTCACCACCGTCCGGGACGGGCATGGCACCCTCCTGGGTCACGCCCCCCGAGCTGCCGCTCCTTCTCAGGTCTCATGCTCCGCCCTCGGCCGGGCCCGCGCACGCCGGAGGGGGTGCACACAGCGTGAGCCGCGGTACGCGAGCGTGAGCCCCCGGACGGTGGGCGGTCACCCACGCCCTGGCGGACACTGGGGGGGTGGGAGCCGAGTGCGCGAGGAGGGTCCGCCATGAGCAGTGCCGCACCCAAGGTCAGCACGTTGCCGCCGGAGCACCGGGAGCGCTTGATGGCCTTCGCCGAGGACGTGTACTTCGATTCCGGCCACCGCCTCTTCGAGGAGCAACAGCACGCGGACCGGTTCTGGATCGTGAAGACGGGCGCCGTGACCCTCGACGCGAAGGTCCCGGGCCGCGGATCACCCGTGATCGAGACCCTGCGCCACGGCGAGCTGGTCGGCCTCTCCTGGCTCTTTCCCCCCTATCTCTGCCAGTCGGGCGCCGAGGCGATGACGCCGGTCAGGGCGTACGAGTTCGACGCTCCGGCCGTGCGGTCGATGTGCCGCTCGGACAGGGAGTTCGGCGCCTCGGTCACTTTCTGGGTGGGTTCGATCCTGGCCCACCGCCTCCATGTGACACGGGTCCGTCTCCTGGACCTCTACGCCCCGCACGGGAGCGGCATCCTGGCCTGAGCCGTGCCCCCTTCCTCGTACGGGGAAGGGGGCACGGGGCCGGGTGCGCCGGGGTCAGTTCACGAAGACGGCGGGGCTGCCGGCCTGGCTGGTGTCCAGGACGGGGCCGTACTTCGCGGAGAAGTAGCCGCTGCCCGGACAGGTGCCCGGACCGCTGGTCTTGCTGAACAGCTGGTCGGTGAAGGTGAGCGAGTTGTCGGTGTTGGAGGGCGTGGCGGTGAGGCTGGTGGCCCGGTAGACGCAGGTCGTCAGGCCGAGGATGGTGTTGATCTTCAGGGTGGTCTGGATCGGTCCCGCGGTGCCCGCGGTGACGGTCAGCGCCCCGCCGGAGGCGACGGCGGCGACGAACGGCAGGTTGTTGACCGTGATGCTCTGGACGCCGGTCGCCCCGATGATGTTGGTGGTGCAGCTGCTGAGCGTGTGCGCCGTGACGGACTCGGTCGCGGTGCCGGGTGCGGCGGGGTTGCCGGTGACCGAGGCGGTGAACGCCGAGGTGTTGCAGGTGATGCCGGTGCTGCCGCCGGCGGTGGTGGCGATCCGGGCCTTGGTCCCGGCGGAGAGCGAGGCGGAGAGGACGTCGCCGACGGCGACGGCGGTGCCGCCCGCGCCGCCGGTGGTGAGGACGTTGCCCGCGGTGGCCGAGGCGCCGGCCTGGGCGGTCGCGGCGAGCGTGGCGGTGACGGCGAGTCCGAGGGACACGAGGAGAGCGCGCTTGCGCATGAGGGTGCTTCCTTCCGTACGGAGGTGGGGGTGCGGAACTCGGCTGTGCTCGGCGGTGCGCGTGGGTACGCGGGGTTGTCCGGGCGGCACGGTCCGGTGTGTGGGGTGGTACCGGGCGCGCCGGGGATTGCCCGGGAACGGGTCGCGGCGGCCGCCGGGGCATCCGGCGCCACGGATGTCCGGCGGTGGTGTCGCGAAAGGTGCGGGAGCGTGATACTCGGTGCGGTGCACGGTGGTGACGCGTCCCGTCCCACGGGGAGCGGCTCCACCGGCAGCACCCGAGAGAACTCGGTTGCATTCGAGGAACAGTGGGCCGGGAACGCTCGGCACACCGAGAGGAAAACCCATGAGGGTTGTAATCCTGTCGAGTATGTGACGTCAACAACCCCGGGAGGATGTGGCCGATGACGAGTGCTCGCGGAACCGAGGAGGAACTCGTCCTGCCGGGTGCCCGCTCCGGGCGCGAACCGGAGCGCTCGCTGCGCCCCGGACCGCGTCGGCTGACGCCCGAACAGGTCGCCTCCCGGCAGCGGGAGCGGCTGCTCGACGGGGTGGCCAGGACGGTCGCGGCGAACGGCTACGCGGGCGCGCGCATCAGCGACATCTGCCGGGCCGCCGGAGTGACCCGCCCCGTCTTCTACGAGCTGTTCTCCGGCAAGGAGGACGCCGTCCTCGCCGCCTACCGGGGCGGCACGCAGCAGGTGGTGCGGGCCATGCAGCAGGCGTACGACGAGGCGGGCGGGGCGGCGGACTGGCCGGCCGCGGTGCGCGCCGGACTACGGGTGCTGCTGACCCTGCTCACCCAGACCCCGGCGTTCGCCACGATGGTGGTCGAGATCGAGTCCCTGGGGCCCGCGGGGCGGCAGGCCCGCGCCGAACTTCTGGCCAGTTTTCGCCGGTTCTTCACCGACGCCCCGCCGGGGCCGGCGTGGGTGGCGCGCGGCGAGCTGGTGGACATCGTGGTGGGTGCCGTGCACGCCGCGCTCCACCGGGCCGTCGACGAGGGGCGGTTCACCGATCTTCCCCTTCTGCTCGACACCCTGGTGCATGTCGTGGTGGCTCCCTTCACCTCCGAATGATCGATCGACGAGCGCCCAACAGGCCGTTCATGCACGGGAGTTGACCCCGAGTAACAGCAAGCCTTACGGTCCGAACGGTTCCCTGCGGCACGTCTGCCTCCGCACCACGCGAGGAAGACCCAGGCGGGTTGGGGAACTGTCCGCGCCAGGACGTCGCCGCGCAGGTCTGTTTCCTCACTCATGTCAGGAGCACCGCATGGCCCTGTCCGAAGGCACCCCCGACCAGCACACGGACCCCGCCGCGACCGAGGACGGTCCCGGCAGACGCGGCCGGGTCCGCTACCGCCGCGCGGCCCTCATGGGCGGCCCCGCCCTGGCCCTCGCCGCCGGCCTCGTCGTCCTCACCGCCCAGGGCGCGCTCGCCGCCCAGTTCGCCATCTCCGGCATGCCGTTCACGGTCACCGCCGACTCCATGGAGGGCACCGGCTTCGGGCAGTTCGGAGCCCTGGACAACATGGCCGAGGGCAGCCCCAACGCCGGTGACACCGGCGGACAGGTGCTGGTCATCGTCACCGCGATCCGCGAGGCGAAGCTCACCAACCTCTGCCAGAGCGTCGAGCTCGGCGGCACCTACCTGCACATCACGGCGGGCGGCAAGGGCACCCCCGTCAAGGCGTCGGGGCTCACCACCGACTCCACCGACATCACCGGCAAGCTCGCCGACTTCGACGAGATCGAGATCGGCGGCGACGCCAGCACCTTCGAGAAGCCGCCGGTCAAGGGTCCCCTCGGGTCCTTCGGCCAGCAGGCCGACACCGTCACCATCAAGGACCTCCGGCAGACCAACTACGCCACCACCGCCGTCCGGTTCACCCTGCCCGACCTGCACATGAGCTTCAGCTCGAAGGGCTGCTGAGGGTGGCGCCCGGCCGTCCCCGGCACCCCTGGCGGGCCTTCCGGCGCTGGCGGTACCGCCGCCCCTTCGGCGCCGGTCTCACGCTCGCCCTGGGCGGGGCGGAGATCCTGCTGACCCAGCGCGCGAGCATCACCGTGATCCTCACGGCGGGCGCCGACAGCCTCGTCGGCTACGTCCTGCCCGTCCTCATGGCGATCTGCGGACTGCTCGTCGTCCTCAACCCCCGCCAGCGGCTGTTCTACTCGGTCGTCGGAGTCCTGGCGTCCCTCGGGAGCTGGGTCACCTCCAACCTGGGCGGGTTCCTCGTGGGGATGATGCTGGGCCTCGTCGGCAGCTCGCTCGCCTTCGGCTGGCTCCCGGACCGTCCCCCGCGCGAGCGCCGGCTCTTCCGGCGCCGGAGGCGGGCGACGCCGGGGACCACCGCCGAGGCACCGGCACCGGCCGGGACGGCCTGAGCGACCCGCCTCCGGTCCGGGTGGACCGGAGGCGGACCGGGCGGGCTCGACACGGTCCCGGCCCGAGCAGGCCGGGAGGGCCGGGCGGTCCGGGCTGGACCCGGTCCGGACGGGCCGGGTGGGCACGACGCGGTCCGGGGCCCGGGAGCGGCCCGAGCAGGCCGGGAGGGCCGGCCGGTCCGCAGTCGAACGCGTCGAGCCGGGGCGATCCTGGTGGCGTCGGACCGGGCGGTACGGTGGGAACGCACGACCGGGCCGTGCCTCCGCGCGGCCCCGACCCCACCCGTACGCACACTCCGGCGACGAGCGGCGAGGCCCCATGAGCGACCCGAGGACGGCACGCGAGGCGATCGCCCTCGTGGCGGACGACTTCACCGAACTCCCTTACGCGGAGGAGCCCCTGGCCGGTGACGGGCCGATCGACTGGCCCGGCTACGCCGCCGCCCACGCCCGCGCCGCCGAACGCACCGGCGAGAGCGAGTCGGTGGTCTGCGGCACGGGCACGGTGTGCGGGGTGCGGGTGGTCCTGATCTCCTTCGAGTTCCGGTTCCTCGGCGGCTCCCTCGGCGAACGGACGGGGGCGCGCGCCGCCGCCGCCCACGAACTGGCCCGCGCGCGCCGGCTGCCCGTGGTCGTGCTGCCGGCCACCGGCGGCAGCCGGATGCACGAGGGCATGCGCGCCCTGCTCCAACTCCAGTACCTGGCAAGGGAGTCGGCACTGACCCGGGCCGCCGGGCTGCCGCAGATCGCGGTCCTGCGGGACCCGACGACGGGCGGCGGCTGGGCGACGCTGGGCGCCGGGTCCGATGTCGTCCTCGCGCTGCCCGGGGCCCAGGTGGGCTTCGCCGGTTCCCGGGTACGCCCGCCGGACGCCGACCCGGCCGCGTACACCGCCGAGGCCCAGCTCGCCCACGGCCATGTCGACGCGATCGTGCCGCCCGCAGAGCTCCGGGCCGTCCTCGGACGCTGGCTCGGTCTGCTCACCCGGCCCGCCGAGGGCCCGGTCGAGCCGCCGCACGCGCTCGGCGTGCCCGGCGCCGCGCCCGCCGCGAGCGGCCGGGAGGCGGTGGCGGACGCCCGGCATCCCGACCGGCCGCGGGCCCCCGCGTACCTCGACGCCCACTTCACGCTCCGCGAGGAGATCTCCGGCGATCGCTGCGGCGGTGTCGACCCCGGGATGCGCTGCGGCTTCGGGCGCCTTCCCGACGGCCGCACCGTCGCCTATGCCGCGCAGTGCGGCACCGCGACCCGTCCGGCCGGATTCCGTACGGCCGCGCGACTGGTCCGCCTCGCCGACCGTCTGGGCATCCCGGTCCTCACCCTCGTCGACACCCCGGGCGCGGCCAACGACCCGGCGGCCGAGCACGCCGGCGCGGGCCCCGCGATCGCCGACCTGTTCGCCGCCGTCGCGTCGGCGCGCACGCCCCTCACCTCCCTGCTCATCGGCGAGGGAGGCTCGGGCGGGGCACTCGCCCTCGCCGCGCCGGACAACCTCTGGGCCACCCCGGACAGCTACTTCTCGGTGATCGCCCCCGAGCTGGCGGCGTCCATCCTGAAGCGGGCGCCCGAGGAGGCCGACACCACGGCGGACCAGCTCCGCCTGCGCCCCCAGGACCTGCTGGACCTCGGCGTCGTCCGCGGCATCGTGCGGCCCTGACACCCCGGGGGACAGGCCGGTCGCGGACGCGCCGCCGCCCGCTGCCCGCTGCCATGATCCCGATCGGGTGAACGGCGGGCGCGTGCCGCGTCCGCCGGAGTGCGCGGCCGGGACGATGGGGGTGAGACCTCCACCCCCAGAGGAAAGGCCGCTTCCGTGCGCCGTGCCCTGATCGTCGTCGATGTACAGAAGGACTTCTGCGAGGGCGGCGACGTCCCCGTGAAAGGCGGCGCCGACCGCGCCGTCGCCATCGCCGGCCTGATCCGCAGCTCCGACGGGCAGTACGCGCACGTCGTCGCCACCCGCGACCACCACATCGACCCGGGCGGCCACTTCTCCGACGACCCCGACTTCGACACCTCCTTCCCGGTGCACTGCGTCGCCGGCACCGAAGGCGCCGACTTCCACCCGGACTTCGAGCCCGTCGTCACCTCCGGCGACGTGCACGAGGTCTTCTTCAAGGGCGCGCACTCCGCGTCGAAGAGCGGGTTCGAGGGGGCAACCGAGAGCGGGACGCCGCTGGGCGACTGGCTGCGCGAGCGCGACGTCGCCGGTGTCGACGTCGTCGGCATCGCGACCGACCACTGTGTGAAGGCGACCGCCCTCGACGGGGTCCGGGCGGGCTTCGACGTCCGTGTCCTCCTCGACTACACGGCCGGTGTCGCCGCCGACACCACCGGCCTCGCACTCGACGAACTGCGCGCGGCGGGCGTCGAACTCACGGGCCGGCCGGTGGTCCTCGCCTGATCCGGCGCCGGGCAGGCACCCGGGCGGCGGACCCGACACGGTCGGGGCCGGCCGCCCGGACCGGTCTTGTACGAGCCTTGTCCCGGCCCTGGCCGTCCGCTGTACGTGGGCTGGAACATGGGCCACGAGAGTGGGATCACCCGAACGCACCCGCGTCCGGGGGACGTTCACTCTCCGCAGGAGCTCCATATGAACCGTAGGCCCCGTATCCGTGCCGTCGTCGCCGCCGGGGTCGCCGTGACCGCGCTCGGCACCCTCGCCGCCGGGATGGGCGTGGCCCAGGCCGACGGGAAGGACCGCGCGAGGGAGCGCGACGTCCGGCAGGGCAAGGTCACCGAGCGGGAGATCGCCGGCCTCTTCGACCGCTGGAACGCGGCGCTGCGGACCGGCGACCCGGAGAAGGTCGCCGACCTGTACGCCGAGGACGCCGTCCTGCTGCCGACCGCGTCCCCGCGCATCCGGACGAACCACGCCGAGATAGCCGACTACTTCGAGCACTTCCTGCAGAAGAAGCCGCGCGGCGAGAAGGTCCGCTCGGTGATCCACGTCCTGGACGGCAACTCCGCTCTCGACGCCGGTGTCTACCGCTTCCACCTCACCGACCCGAAGACCGGTGTCACCAAGGCCGTCGACGCCCGCTACACGTACGAGTACGAGAAGCGGGACGGCACCTGGCTGATCGTCAACCACCACTCCTCGGTGCTCCCGGCCGAGGGCTGATCCACCGGGGCCCGTCGGCGACGGTCCGCAGCCCGATCCGCACGCACAGTCCGCCGCCGGGCGCGTCCCGCAGCGCCACCCGGCCGCCGTCGTCCGTCACCAGCTGCTTGACGATGGCGAGGCCCAGGCCCGATCCCGTACGGCCGGTCAGTCCCTGGCCGCGCCAGAACCGGTCGAAGGCGCGGGCCTGCTCGGCGGCGGACATGCCGGGGCCCTGGTCGAGGATCTCCAGGACCGTCTCCTCCGGGCCGCCCGCCTCGACGCGCACGGTGATCGTCCCCCGGTCCGGGGAGACCTCCAGGGCGTTGGAGAGCACGTTGTCGAGGACCTGGTCGAGGTTGCCCGGCCCGGCGAGCACCCGCGGCGGGCCGTCGGAGTCCCCGGTGAGGACGAGGGTCACCCCGCGTTCGTCGGCGGCCGGGCGCCACACGTTCAGCCGCTCCTCGACCAGTTCGCGCAGGGCCAGCGGCTCGGGCGCGGACACCTTCGCCTCGGCCCTGGCGAGCACCAGCAGGCCGTTGACCAGGCGGCTCATCCGGACGACCTCGGCGGTCGCCTGGTCGACGTCCTCGCGGACGAACTCGTCCTCCACGCCGTCCGCGATGTTGTCGAGGGAGAGCCGGAGCGCGGTCAGCGGGGTGCGCAGCTGGTGCGAGGCGTCGGCCACGAAGATGCGCTGCGAGGCGACGAGCGTGTCGAGCCGTTCGGCGCCCTGGTTCAGGGTGCGGGCCAGGGTGCGCGTCTCCTGCGGGCCGGTGACGGGCGACCTGGCCGTGAGGTCCCCGTCGCCGAACCTGCTCGCCATCTCGTTGAGCTGGCGCAGCGGTTTGGTCAGCAGCCTGGCGACGATCGCGCCGAGTCCGGCCGCGACGGCGAGCACGCCGACCGCGAGGATCGCCCGGAACCCCCAGATCCGCCACAGCCGGTCGGTCAGGTCGGCGGTCTCGTACCGGACGCGCACCGCGCCGACGATCCGCTCCTCCACACCGGCGCCGCGCGCGTACACCGGCACGGTCACCGCCAGTTCCGGTCCCCAGACGCGCCGCGAGCCCCAGTCGACGGTGGTCCGCCCGTGCGTCAGGGCGGCGTCGAACGCCGGGTCGTCCGGGTCCGCGGACACGGGCAGGGGCGGCATCGCGCTCCTGCCGTCGGCCGCCACCACCTCCACCGTGCCCGGCGTCTCGTCGGCGTACGCCCCCGCCATCCGGGCCAGTGCCTGCCGGGCCGGCGCGTCGCCGTCGCCGAGGAGCAGCGCCATCGTGGTGGCCTCGCGGCGCACGGACTCCTCGGTGTCGCCGCGGAGCTGGGCGGTGAGCGTGAAGGCGACCGGCACGGTGAAGGCGGCGAGCGCCACCGCGACCAGGGCCACGTAGCTGACGATCAGCCGCTTGATCACGTGCGGCCGGCCTCGCGCGTCCCGTCACGGGCCGGCCCGTCACCGGCCGACTCGGCACGGACCGACTCGCCACCGGCCGACTCGGCACCGGCCGGCGCGTCGGGCGCCACGACCAGACGGAACCCCACGCCCCGGACCGCCTCGACGACGACCGCGCCAGCGAGCTTGCGGCGCAGCGCGGCCACGTGCACGTCGAGGGTCTTGGTCGGCCCGAACCAGTTGGCGTCCCAGACGGCTTCCATGATCTGCTCGCGGGACATCAGCGCGCCGGGTTCCTCGGTGAGGAAGGCGAGCAGGTCGTACTCCTTGGGCGTGAGCGCGACCTCGGCGCCGTCCAGGTGAACCCGCGCCGCCTTGCGGTCCACGGTCAGCCGGGCGCCGTACCGCTGCGGTCCCGCGGGCTGTTCCGCGGGCCGGACCCGACGCATCACGGCCCGGATCCGGGCGATGACCTCGCGCACACCGAAGGGCTTGGAGACGTAGTCGTCGGCGCCGATCTCCAGGCCGACCACCCGGTCGGTCTCGTCGCTGCGCGCGCTGATCACGATGATGGGCACGTCCCCGCGCCGCCGCAGCGCCCGGCAGACGTCGAGCCCGTCGGTGTCGGGCAGTCCGAGATCGAGCAGCACGAGGTCGTACGGGGTGGTGACGGCGAGCCCCGCCGCCCCCGTGGTGACCCACTCCACCTCGAACCCGTAGCGCAGCAGGCCGCGTCGCAGGGACTCCGCGACCGGCTCGTCGTCTTCCACCAGCAGTACACGCACGGGGAAACCCTAGTTCGAGTTCCGTCTACCCGTTCACCACCGGGCCCTGGCCCCGTGGCCCACCGCCGTTCCCGGTCCGGGCGCGCCGGCTCAGTAGTAGCGGCGCATGATCTCGTCGGCCCACGCGGGCTGCTCGGTCGGGCCCTGGGGGCCGAACTCGGCCATGTACGGCTTGATGTCGAGCACCGGGGTGCCGTCGACCGCGTCGAGTCCCCGCACGTGGAGGTCGAGACCGTCCGTGCGGAGCAGGCGGCAGCGCGAGACGCCGATGCGGTTGGGCCGGTTCTTGCCGCGCTGGGCGAAGATCCCGACGAGCGGCCACTCCGTGTTGCCGCGCGGGTGACGGGCGCCGGTCTGGACGGCATCGGGCCGCACGCGGTCGAAGTGGTAGACGACCTCCAGGTGCGAGAAGGCGTCGAGGCCGGCCAGCGCCTCGGGGCCGTAGACCTCCGCGTCGAGCCGGACGACCGACTCGACGTCGCCCCACTCGTCGTCCCGCACCTCGTCGCGCCCGCCCACGACATGGCCGACCGGGTAGGAGACGACCGTCTCCGGGGTGTGCTTGTCCTGCTCCATGGGGGTTCCTCGCTCCTTCTCCCGCGGGACGCTCCGGGCCCGCGCCCGGCACGGGCGGCTGCCGTGCCCCGGCACGGTACCCCTCGCGGCTGCACAGCGGCCGAGAGTCCGTCAGATGCCGGGCCCGTAACCGGGATCCGGCCCCTGCGGCGGATGCCAGCAGGCCGCGAGCCCCCAGAGCCCCAGCCCGACGACCGCCACGCAGACGAGCGCCGCCGCCCACGGCCGGAGCCGGCGGCCGGCCACCACCCAGGTCAGCGGCGGGACGACCAGCCCGGCGAAGAGGACCAGCGGCAGTTCGACGAGGATCACCCCCCAGTCCCGGGCGTGCGCCTCGAAGCCGCCGTCGATGGTGTACGCGGCCCGGGTCAGCGCGAACGTCCCCACGACCGCGACCCCGGCGATCGCGAGCAGGCAGCCGACGGCGCTCTCCGCCCGGCCGTCGTCGCGCTCCTCGTCCCCCTGCCCCTCGTCCCTGTGCTCCCTGACTCCCCGCTCCTCGTTCCTCTGCCCCTCGTCCCCGTACTCCTCGTCCCTGTGACCGTCCCCGCCCCGGGACCCGTGTGAAGGGTTCTCGCTCATGCCGGAGACGGACGCCGGACGGCCCCGCCCGGTTCCGTGCCCGCGGGGCCCGGCGCACCGGTGCGGGCGGGCGCGGCGCACCGGCGCGGACGGGGCACGGCTCGCCGAGCGGCCGCCGCCGGGCGACCATGGACGTACGTACGGGATCTGACCGGAGGCCGGGCATCACCGGGAGGCACCCATGGCCCTCTCCCCCAAGGACAGCCCTACCGCCCCCGAGGTGCTCATCGCGGGCGCGGGCCCGGTCGGCCTCAGCGCGGCCGCGGAGCTGGGCCGCCGGGGGGTGCGCTGCCGGATCGTCGACCGGCTGCCGGAGCGGCTGCCGTACGCCAAGGCCGTCGGGATCCAGCCACGCACCCTGGAACTCTGGGACCGGATGGGACTGATCCGCGACGTCCTGGAGGCCGCGATTCCGCTGCGCGGCCAGCTGATCTACGTGGACGGCCGGGAGCAGGCGCGGATCGAGCTGTCGCTGCCGCCCGAAGTGCCGTACGGGTTCGCCGCGCTGCCCCAGTACGAGACCGAGCGTCTCCTGGAGCAGTACGTCGCCGGTCTCGGCACGTCCGTCGAACGCGGCACCGAGCTGCTGTCGTTCACCCAGGACCCGGACGGGGTCACCGCCCGGCTGCGCACCGCGTCCGGCGCCGAGGAGGAGCTGCGGGTCCGCTATCTGATCGGCTGCGACGGCGCCCACAGCGTGGTCCGCAAGACGCTGGGCCTCTCCTACGAGGGGTCCGCGTTCCCGGAGACGTACATGCTCGGCGACGTCGAGGCGGACTGGGACCTGCCCCACGCGTACGGCGTGCGCTCCAGCCGCCCGTCGGCCGACGGGCACGGCGACGGGTCCGCCGACGACCTGCTGGTGTGCATCCCGCTGCCGGGCGCCGGGCGCTACCGGATGTCGATGAAGGCACCGTCCGCCCCGGCGTCGCCGGATCGCGCCGCGGACGGTGTCGCCCACGGGCTGGACGGCGGCCGCGGGCCCGGACTCGCCGACCTCCAGGCCGTCGTCGACCGCCTGGCGCCCCGGCCCACGCGGCTCTCCGCGCTGCGCTGGTCGTCGGTCTTCCGCATCAGCCACCGCATCGTCGACCGCTACGGCGAGGGGCGGGTGTTCGTCGCGGGCGACGCCGCCCACATCCATCCGCCGGTCGGCGCCCAGGGCATGAACACCGGCGTGCAGGACGCCTGCAACCTGGCCTGGAAGCTCGCCCTGGTGCTCCGGGGCGAGGCCGGGCCCGCCCTGCTGACCAGTTACGACGCCGAGCGCCGCCCGGTCGGCGAGGAGGTCGTCGGGCGGACCGTCCGGCACGCCACCCAGGGCATGGAGACCGGTCCCGACGACCAGCGGACGCGGCTGCTGCGCGAGGCCCAGCTGCTGGTCGGGTACCGCGGCGGTCCGCTCTCCGGCGCCTCGTACGGTCCGGACGAGGCGCCCCAGCCCGGCGACCGGGCCCCGGACTGCGCGGGCCTGACGACGCCGATCGCCGTGTACCCGCTGCGCCTGCTCGACGTGCTGCGCGGCCGGCCCGGGCACGTGGTGCTCCTGTACGGCGCCGATGCCGCCGCACTGGCCCGGGCGGCCGACGCGGCGAGGGCCGCCGGTGACCTGCCGCCGCTCGCGGTGCTGGCCCGGGAGGCCCCGGACGGCCTGCCCGCCCTGCCGCCCTCGGCGGGTCAGGGCCCGCCGACGCCCCTGTACCGGGACGCCGCCGGGGAGTTCGCACGGCTCTATCTCCCCGACGGCGCGACCGGCTTCGTCGTCCGGCCGGACGGGCAGCTCGGCGCCCGGTTCCCGCTCCCGGACACCGAGGCCGCCCTGTCCGGCTACCTCAGGGGCCTGTCCGTCCCCTCGGGGCTACGGGACCCAGTGGTTGCCGGAGACGGTGATCATGACCTGGAGCTGGATGCTGGCTGAGAAGTAGCTGCTGGTGTCGATCGGCGTGCCCAGCATCTTGTTCCAGAGGGCGTCGAGCCACGCCTGGCTCCCGGGGTCGGTCGTCGCCGCCACCGCGAACGGGGCGAAGAAGGCGGCCTCGCTGCCCGAGGAGATCTGGGTGCCGTTGAGCTTGTAGCCGATGGCGATCTTGTTGGGGTCGCCGCCGGTCTTCGACTTGATCCAGCCGTTGAGCTTCCGCGCGGCCGCGAGGGACGTGGCGTCCCCGCTGGTCACCGCGTCGTCGGCGATGCGCCACGGGGTGCGGCAGGCGTTCCACCAGAAGGCGCCGTCGTTGGGGTCCTCCAGGACCTGGCCCGGGGCGGGCCGGGGCGTGGTGTTGGTGTCGACGACGAAGTCCGGCAGGAGTCCGGTGCCGGAGGCGTAGGTGGACTGGAGGCGGGAGATCTGGGTCTGGTGCGCGGTGCGCACGGCGTCCCAGGTGGTGTCGCCCGAGGCCGCGCGGAAGGCGCGGAAGTGATCGACCATCCAGTCCGAGGTGCGGGTGATGTAGTAGTACTGGTCGCCGGAGCTGCTCCAGTCCCCGAGCTTCAGGAGCTTCGTCGTCGGGTTGAGTTCGTCCTTCTTGATCGCGGCGATGTGCTTGAGCGCGAGGTCCTTGTAGTTGTACGTGCCGCCGCTGCCCCACTGCTTGTCGGCGAGGAGCAGGCCGTAGGCCACGTCCATGTCACCGTCGGTGGCGCCGTCCCCGCCGTTGACGCTCTTGCAGGCGACGTCCTGTTCGGCGGCGAGCAGGTTCGGGTTGACCGAGGACGGGTGGTCGATCTTCCACTTGACCAGACCGTCGAAGATCTTCTTCGCGTCCGGGTCGGCGCCGGCCATGGTCGCGGTCACGACCATGCCGTAGCCCTGGGCCTCGGCGACGTACGGGTGGTCGGCGTCCGGCGAGATGATCTGGTACCAGCCGTTGCCGCAGTTCTGCCGGACGAAGGCGGACTTCCAGCGGTTGTAGTAGTCGACGACCTTCTGGTCGAGCGCGGCCTGCGAGCCCGAGGGCTTCAGCGTGCCGGCGGTGTAGGGCTTGAGGTGGCTGCCGAAGGGCACCGCCGTCCCGCCCCCGCCTCCCCCGCCGCCGCTCGACGCGCCGTAGACCTCGAACTCCCAGAGGGAGTAGCCGTACGGGGTCCCGCGCCCGGTCCCGTACATCCGCACGTACCGTCCGCTGCCGGAGACCGTCAGGTCGTCGGTCGCCCCGTCACCGGCGCTGGTCGAGTAGACGTCGGTCCACGTCGTGCCGTCGGCCGAGGTCTGGATGCGGTACGTCCTGCCGTACGCGTCCTCCCAGTTGAGCTTCACCCGCGAGATCGTGTGGTTCGCCCCGAGGTCGATCCTGATCCACTGCGGGTCGACCCCTTCCACGCTCGCCCAGCGGGTGGCCCCGTTGCCGTCCACGGCCAGCCCGGCCCCGAACGCCGACGTCTCGACGGACGAGGCCGTCACGGACTTTCCGGTGGACACCACACCGTCGGCGGCCTGTGCCTGGTTCACGACCGTCAGGGGCAACGCCAGCAGACCCGCGAGTCCGAGAAGCGAGGCGCTTCGTCTCCGCATGACAACTCCCTTTCTCTCTCTGGCCAATAGATAGGAAATATTCCTAACCATTGGCGGAGACTAGAGAGCCCCGCAGCGCGACGCAAGACCCCCGACACGACGCCGGGGACGGAGAGTCGGGCGGATCCGGGGACGAACCGTCGGCGTCAGGGCACCAGTCCGGCGTCGTACGCGAGGATGACCAGGTGGACCCGGTCACGGGCGTCCAGCTTGGCGAAGAGCCGGGCCACATGCGCCTTCGCGGTGGCCGCGCTGATGTGGAGGCGCTCCGCGATCTCTCCGTTGGACAGGCCCTGCCCGACGAGGGTGAGGACCTCCCGCTCCCGCGCGGTGACCTGGGAGAGGGGCGCCGGATCGCGTACGGGGCGGGGCGTCCGACCGGGCTCCGGGCGCGCCGCGAACTCCTCGATGAGACGGCGGGTGACACCCGGCGCGATCAGGGCGTCCCCGGCGGCCACCACCCGGATCGCGGCGAGGATGTCGTCCACGGCCATGTCCTTGACCAGGAAGCCGGCGGCCCCGGCGCGGAGCGCCCCGTACACGTACTCGTCGTCGTCGAAGGTCGTCAGGACGAGGACACGGGGCGCGCCGGGGCCCGCCGTGACGCGCCGGGTGGCCTCGATGCCGTCCATGCCGGGCATCCGGACGTCCATCACGACGACGTCCGGCCGGAGTTCCCCCGCCAGCCCGACCGCCTCGGCGCCCGTGCCCGCCTCGCCGACGACCACGAGATCGGGGCTGTCCGCCATCAGGACGCGCAGACCGGCCCTCACCAGCGGCTGGTCGTCGACGAGGAGGACGCGGATCTGCGGGCTCATGACGTACGGGGTCCTTCCGAGCGGGTGGCGGGCAGCGGCAGCGACGCGGTCACGTGAAAGCCGCCCCCGGGGCGCGGCCCGGCGGAGAAGCGGCCGCCGAGGAGCGCCGCCCGCTCCCGCATGCCGACGATGCCGTAACCGCCGACGGTGCCGTCCCTGTGGTCGGTGGCGGCTGTGCGGCCTGTGGCGTCTGCGCGGTCTGCCGTGACTGCGCGGCCTTCGGTGACTGCGCGGTCTGCACGGTCTGCGGTGGCTGTGTGGTCTGTCGTGTCCGTGCCGTCCGAGGCGGGGCCCGAGGGCTTCACCGGGCCGTCGTCGGCGATCTCGACGAACAGGGCGTCCGCTCCCCGCTCCACGGTCACCCGGCAGACGGGCGCGGCGGCGTGCCGGACGACGTTGGTGAGCGACTCCTGCACGATCCGGTACGCGGCCAGGTCGACCTCCGGCGGCAGCGGCCGGTCCGGGTCGCCGATGTGCCGTACCTCCACCCGTACGCCCGCGTCGGCCGTGGACGCGGCGAGCCGGTCCAGGTCGCCCAGGCCCGGCGCGGGATCACGGGACACCGGGTCCTGCGCCGCGGAGTCCTTCGCCGGTGCCCGCAGCGCGCCCAGGGTGCGGCGCAGACCGGAGAGGGTCTCCCGGCTGATGGTCTCGATGCCGGCGAGCGCCTTGCGGGCCTCGGCGGGCTGGGTCTCGATGACCCGGCTGCCGACGCCCGCCTGGATGGCGATGACGCCGATGCTGTGCGCGATCACGTCGTGGAGCTCACGGGCGATCCGGAGCCGTTCGGCGGCGACCGCCTCGGCCGCCGTCGCGGCCCGCAGCTGCTCCGCGTGGCCGCGCCGCTCGCGTACGGACCTGCCGAGGAGCCCGGTGGTGAGCAGGGCGAGCGCGAGCGCCACGGTCGTGCTGACGAAGACGTCCTGTCCGGAGGTGACATAGGTGGCGGCCGCGATCTGCACGGCGAGCGCGCCGAGCGCGGCGGGCAGCAGGACCCGCAGCGGACGCAGGGCGGCGATCCGGCCGACGACGGCGTCGGCGGCGAGCACCGGAAGGTACAGGAGCACGGCCTCCGGGCGGGTGGTCGCCGCCGCGAACACTCCGGCGAGCAGCAGCCCGAGCGCCGCGAGCGGGCTGCGGCGCACCAGGGGCAGGGTCAGTCCCACGGCCACGACGGAGAGGAAGAGCCGGAGTTCGGTGGAGCGGTAGGGCCCGGTGCGCAGGGCGAGGAGGAGGGCGAACGGGCCGGCGACGGCCGCGCACCAGGCGAGGACCGCCGCGACCCTCCCGCCGGGCGGGCGTTCGGTCGGGGTGACGGGCATGATCCCGATCGTAGGCGTGACCGTCCGGCCGGACATCGGCCCCCGGGCGTACGCCCCCGGGCCACCACCCCGGCCCGCTTGTGGCCGGGGAGCCGATGTGCCGGCGGGCGCCGTCCCGGCACCGTGGCCCCATGATCGAAGTCCACGAACTCACCAAGTACTACGGCCGTCCGGGCCGGGCCCGCCCCTTCGACCGGGTCCGCTCTCTCGGCCTGGCCCGCCGCGGGGGTCGTCCTGCCTACAGGGCAGGCGGTCCGGGGGCCGGACCGGCAATGGGTCCCGGGGGCGGGCCGGCAGGCGGTCCGGAGGACGGTCATGTCCCCGGCGCGGGCATGGGCCCCGGCCCCGGCCGCGCGCCCGGCCGCGCGCCCGACGCCCGGCGACGGCCCGCCGTCGACCGGCTCGGATTCACCGTGCGGCCCGGTCGCGTGACGGGGTTCCTCGGGCCCAACGGGGCCGGGAAGTCCACGACACTGCGGCTGATCCTGGGCCTCGACGAGCCGACGTCGGGCAGCGCGACGGTGGGTGGGCGGCGGTTCCGGGACCTGCCCCGGGGGCTGCGGCACGTCGGGGCGCTGCTGGACGCGCACGACGTGCACGGCGGCCGTACCGCCGAGGCCCATCTGGCCGCGCTCGCCCGTACCGACGGCATCCCGCGCGGGCGGGTCGGCGAGGTCCTCGCGGAAGTCGGCCTCGCCGACGCCGCCCGCCGCCGGATCGGCGGCTACTCGCTCGGCATGAAGCAGCGCCTCGGGATCGCCGCGGCGCTGCTCGGCGACCCGCCGGTGCTGCTCTTCGACGAGCCGGTCAACGGCCTGGACCCGGAGGGTGTGCTGTGGGCGCGCGGTCTCTTCCGGCGGCTCGCCGACGAGGGGCGCACGGTCTTCGTCTCCAGCCATCTGATGAGCGAGATGCAGCACACCGCCGACGACCTCGTCGTCATCGGCCGCGGGACGCTGATCGCCGCCGAGAGCCTGGCGGAGTTCGCCGCGCGCGGCACCCGGCGGAGCGTGACGGTCCGGACGGCCGACCCGGCCGCGGCCCCCGGTCTCGCCGCCGCGCTGGCCGCCGAGGGCGTGACCGTACGTCAGGCGGGCGCGTCCCTCGCGGTGACCGGGGCGGACGCGGGCCGGATCGGCGGCCTGGCGTTCCGGCACGGTGTCGCGCTCGCCGAACTGACGACCCACGCCCCTTCCCTCGAAGAGGCGTTCATGGAGCTCACCGCCGACAGTGTGGAGTACCGCCGATGAACACCCGCTTCCGTGACCTCCTGGCCGCCGAGTGGATGAAGCTGTGGTCGCTGCGGTCCACGCCGTGGGCGTTCGCGGTCGGGGCGTTCGCCGCCCTCGCCGTCAACCTCAACGCGACCGTCGCCGACTACCGCAACTACCCGGGCTACCCGGACGGCATCAAGGAGCTGTTCGTGCCGATCTGGGCCATGCGGGACGCGTTCACGCTCGGCGGGGCCATGGTGTTCACGCTCGCCACCGGCGCCCTCGGCGCGCTGATGTTCGTCGGCGAGTACGGATCGGGCCAGATCCGTACGACGTTCGCCGCCGTACCGGCCCGCGGGGCCGTCGTCGCGGCCAAGGCGTGCGTGCTCGCCGCGGTGATGGTGGTGTACGGAGCCCTGGTCGCGGGGGTCTCGTTCGCCGCCACGCAGGCCGTGCTCGACGGTCGCGGTGTCGGCATGGCGATCGGCGACGACGGCGTGCTGCGCGCCGTCGCCGCGTCCGCGCTCCTCGCACCGGTGTGCGCGCTCGCCGGCTTCGGCATCGGGGCTCTCCTGCGGCACACGGCGACGACGATCGTCACCGTCACGGGCGCGCTGCTCCTGCTGCCGGCCCTCCTGGACGAGAGCGACCGCTGGGGCGCGACCCTCCTGCACGCCCTTCCGCAGGGCGCGTGGCAGAAGCTCACACGGATCGGCACGTCACCGGTCCCGGTGGACCACCCGTGGACCGCGGGCGGGGCGTGGACGGTGTACGCCGCCTGGTCGCTGGGCGCGGTGGCGGTGGCCCTGCTGGCGGTCCACCGCCGCGACGTCTGACGGGCTCGTGCACGGTAGGCGGTGTCTCGTCTCCGAGCCCCCTCCCGGCGGGCGGCCGGGGGTCAGCCGGCCGCCGTGACCGGGGCGGCGGCCGGTCCGGCGGTGTCCAGGAAGCGTGCCCGGACGCGGTTCAGGGTGCGGAAGTCGTCGATGGTGACGTCCTGGAGGTCGATGGAGCTGCCGGACATGTCCTCGAGGAGGTCGATGAACTCCAGGAAGTCCATGGAGTCGATGAGCCGGGCCTCGATGAGGTCCTCGTCGGCGTCGATCGCGCCGTCGAGGCCGGGGTTCTTCTCGTGGAGCCAGTCGGTGATGCGTTCCATGGGGCGGGGTCGCTCCTGTTCCTCGGTATCGGGGCGGGGGTGGCGCGGAGGGGTGCGGGGTCAGGTCCGGGCGGCGTCGCGGACCCGTTCGAGGGCCCGCTCGGGGGTGCCGTGGGCGAGGATCATCGCGTGGACCCAGCGTTCGACCCCGAAGGCGACGCAGGCGCTGTAGGCGGGGCCGTGGGAGCCCGCGCGGATGTCCAGGCGTTCGCCGAAGAAGTTGCGGTGCCGGTTGACGGAGGCGATGGCCGTGCCGTCGGGGGCGCTGAACTCGTGCTTGACCGGGTCGAGCGCCATCAGCCGGGCCCGGGAACCGCCCTTGTCGTAGAACGGGTCGTCGGCGGTGGCCCGGGTCAGGACGAGGCCCAGGCGCCCGGCCAGCTCCTGGACGAACGCGGCGCCGCTTTCCAGGTGTTCGACCGCTCCCTGCTTGGTGCCGAGGTAGAGGACCTCGCGCATGTGGAAGCCCCACAGGCGGCGCAGCCCGTCGTAGTGGGTCTCGTTGCGGAAGCAGCGGCCGGCGGCGGAGAGCCGCAGTCCGACCTCGCCGACGTCCCGGCCCTCCAGGGAGAGCAGCAGTCCGTAGCAGGTGGCGGACGGCAGCAGGTAGCCGGTCGGCCGGAGCGGCAGGCCGCCCGGCTCCTCGCCGGCCGCGAGGCCGTCGAGCGCCTCGGGGGTGAACCGCCCGGCGGAGACACCGAGATGGGGGAAGTTCCGGAAGAAGTCCAGTCGCGCGAGGCTCTCCACGGAGAGCAGCGGCGGGCCCGTCACCTCGGGGGCGGAGAGCCGGGCGGCCAGACCGGTCAGCAGCCCGTCCAGGCCGTGCAGCAGGGCGGTGTGGACCGGGTCCAGCGTGATCAGGCCCGCACCGGGGTTCCTCAGGCCGCCGTCGGGCAAGGCCGTGGTGCCGGGTGTGCTCATGAACCGCTCCCTCTGGGCGTGGACGAACAGTCGAGGTCTTCGGAAGGGTCCCGGACGGCCGGAGCCGGACAGCCGGAGCGAGCCGCGGCCGGACGGACGGTGGCGCGCACACCGGGAGCCCTGCGGCGGCGGCGCGAACGGCCGTGCGCGGGGACGACGTTGACCCGTGGCTCGCGAGGACCAGGGCGGCTGACATTCCATCAGGTGACGGGCCGCCCATCGGGACACTAGGCCAGCCGCGCGCGACTTGTCTAGACCAAAGTCGGCCCATCGGAGGCCGGTCCGCGACCCTCGACCGAGGAGCCTTCTCCACACGAAAACGACACGACTCCGCATGTCGACACCCCACTTGACAGAACCAATGGTCTACGCCAATTCTGCTGAGCGGCATGGCTCCGCCGACCCCGACTCCCGCCTCGGAGGGACCACATGACGACACCCGCCGCAGACCGCCGCCCGCGCCGCCCGTACCTCCACCGGGCGGCCTCGGACCGCCCGTACTTCAGCGCCGACGGCGAGTCCTACCTGGCGCAGACCACCCTGCGGGAGCTGAAGAAGTCGCGCCCCCTGCGGGTCCTCTCCGAGGAGGACTTCGCCCACTGGCAGACGTACGGCTACGTCGTCGTCCGGGAGGCGGTGCCCGCGGCCGCGGCGCGACGGCTGCTCGACTTCACCTGGGACTTCCAGGGCCTCGACCCCGACCGCCCGGACAGCTGGTACGAGGACCGGCCGTTCCGCTCCGACCTGGACCGGCAGCTCCACGTGTACGGCTTCGTGGAGGCGTACCACCACCAGCTCCTCTGGGACAGCCGGCAGGCCCAGCGCGTGTACGACGCCTTCGTCGACGTCTGGGACTGCGAGGAGCTGTGGGTGACCCTGGACCGCCTCAACCTCAACCCGCCCAACGTCCGCAACCGCGACCGCGCCCTGATCGAGACCCGCGACCGCGGCTTCGACATCGAGCTGCACTGGGACATCGACACCACGCTGGGCGTCCCCCCGCAGCGGGTCCAGGGCATCATCGCGCTCAACGACACCACGCCCGAGACGGGCGGCTTCCAGTGCGACCCGGAGCTGTTCCGGCGGTTCGAGGAGTGGAAGCTCGGCCGCCCGGCCGACCGCGACCCCCTCCGGCCCGACGTGGACCGGACCGAGTTCCCCGTCGTACGGCCCGATCTGCACCCCGGCGACCTGCTGATCTGGAACGGCCTGCTCGCCCACGGCGTGGCGCGCAACGTCTCCCGGGACGGCGTGCGGGCGGTCCAGTACCTGTCGATGATGCCGGCGCTCGAAGAGCACGAGCGGCTGCGGAAGTCCCGCGTCGAATCCTGGCGCCACCTGCGCACCCCGCGCTGGAACCGCACCCTCGTCGGCGACCCGGTCCTCCACGAGTCCAAGCGGTACCCCACGGCCGAGCTGACCGGCCTGGGCAGCCGGCTCCTCGGTCTCACGTCGTGGAAGGAGACGGCCGCGGAGGCCGCCGACACGGGCGGCGACCACGCGGGCGGGGCCACCGCGGCCACCACCCGGCCCGCGGCCACCGCCCGATCCGCGGCCACCGTCCCGTCGACGGCCACCGCCCCGTCCCCGTCCACGGCCACCGACCCCGCCGCCGCACCCACCCCGCCCGCCGCGTCCGCCCCGCAGAGTGGGGAACCGGCATGCGCCGTGTCTGTCTGACCCTCCCCACCCACCGCGCCTGCGCGGACACCATCGCGGCGGTCGCCGAGGAAGCCGCCTACGGCGCACGGCACTTCGGCGCCGAGGTACGGCTCCTGATCCTGGACTCCTCGGACGCGCCGGTGCTCGCCGGACACCGCGAGGCGGTACGGGCGCTGCCCCCGGCACCCGGCGTGGTCGTCCACCACCTCGACGAGGACGCGCAACGCGCCTTCCTCCAGGACGTGATCGCCCGGTCCGGCGCCGCCGCACCGGAACGGATGCTCGACCTGATGCTGCCGTCCCGCGTGTCCTACGGGGCCTGCACCAACCGCGCGTTCCTGATCGCGGAGGCCCTGGGGTGCGCGTCGGTGCACCGGCGGGACTCCGACAGCCGCTACCAGTCGCTGGACGGCAGACCCGTCTTCCCGCTCCACCACGAACTCGCCTCCCTCGGGCGGCGGGCCGCCGACGTGGCGGGGCTGGTGACCCGGAGCAGGCTCGACCCCGCCTGCGCGGACCGGCCGGTGGCCATGGTCGGCGGCTCCTTCGTCGGCGAGATGTCCGTGGACGTCGGGGAGATCCGCCGCCTCGACCCCGCCGTCTACCGCGACGTCATCGGTCTCTCGGTCCCCGACGACTATCCGGAGATCTGGCGCCGGAACCTGATCGAGGAGTCCTTCCGCGGCGCCGGCACCGCGGAGTTCACCGCCGACAACTCCACGCTGACCGGCGTCAGCCCGATGCGCGTGGACATGTGCAACATCGGATTCGACCGCGAGGTCTACGGCCGCGTGCCGCTCCCGCCCGCCACCGACACCATCGGCAGCGACTACTTCCTCATCCACCTGGTCCACGACGCCGGGCTGCCCGGCGTGCTCCACAACCGACATATCGTCAACTACCACACCGGTGAACGGCGTTCCGACCGCGGCTTCCTCGCCTACCAGCTGCGGTTCGCGAAGTTCCTGCTGTCGACCGCGTACTTCAACGCCGTGTACGCCCGCATGAAGGAGGCCGGCGCGGCGCTGCTCGACGACCGGGGCCACGTCCGCGCCGCAGCCGTCGCCGGATTCGTCCGGGAGAGCACCCGGCTGGACGCGGCGGAGAACGCCGAACGGCTCGACGTCCTCGACCGCTCCTACCGCAAGTTGGGCGGCCGCTTCGCCGACGCCGCGGACGTCCTCGCCGCCCGCTCCGGCCGCCTCCTCGACGAGGCCCGCACGGACATGGAGGAGTTCGCCCTCCTGATCGACGCCTGGGAACCCCTGACCCGCGCCACGACGACCGCGAAAGGCATCGCATGAGCCCGACGAGCACCCGCGCGGTCACCGTCGCGTACGCGGGCGGAGAGGCACGCCGCGGCCCCGTCACGATGGGGCAGGCCAACATGATCCGGTGCGTCCTGCGCGACGAGCCCGCGCAGATCAACATCCACGACGTGTGGCCCGTACCGGCGGGGACCCGCACGGAGTCCGCGATCGACGCGCTGGGCGCCCTGGTGGTCAGGCACGAGGCCCTGCGCACCACGTTCCCCGACACCGCGGACGGAACCGTCCCCCGTGAGCAAGTCGTCGCGGGCGAAGGCGAGTTCACGCTCACGGTGCTCGATCACGATGCCCTTCCCGGCGAACCCGCCGACTACGCCGAGTCGTTGGCCCGCGCCGCCCGCGGCGCACGCTTCCGGCTCGACCGGGACTTCCCCCTCCGGGTGTCCCTCGTCGCCGCGGCCGGCGCTCCGGTCTTCGTCGCCCTCGCGGCGAGCCACGCCGTGACCGACGTCAGCGCCCTCGCGGTCCTCCGGGAGGAGTGGCTCGCCCTGCTCGCGGGCGAACGGCTCCCGGACGTCACGGCCCTCACACCGCTCGACCTGGCCGCCGAGGAGGCGACGCCGGCCGGACTCCGCAAGTCCCGGGCCGCGCTCGACCACTGGGAGCGGATCATCCGCACCGGACCCCAGGCCATGTTCGCGGAACCGGGCGCCGAGGGCGCCGAGGTACGGACGCCCTGCCTGACGCTCCGGTCGCGGCGCGGCGCCCGGGCCCTGGCCCGGGTGGCGGAGCGCACCGGCGGCCTGCCGGCCACCGTGCTGCTGACCGCCTGGTGCGCGCTCGTCGCCCACCGCACCGCGCAGACGGCCTGCGTCACCGCCGTACCGACCTCCAACCGGTTCCTGCCCCGGCTCGCCCGCTCCGTGAACACCGTGTCGCAGGACGCGTTGCTCTGCCTCGACGTGCGGGTCGCGTCCTTCGACGCGCTCCTCGCCAAGGCGTGGGGGGCGGCCCTCAACGCGTACCGGCACAGCCGGTTCGACGCGGTCGCCCTGTGGGACATGATCGGGCGGACCACCTTCGAGCGCGGCAGCCGGTTCGCCCGCGACGTCGTCTTCAACGACGTGAGCACGCTCCCCGCGAGCCTCGTGACCCCTCCGGCGGCCCCGGCCGCCGAGGGCGGGCCGGAGCTGGAGCTGAGCTGGGGCCCGGACCAGGTGCTGCCGACCCGCCTCCTCGCCTTCGTCCACCAGGCGGACCCCCTCCTCCACCTCTCGCTGTGGGCGGACCCCGCGCTGTTCACCCGCGACGAGGCGGAGGGCTTCCTGACCGGTCTCGTACGCCTCCTGGAGGCGGCCGCCGAGCAGGACGTGCCGCTCGACCGGCTGACCGGGGCAACCGGCGTCCGGCCCGTCGAACGGGGCACCGACTGGAGCCTGGTGGACGGTTCCTGGGTCTCGCCGACCGCTGTGGCGGACGCCCTGAGCGGGGCCCTCGGCGGCGTGCCCGTACACGTCGTGCTCGACCCGCCGCCCGGGGAGGGTCCGCCCGAGACTCGCGACGGACCGGTCCTCACGGCGTTCGTCGCCTCCGGCGGCGCCCCGCTCACCCCCGCGCTGGCCCACGCGGCGCTGATGGACACCCTGCCCGGCCGTCCCGGAGTACTGGCCCCCCGCCGGTACGTGCTGGTCCAGGACCCGCCTGCGGACACCGAGCCCGCCGGCGCGTGGCCGCGGCGACAGATACTCATGGAAGGGTCCGGCCGCGACCGGCGAATGTGACATGACGATGGATGACGTGACCGTCCTGCCGAAGGCGGACGCCCTGCCCAGCCCTTGGCGCTCCTCGCGCTTCCGGCTCTTCTTCACCGCCCGCAGCACCTCGCTCCTCGCCGACGGCATGCTGATGGTCTCGATCACGACGAGCGTCCTCGCCGCGGGATACGGGGCCGGCGGCGTCGGATACGCGCTGGCCGCGTGGATGACCCCGATCGTGCTGCTCATCCTGTTCGGCGGGGCCCTGGCCGACAAGTTCACCCCCCGGGTGATGATGGTCGGCGCCGACGCGGTGCGGATGGCGGCCATGCTCACGCTCGCCGCCCTGCTGACCGGCGGCGAGGTACGGCTCTGGCACGTCATGGCGCTGATGGCGGTCAGCGGCGCCGCGACCGCCATGTTCCAGCCGGGCCTGGCGGCCCTCGTCCCCCAGGTCGCCGAGGACATCCAGCGGGCCAACGCCCTGCTGCGGATCGCCGAGGCGATCTGCACCCTCCTCGGCCCCGGCCTCGCGGGCCTCCTCGCGGCCTACTGGAGCACGGCCGGCTCCTTCCTGGTCATCGCGGCGGCCTACGCGCTCAGCGCGCTCGGCCTGATGTCACTGCGCGACCTGAGCGGAGGTGCGGACGCCGGCGACGACAGCGACGACCCGCTGCTGCGGAGGCTCGCCACGGGCTGGCACGAGTTCCGGTCCCGTTCCTGGCTCTGGGGCGTCATCGTCGTCTGGGCCGTCTACGGCCTGTTCGTCTTCGGCCCGTCGCTGCCCCTCGGCGCGGCGCTGCTCACCGAGCAGCACGGGGCGAACGGATACGGCTGGATCGCCTCGGCCGACGGCGCCGGCACGATCGTCGGCGGACTGCTCGGCATGCGGGTCCGGCCCCGCCGCCCGCTCGTCGCGGGCGCCTGCGCCATGTTCTTCTTCACCCTCAACCCCCTGGCCCCCGCGCTCGGCTGGTCCTTCACCGTCACGGCGCTCACCGGCGTCGTCGCCGGCTGCGGCTTCGCCTTCTGGGGCGTCATGTGGGCGACCAGCGTCCAGTCCCACATCCCGCTCGCCGTCCTCAGCCGCGTGTCCGCCTACGACATCGCCGGCTCCATCATGGTGATCCCCCTGGGCCGCGTCCTCGCCGGCCCGGCGGCCGACACCTTCGGCGCCGACCGCGTCCTCCTCTTCTCCTCCGCCATGGGCATCATCTGCATCACCGCGATGCTCGCCGTACCCGCCATCCGCGCCCTCGGCCGCGCACCGGACCACAAGACCCCGGATCCGGCTGCTCAGAGCTCCTGACAAAGGCGCCGGAGGTGTCCGTGGGTGACGAGGCAGGCGGCGAGGCCGAGGGAGACTTCCGGTTCGATGCCCTGGGCCCGGAGAAAGCACCGGTACGTGCCGTGGTCGTGGCCCCGGAACACGTTGCGGCCCGTCCCAGCCACGGGATACTGGAAATGGAGCCCTTGCGGCAGGTCGCCACCCGGGCAGGCGGCAGGCGCTCCCGCGGAAGGAACTCGTCGCGGCGACCAGCCCCGAGGCAGCCGGAAAATCAGGCCGACACCCCTCATCCGGGCCACGGCCTCCAGCGCTGGGCGATCACCCATCGGCATCGCACAGCAGATGCAGACGGCACAGTCGTGAGGACATCTCATGTACGGGCACGTGCGATCAGTCACCGATAAGAAGCCGATCGCGATGATCAAGGTCAGCGTATTCCAGGACCGGAGTCTCGTCGGGAAGGCATACACGGACGAAGAAGGCCGCTACACCGTGGATGTCCCCACGGGCGAGCCCGTCACCGTGCTGTTCGACACGCACTGGTCGTTGACCAATGCCGAGGAATGGCACCCCTCGCTGGTCGCCAACGTGATCGCCGACGACGACAGCCCCCTGGACCGCTATCTGGTCAAAGGCGCCACCGGTGCCGATACCCCGTCGACCGTGGACCTTCTCAGCGGATACCTGTTCGCCGCGGTGGCGAATGACGTGGAGTACGCGCGGCCGGCGGCGTCCCGCCTGTCGAGCCTCAAGGTACCCAGTGGAGTACTCCACGACGTACAGCGAAGGCTCCAAGAGCACTTCGAGGCGGAGGCGTGAACGGGTGTGCATGCCCGCGTGAACGGGTGTGCATGGCCGGCGGAATCCACAGCATGCCGCCCACGCGGCATGCTGCACACGCGCGCCTACATGGCCTTGGCTAGATCCTCGGTCTCGAGATAGACCTCGGCCACTACTTGGAGATAGGTCTCATCGTGTGGAGCGGATCCGTCCTTGCCCACGATGCTGCCCTTGACTTGCTCTCCCGGGGCCAGCCTGCTGTCGAGTCGGTTCTCGCGTCCCGGGAAACTGAGAAGAGTTCCGGGAGGCGGGGCAGGTGGTGACACCTCGTCACCCATCGGCTGGACGACAAGGATCTGATCGAAGTCGGGAGGTTCGGCGATCTGGTGCGCCAGGAAATGTTCCGCAGGTCCACCGAAGAGGATGTATCGCAACTCTGGCAGGCGGCTTGCGAGGGGATCGAGGTGCTGGAAGTACAAGGTCTTCCGGAGATTCACGGCAGTGTCGCCCAGCACATCACCGTCTCTTCCGACCCGCCCGAAGTACAGATGGGCGGGCAAGGTTTCCGAGGTCACGGACGCCTGACCCTGCAGATCGGCGAGGGAGAGCGGTTCGGGACGCAGCGTGAACAGGGCCGAGGTGCCGAATTTGTGACGGCTGGCCTCATACTCCGTGCCGACGAGCATGGCCTGAAGAATTATCTGGTAATCGAGCGGCGCCATGAACTTCGCCATGTGACTGAGGTACACAGGGGAATTCGTTCCCAGCACGACCATGTCGTGCGTTTCCTTGGGCGAGCCTTCGCCAGGCATGTCGCACATCCTCCCGCATTCAGGCACGCACCGACTCTCCGCCGGAGCAGGGATCACCACTGGAGCGCGGGATCAGGGTTCGGACACTTCGGTATGCGTCGGCAGGTGAATGCGGCGATGTAGATGTCCTCTTCGTCCGAAACACTGGAGTCCCGGCTCACGCTGTAGGTGGCCCATCTGATCTTTCCGTAGCTGCCGGACTCGAGTACCTGAACCTTGGCGACATTACCCTCGGTCGTGCGGAAGGCCATGATGGTGCCGGCAAGGCTGTAGCCTTCGGCTGCTCGGAGGTAGCCGTCCCCGAACGGGTGGTGGGGCGGCTCGGACTCTCTGCAAAGGCGTGCCGGCCCCAGTGCTTCGAACCCCGTGGAGTCCATCAGGTAGAACGAGGCATCGTTCAGTGATCTCAGCTGCGGGAGGCCGGCGGACAGAAAGTCCCATGACATGTCGGGCACGCCGCCGTCCCGGGTACCGGTGTCGAGGTCGATGGACGCATAGGCATGCTCGGGATCGCCTTCCAGGAATGCCTCTCCGGAGGAGATCTCCACGCCGCTCAAGCGCGTGGTTTCGATGCTTCGCACAAATGCAACGGATTCCACGTAGGCAGGACACCGGCCTTGGGGCCGGTCGGCACCATCGCTGAGTGGCTGCGTGCCCGGGGAGAACCTCCAGGCCCGTGAACCGAACATGTCCATCACAGGGTCGAACCACGGCCGGGCGATCGAGACGGGGCAGTAGTCGAAGGCGACGGAGTGGATGTCGTCGTCGATGGCGCCGCCCAGAGCTGCCGACAGGGCCGGTGACGCCTGGGAGGCCAGGGCCACCATCATCTCCCGGGACAGCTCCACGCGTGGCCAGGCCACGTCCAGGACTTCCCCGGGTGCATAGAAGGTCGGGGCGAAGCGGCTCCCGTTCGGCGCCGTGGAGAACTGGTCCGGAAGTTTGGGGTTGAAGGTCTCTCGGTGCCGTCGCCAGACGGCGGAGGGCATCTTCGCTCCCAACTCGGTGACGGTGCGCAGCCCGTCTTCGACCTGGATCTTGTGACCCGTGCCCGTCCATGCGGTCAGCGCGTCATCGCGGGACTGGCGCAGCCGCGGCTCGTCCACCTGCTGCCAGTGCTCCCTGACGGCCGGGTCCGTCGACATTTTCGCGGTCTGCTGGGCTTGCTTGTAGTCGATGCTGGCCTGCAGCCACGTCTGGCGAGCCGACTGGTACGCACGGAGTGCCTGCGAGGCGGTGCCGCTGCCGTCAGGCGCCGTGTCATAGAGGTAGTCCAAGGCTTTCTGGTAGTCCAGCTGCTCGTCCGTCGTGAGGCTGCTGCTCGCCAGGTCAGCGCCGAGCATCTCCCCGTAGACGTCCCAAAGGTGCACGGTTGCGGAGGGCTGCCATATCGGGGTGGTGGGGATCCGGTTCATGAGCTCGGAGAACTCGGCCAGCGTGTTCTCCTGAACCGCGTCGCGTGGAGGGGTGAAGTGCAGATTCCTGGCTTGGTAGGCGTACGGCGTCACCGGGACGCTGACGATGTGCTCAGGATCGACAAGCATCGTCTGCAGTTTGGACGCGATACCCAGCACAGTGGCAGCGTCCAGGGACCCATTTCCCATGATCGCAATCCTTAGGGTGCCGGCCGATGTGGCGCATCAACTGAACTCACACCAGGTCGTCCTCGTCGATTCCATCCAGGAGATTCGGCGTCTTGCCGAGCAGATGGTTGACGAACCCGATGATCTGCATGCCCGGGACCGTGATGCCCGCACCATCACTTTCCGAATGGAAATGATTTCCCGATTCGCTGTGGCTGTAGCTGCCCTTGAGGACGAACGGCCCCCAGCCCACACTTGCATTGGCCCCTACGGAACTCGCGTAGGCGCTGAACGCCTGCGAGAACTGGGAAGAACGGATCGTCACGTCCTTGACGAAAAGCGCCTGCAGCGGATACCCGATGAACCGACCACTGGGGGGCCTGGCGCCGTCGGAGGGCATCTCGTCGAAGTTCCAGCCCTCTCCCTTCCGCAGTGTCCAGCCGCGGTTCTCCAGAAATTCTGGATAGAACCAGGGCCGTACGATCTGGACCTGGGTCATGGAGAACGAGATGAAGAAGTCGTTGACCTGGAAGTTCTGCGAGTAGTTGGACGACGCACTCGTCACACCGCCGCTGGCGCTCCACAGGCCCCATCCGAGCCCGGCACCTGCTGACCAGTTCGTCTGCGATGAAGTCGTCGACGAGTCCACCATCTGGTGATACATGTTGTAGTTGGTCCAACCCGGCGATGTCGCAAAATTGCCGGGCACCACCGTTGTGTAGGGAAATCGCTGCCCCGGCCCGAGAGCATTGACGATCGCCTCGTTGTAATACCGCTCAAGGTTCTGCTTCCAGAGCAGCATCGACTTTTCTGTCGTCTGATTGATGTATGCGTTTATCTCGTCGACCTCATTGCGATAGCCGGCGGACGTCCAATCATCCATGGCCGAGCTCGCAAGGAGCCTATAGATCTCTGCGTTGTTGCTCCATTCGGCAACGGCCAGCTTGCCGGGTTCACCTGTCGCCGCCTGCGCGGCGATACGCTTGGCGTTGTAGTTCAGTGCAGCGACGTAATAGAGCTGCATGTAGGACTTGTACGCCTTGAGCAGCTGACTGTCCTCGGTGACCTCCTTTTCCTCGTCGGTGACGAGATTCTTCACGGTGCGGGTTGTCCGGAGCAATCCGCGGAACTTCTCCAGCTTGGCCTTCTGCGCGTCGGTCAGGTCGTAATGCACCACTTTGGAGAACCTCAGGATCTGCCCGTAGATCTCACTCAACCGGGCACCGCTGGCGTTTCGCCAGACTCCGTCCTGCCGCTCGCTGGAGTAGGCGGACTTCACGTCGGGAATGAAGTCGACCAACGAGGCAAAGTTGAACGCCTGCTGCAGCAGCATCTTGTCTTCGTTCGCGTTCGCGCCGGTCCCGATCCCCTGCGCAGCAAAGGCGAAGTCCGCCGGCTGGTACGGAAGCCCGGGCATGCACCAGGTGACGAAAGCGTCCTTGGCCGGCGGTACCGTCATATCGCCGCCGGCCAGGATTGCGTACATCTGGTCGCGGAACACACCGCCGATACTGCCTATGGTGTAGGCCATGAGAGGACCCTTCTGCCTCACTGATCAGTTGGAACAGGCGGAGCGAATGAGGTCTTTCCCTGCCCCACAGGGGCGGGATCCTGGCCCTTGCCGCCGGGGCGTCCCACGCCGGGGAGGAGACCCCGGGGCGGACGATGAGGCAGGCCCACCGCAGTCCCGGAGATGTGCGCGACCGTCATGTGCGGCTTGGCGGACCGGGCGTCGAGTAGGGCCCACTCATTCAGGATGAACCCATTCCGCGAAGGGGACAACTTTTCCCCGACGGGCCAACCTTGGTCGCCCGTCAGGGCAGTTAACGGTCCTCTCACCTGCCGGAGGTGCGGGCCGGCGGGGCCGCGGGCTCGCGATCGCACCGCGGCGACGCACGATGCTGCTCGCCTTCGGGGCCCGGCCGGGTCGCGGGTGTGTCGTGGGCGTCAGGCGTCCTGGATGCGTCGGAAGGGCCGGTCCGCCTCCAGGGTGAAGGCGACGTCCAGGAGGGTGCGTTCGCTGCCGGGGCGGCCGGAGAACATGACGCCGATGGGGAGCCCGGCCTGCGTCGTGTCGGGGGCGGGCACCGAGAGGGAGGGCGTCCCGACGATGTTGTCGAGCGGGGTGAACGCGACGTACCGGAGGATGCGTTCGACGAGCTCGGGGTAGGGCACGTCCGGGCTGAGGTGGCCGATCGGCGGTGCCGTGTGCGCCAGGACCGGGGAGAGGAGGAGGTCGAAGCCGCGGAAGGCCGCCGCGTACGCCTCCTTGGTGCGCTTCAGGCGGCGCAGCACGGCCGGGGTCTGGCGCCAGTTCCGCACGTACGCCTCGTGGAGTCCCCGGCTGAGGCCGTCCATGCGGCGGCGGTCGAAGTCCCGGCCGAGGGTGCGACCGGTGGTCCCGATGAGGAACGAGAGGAGTCCCCAGTAGGTGAGGAAGTCGTCGGTGAAGCGGGGGTCGATGACCGGCTCGACCGGCGCGACGGTGTGGCCGAGCCGTTCGAGCGTCGCCGCGGTGCCGGTGACGGCCGCCCGCGTGGCGTCGTCCGCGCGGACGCCGTTCGGCGAGTCGAGGAGGAATCCGACGCGCAGCCGCCGCCCCGACGGTCCCTCGACCAGGCCGACCGGCGGCAGCTTGGGGTTGCGCCGGTACGTCTCCGCGGCGGCGAGGAAGGCGGCGGTGTCCCGCACGGAACGGCTGACGACACCGTCGGAGACGATGTCGAGGGGCAGTTGACGGCTCTGCGCGTTCGCCACGACCCGGCCGCGGGTCGGCTTGAGGCCGACGAGTCCGCAGCAGGCGGCCGGGATCCGGATCGAGCCACCGCCGTCGTTGGCGTGGGCGATCGGCACCGCCCCGGCGGCGACGAGGGCCGCGCTGCCGCCGGAGGAACCTCCGGCGGAATGGCCGCTGTTCCACGGGTTGCGCACCGGTTCGGCGTCCTCGTACTCCGTGGTCGGGCTGAAACCGAACTCGGGCAGCCGGGTCTTGCCGAGGACCGTGACGCCGCTGGCGAGGAACTGCCGGGTGAACGGCGCGTGCCGCCGGGCGGCGCGGGGCGTGAAGGCGGCGCTGCCGTGGCCGGTCGGCAGTCCCCGGTAGTCGGTGTTGTCCTTGACGAAGGTCGGGACACCGGCGAAGGGGCCGTCCGCTCCGACGGCGGGCGCCGGGTCGGCGACGTGCGTCTGCACCGCGTGGAGCCGCTCCTCGACGGCCCGCACCCGCTCCACCGCGTCCCGGGCGGCCTCGGCCGCGCCGACCTCACCGCGCCGGATCGCCGCGGCGAGACCGACGGCGTCGTGCTCCCCCAGGGCGTCGTCCCGGAACGCGTGCACCCTGGTCACCTGCTCGAAAGACGTCACAGCTACCTCAGCCCCCGGCCGTACGGATGATGCCCGCCATCATTCCGTACCGGCGGGTAACACGCGAGGGGTCGGCGCCACCCCATGACACCGACCCCTCCACGGCACCTCGGGGGGGGCGCCCTCCGGAGCGTCAGGGGGCCGTGCGCACCGGGAAGCTGAAGGGGTGTCCCTGCTCCTTGAGCCACGGCAGCACCTGCCGGAGGGCCTCGACGGTCTGGGCGCGGTCACCGCCCCCGTCGTGGAAGAGGATCGTCGGCCCGTTGGACAGCTCGTTCTTGACGGTGTTGACGATGGAGGCGCTACCGGGCTGCTCGAAGTCCTTCGTGTCGACGTTCCAGCCGAGCGGGCGCATCCCGGCCGCGGCGGCGATCCGGCGGCTGTCCGGCGTGAACGCTCCGCCGGGCGCCCGGTAGTACTCCACCTTGGCTCCCCCGGCCGCGTCCTCGATCATCTTCTTCGCGTCCAGGATCTGCTGCTTCTGGTACGCGACGGACTTCTTGTCCATCGTGGTGTCGTGGGTGGTGGTGTGGTCGCACAGCCGGTGGCCCTCGGCGACGACCCGCTTGACGAGGTCGGGGTGCTGCCTGGCCTGAGGCCCGATCATGCAGAAGACGGCCTTGACGCCGTTCTGCTTCAGGATGTCGAGCATCTGGGGAGTCCAGCGCGGGTCGGGCCCGTCGTCGATGGTGATGTTCACGGCCCTGCCGCCCGCCTCCGCGGCGTGGGCGATCCCCTCCGGCACCCGCTGCGCGGGGACCCTGGCGGGCTTCTCCACCTGCTCGGCCGACGGGCGTTGCCCCGGCGCGCCGTCCGTCTTCGCGGCGGCCTCGCCGTTCGTCAGCGCGGCAGCGGCCCACACCGCCAGGCTGATCCCGACCGCCGAGGCCACCACGGCTATGTGCGTCCTGTACGTGTTCTGCCCCATGGAAATGCCCACTCCCCGTGCGCTCTCGATCGACTCCCAGGTGAGAGGACGGTACAAGCGCCAGGACGGTTTCACTCCGGCCCGACCGTTCGGACGGACCGCAAGCCGGCCAGACGGTTCATGACGGACCGGGGCGCCGTTCCGGCCGCTCCCCCGGACCCGGGGCCGCCGTCGGCCGGCGGGTGGCCTTCGCGTACGGTGAGGCTTCTCACGCGTTTCCGTACGGGGAGTCCGATCCATGGTCAGCACCGACTGGCGCACCGCCGGGCCCGCCGTCGCGCCGACCGCCCGGCTGGAGTTGCTGCCGCTGCGGGTGGAGCACGCCGAGGAGATGGCGGTGGTGCTCGCCGATCCCCGGCTGCACGAGTACATCGGCGGGGAGCCCGACGACCTGGAGCGACTCCGCTCCCGCTACCGGCGGATGACCGCCGGGTCCCCGCGCCCGGCCGAGGTGTGGCTGAACTGGGTGATCCGGCTGCGGGACGAGGACCGCCTGGTCGGCACGGTGCAGGCGACGGTCGTCGACCGGATCGCCGAGATCGCCTGGGTCGTCGGCGTCCCCTGGCAGGGCCGGGGCATCGCCCGCGAGGCCGTACGGGCCCTCGCCGACCGGCTCACCGAGGGGCCGGTGGACACGCTGGTCGCCCACATCCACCCGGACCACCACGCCTCGGCGGCCGTGGCCCGCGCCGCGGGGCTCGCCCCCACCGACCGGTGGCACGACGGCGAGATCCGCTGGGAGCGCCGGCTCGACTCCTGACCGCGGTCGTCCGCGGACGCGGAGGCATACCCGGGCGGCGACCGCCTCCGCTCTCGGCTCCTTGTCCGGGCCGTGACCAACCCCCGTGCGTGTCGACCCCGTGCGTGTCGGCCCCGTCGAGCAAATGTTGGTCACACCAACATTGGTAGAGTGGCCGTCGTGGACGAGACCCCCGAGCGGCTGACGGCCAGGCCGAGCTGGCTGATCGGCCAACTGGCCGTGCATGTCCGGCGGCTGGAGTCCGACGGCTTCACCGCCTCGGGGGCCCGCGCGTACCACTACCGCATCCTGGCCGCGCTCCACGAGTACGGGCCGGCGAGCCAGGCGCAGCTGGGCCGCCGGTGCCGCATCGACCGGAGCGATGTCGTCGCGGCGGTCAACGAGCTGGTCGAGCAGGGCCGTGTCGACCGTTCGCCGGACCCGGACCACGGGCGGCGCAACAGGGTGACGCTGACCCCGGCCGGCGGCCGGCAACTGCGCCGTATGGACCGGGTGCTCGACCAGGTGCAGGACGACCTGCTCACCCCGCTGTCCGCCGAGGACCGCCGGACCCTGACCCGCCTGCTCGGGCAGGTCCTCGCCCACCACACACCGGAAGAGAGTTGAGCACCATGGCGCTTCGTGAAGGCCGGCGCGTGAGCCTGGCGGCCGACCTCAGGCTGACCGGTTCGCTCGTCCCGGCGGGTCCGCCCGCCCCGAACGGGGACTTCCCGCCGACCGCCGACGCCGTCGCCGGCTTCCTGTCCCTCGCCTCGGGCACCGAGGGCACGGTCGAGCGGGTCGACGAGCACGTCAAGGAGCAGAGCCACGAGGTCCGCGAGTACCTCCGGCTCTCGTCGCTCCTCGCCGACTTCGGCCCCCAGATGCCCCCCGCGAGCAGGAAGCAGCTCGAAGAGCAGGTCGGCTCCCTGGAGGCGGACTGGACCGCCTACCAGGAGCAAGCGGTCCGCGTGACGGTCCGCGTACGCCTCGACAACGGCTTCGTCCTCGACGAGGCGCGCGTGGACCTGTTCGCGGAGACCGTCGCGTGACCGCCGCCCCGGCCGTGGTCCCGCTCACGGCCGACCACGCCGACGAGGTCCTCGCGATCTACCGGGCCGGCATCGACGAGGGCGACGCCACCTTCGAGACCGCCACCCCGACCTGGGCGGAGTTCGACGCGGCCCGGCTGCACGACCACCGCTTCGCCGCCGTCGACGAGACCGGCCGGGTCCTCGGCTGGGTCGCCGTCACCCAGGTGTCCGGCCGACCCGCGTACGCCGGTGTCGTCGAGCACTCGGTGTACGTACGTCCCGACGCGCGCGGGCGGGGTGTCGCCGCCGCCCTGCTCCGGGCCCTCCTCGAATCCACCGACGCGGCCGGGATCTGGACCGTCCAGTCCGGGATCTTCCCCGAGAACACCGTCAGCCTCGCCGTCCACGCGCGCGCCGGCTTCCGCGTCATCGGCACCCGCGAGCGCATCGGCCGCCACCACGGACGCTGGCGCGACACCGTCCTCGTCGAACGCCGCAGCCCCTACGTCAACTGACCGGCCAGGCCGGCTGGCTGGCTGGCCGGCTGGCTGGCTGGCCGGCTGGCTGGCTGGCCGGCTGGCTGGCCCGATCGCCTGACGGACCGATCGGCTGACCGACCGACGCTGCCGACCGACCAGGCCGATCGGCTGACCGGCCCGGTCGACGGCGTACCGCCTCGCGTGGGTCCCTCCCGGTCAGCCGAGCCTGACCCGGATCTTCTGGGGAGCGCCGGCCAGCCCGGTGAGATCGCCGAACGTCAGCTTCAGCGCGGCGCCCGCGGTCGTCGCCGTGACGGTGGCGGGCTTGGAGAGGACGGCCGCGACCCGCTTGTTCCAGGTGATCTCCAGGGAGGTCGCCTGCCGGGCCGGGTCGGAGACGACGACGGTCGCCGTGCCGTCGCGGTGTTCGCGGACGAGGACGGACGCGGGCCCGTCCGAGGACAGCGGGCCCGCCGTGCCGGCGGTCCAGAAGTTGACCGCGGTCAGACCGAGCCGCGCGACACGGACGCCCTGCTGGGAGCCTGTGTTGGCCAGGATGCGGAGCCATCCCTTGTCCGCGGCCCGCTGTGCGGTGCTCCTGGCGCTCGCACCGGGCATCAGGACGTACGCGTAGCCGGCGTCGGCCGGATCGATGCCGTGGTCGGTGCAGAGGGTGAGATACCTGCGGGTGAGCGGGGTGGTTGGGCCGCCGGTGTTGATGTCCCGCCAGGCGCCGGTGCGTTCCTCGCGTACGGCGCTGAGCTTCAGCCGCCGGGGGAAGACGTAGCCGGCGTGGCCCGCGATGTGCGCCCAGCCGGCCTCCTCGAAGGTCCCCCGCCAGCCCTGCCCGTCCGGCTGTACCCGGCCGTCGACGGTGAGCGCCGGAGCGCCCGTCGTCCCCAGGGCCCGGTTGTCCACGGTGGTCTCCACCGCGTAGCCGTCGGCGGAGGTGATGCCGGCGCCCAGGCAGACCACCGAGTCGTCCAGCCAGAACCACGACTTCCTGGCGTTCATCGTCGAGGACAGGCCCACGAGGTGCTGCCCGGTCGTGCCGAACTCGCCGTCGGTGGTCCCGCCCACCCAGGCCGCGTCCGGCATGGGCTGGCCCCAGTTGCCGCCCTCGCCGTCCGCCAGCGGCTTGCGGGAGGCCGTGATGCCGGGCAGGCGGTACGGGTCGACCGTCGGCCAGTAGGCGTCCGCGTACTGGTCGAGGCCGTAGTCGTCGCCCCACCAGGAGAGCCAGCCGGCGCCGGTGTGGTACCCGCGCGCGTGCTCCCCGTTTCCGTACTCGTAGTGGGCGATCCGCCGCGAGGCCATCGACACCGACGCGCACCAGCCGCGACGGCGGTGGGTCACCCGGTCCATGTGGTGGAACAACCCGTGCCGCACCGGTTCGGCCGCCGGTGCGACCGAGGTGTCGTCGAGCACGGACTGGAGCAGCGCGGCCCGCACCAGGCTCAGCTTCGGGTTCTTCAGCGGCGGGAAGTAGGTGTCTCGGCGCATCCAGCCCTTGACCATCGCGCGCCAGCGGGCGTTCTCCTCCGGGCTCGCGCCCTGGCCGATGAGCACGATCGTGGCCATCAGCGCGTGCGCCCTGGTGTGATCGGACGTCCCGGCCCTGCTGATGCCCCGCGAGGACACGTTGTCCATGATCAGCCCGTTGTGGACGAACGGCGCGATCGCGCCCTCCACGGTGTCCAGGAACAGCTGCGCGTCCGGCGAGTCGACCGGCCACCGCGAACCGCGCAGCAGCGCCATGAGGCGTCCCACGCCGTCGTGGAGGACCGAGCCGTAGCCGCCGATGTACGGCACGTTGCGGTGCTGGATGAAGGACCCGTCGGCGTAGAACCCGTCACCCCCGGTCACGTACGGGAAGACGGGGTTGAGCGCGGCGACCGCGCGGGCGAGCCGGTCCGGGTTCTCGCCGACGACGGAGCGCAGGATCACACTGCGGCACAGGTCGACGCGGTTGGCTCCGGTGGAGGTGCCGGTGTACGAGTCGAAGACCGCGTCGGGGACGAAGTGGTCGACCGCACGGCAGTACGCGGCGATCTGCTCGTCCGTCAGATGCTCATGGACCACCACGCAGGTGTCCATCAGCGCCTGCGCACCCCCGATCTGCCAGTTCCACCAGTTGCCGTACCGGTTCGTGCCCTCGTTGTAGACCTGGGCGTACACATGGTCCAGGCCGGTGAGCACCGCCTCCAGCACGGCCGGGTCCCCCGTCAGCCCGGTACCGGGCTGCGCCCACGCCTGCGCGAGCGTGCCGAGCCGGTTGTAACTCTCGTTCATCATCGCCGAGAAGCCGTACGACTCGGCATCCGTGTCCGGCTCGGGGTCCCGCCACACGGCATCCGGCCAGAGCGAGCCATCGGCGGGCGCCATCGCGGAGAGATGCCCCCGCGCGCTCGCACCGAGGTCGGCCAGAAGCGTCCTGAACGGTTCGGCGGTGGGGCTGAACCCGGTCCCGAGCACGAGGTCACGCCAGGTGGCCCGCAGGGCGGCGAACTCCTGCGCGTCCACGGTCTCCGCGGCGGCCGCGGTCGCGGAGACCCCTGCGAGTCCGAGCGTCAGCGCGGTCCCTCCGGTTGCCTGCAGGAAGGTACGCCGACGAAGGAAAGACGCCATGAGGAACCAGCCTTTACGGAGGGAGAGTCGGGTGGCGATGCCTGAACGGCAGCCTCCGCAAGCGCTTTCCCCCCGTCAAGACACCAGGGTGAATCGGGCAGTTTTCGGTCACTGAAGGGGCAGGGCCGAGCCGTAGCCCGGCAGGGGCTGGGGGCTTGCCGGTCGGGGTGGATCAGGCCGTGAGTCCGGCCTGGGCGGCGCGGCAGCCCTCAGGCGGTCGGGTGCCCCGCGCCGCAGGAGTCGCGGATCACCAGGCGGGGAAGCCAGGCGACGGCGGAGTGGGCCGCGTAGGGGTCTTCCAGGCGTCGGACGAGCAGGCGGACGGCGGCCTCGCCGACCGCGAAGGTGGCGGGGCTGACGGAGGTGAGGGGTACGTCGGCGAGGGCGGCCATCTCGTCGTTGTGGCAGACGAGGGCGAAGTCCTCGGGTACGCGTACCCCGTGGGCCGTGAGCCACTGGAGGAGGTTCACGGCGTCGATGTCGGTGTGCACGAGCCCGGCCCGTACCTCGCCGGACGCGACGAGGGCGAGCAGGCGCTCGCGTCCGACGTCGTCGGGGTGCCCGTACGGGCCGGTCGGCGGGGGCGAGAGGTCGTCGTCGGGGAGGCCGAGGGCGCGGACGGCGGACAGGTAGCCGGCGCGCACCGCGGGGCGTGTGTGGGTGTGCCGGGCCAGCAGGGCGACCCGCCGGTGCCCCAGTTCGGCGAGGTGGCGGACGGCGAGGGCCGCGCCGCCCGCGTGGTCGGAGACGACCCGGTCGAGATGGGCGCCGGGCACGCCGACGGGGATGCGCCGCTCGACGAGTACGGCGGGGACCGCGGGCTCGGCGAAGCGGGCGGCCTCTTCCTCGGTCGGGCCGCCGACGGTCCAGCTGGGCGCGAGCAGCAGGCCGTCGACGCCGGCGTCGAGCAGGGTGGCGATGTGCTGGAGGTCGCGGTCCGCGGAGTAGTCGGTGATGGCCACGAGCAACCGGGCACCGGCGTCGGCCGCGGCCTGCCGGGCTCCCTGGATGACGGCGCGGAAGTAGTAGTCGGACACCGGAACGACCATGCCGAGGACGAGGCCGCTCGGCGCCCGCGGCGCGCTCCGGCGGGCGAGCCGGGCGTCGCGGGCGTTGAGCGGCGCGGTCGGCCAGGTGACGCTGCCGTGGAGGCGCCGTACGCGCCCGACGTCGGCCAGCGCGGCGACGTCGCGCCGGGCGGTCTCCACGGACACCCCCAGCTCCGCGGCGAGTTCGCCGATCCGCACGCTCTCGCGGTCCCGGACCACGCGCAGGATCCGGCGGTGCCGCTGCTCCACGCTCTCTCGCATCGGGGCCGTCCCTCGCTCCGGTCGGTGTTCGGCGGGCGCAGCGTAGCCCACGTACCGGCCGGGAAATGCCCGGCGAGTGACCGGGATCCGACCGACCGGGCACCCCGGCCGGCGTCGGGCCGGACCGGTCAGCCGCCGTCCGTGCCCCGGGCGAGCTGGTGGAGGCGGAGCGCCAGGTGCGTCTCCAGGGCCCTGGACGGGGTGTTCCAGTCGGGGCCGAGGAGTTGGGCGACCCGGTCGAGGCGCTGCACGACCGTGTTGACGTGGACGTGGAGGGCGTCCTTGGCGCGGGAGAGGGCGGCGCCGTGGTCGTAGTAGGCGCGCAGGGTGCGGACGAGTTCGGTGCCGCGCTCGGCGTCGTAGGCCAGGACGGGGCCGAGGACCCGCTCGACGTACGTGCCGACGTCGGCACGGTCGCCCAGGAGGACGCCGATGAATCCCAGTTCGGCGATGTCGGCGCCCTCGCCGGTGCGGTCGAGGGCGTGGAGGGCCGTCAGGCACCGCAGGGCCTCGGCGTGGAGGGCGGCCAGGTGCTCCGGTCCGTGCCCGGGGCCTGCGGCGCCGACGGTGACGGGTGCGCCGAGGGTGCGGGCGAGGTCCGCCGCGAGGGTACGGGCGAGGGCCCCGGGCACGTCGCCCGGCGCCAGCAGGACGACGTGCCCGTGCCGGGTCCCCGCGAGCCCGCCGAGCCCGCGGGCCCTGCGGGCGGTCTCGGCGGCGAGCCGGAGGCGCAGGGCCGGTTCGCAGTCGAGTACGGCGACGGCGTGCGGCCGGGCCAGGTCGACCCCGAGCCGCCGGGCCCGCAGGGTCAGACTCCCGCCGTCCCAGCGTGCCGACGCGACGGGGTCCACGAGGAGGTCGTCGAGGAGTTCGCCGCGCACCCGGTCCTCGGTCTCGGCGACGGACCGGCGCATCATGAGCAGCATCGCGGTCACCAGGGCGGCACGCTCGAACAGGCTCCGGTCGGCCTCGGGGAGGTCGGCCCGTCCGGTCAGCACGATGCTGCCCAGGGCCTCGTTCCCGGCGAGTACGGCACAGGTCCAGACGGCGTCCGCGTACACGGCGCGGCCGTCGGTGTGCGAGGCCGCGAGGCTTTCGGCGGAGGCGGTGACCGGTCCGGTGCCGGACCGGGCCAGTTCGCTGCCGTCGGTGTCGTGGACGGCCACTCCGCCGCCCAGCAGCGCCGCGATCTCCGCCGCCACGTCGTCGATGCCCGCGCCGCGCAGCACCAGTTTGGTGAGTCGGTCGTGGGCGTCGGAGGCCCGGTGCAGCGCCTGGCTGTGGGCGCGGGCGGTCGCGTTGGCCGCTTCGAGCCGGGTGAGGGTGCTGCGCGTCTCCTCCAGGAGGCGGGCGCTGTCGATCGCGACGGCGGCGTGGTCGGCGAGCGAGCCGAGCAGGGCGATCGCCTCGGGCGTGAACTCGCGCGGCGCCCGGTCCGCCGCGAACAGCACCCCGATGATCTCCTGGCCCACCCGCAGCGGGACTCCGAGGATGCCGCGCAGTCCTTCCTCCGCCACGCCGTCGTCGATGGTGCCGGTGTGGTGGAAGCGCTGGTCGGTGCGGTAGTCGGTACTGGCGTACGGCCGGGCCGTCTGGGCCACCAGACCGCCCAGGCCCTCCCCCATGGCCAGCCGGAGCTGCTGGAAGGCCGCGGAGACGGATCCGTCGGTGACGCGCATGAACGTGTCGTGGGCGAGCGGATCGTTGAGCGTCAGATACGCGATGTCGGTACCCAGGAGCGTTCGGGCCCGCCGGACGATCGCCCGGAGCACGGCGTCGAGGTCCCGCAGGCCCGCCAGGTCTCCCGCGGTGTCGAACAGCGCCACCAGTTCGGCCTCGCGGCGGCGGTACTGGTCGAGCACCCGCCGCACCGACAGGGCGACCTCGGTCGTCTCCTCGATCCATGCCGCGTCCGCCGCCGCGGCCCCACCGGCCCGCGACCGGGCCGGCTCCGCGGCCAGCTGCTCGGCGGGCGCGCCGGCTGCGAGGAGGTCCAGCAGCCGACGGGCGGCCGCCTCGGCGGGCGGGGAGGGGCGGGACTCGTCCGGCTCCGGCGTGTCTGACTCGCCGCCCGTCGCCGCCCCGGCCTCGCCGCGCCCCGACGCCGGGACCCCACCACGCCCCGAAGCCCTCGCCCTACCAGGACCGGTCACCCGAGCGTCACCAGGACCGGTCACCCGAGCCCCGCCGGAACCGGTCACCCGAGCCCCGCCGGAACCGGTCGCCCGAGCCTCACCAGGACCAGTCGTCCAAGCCCCGCCGGGCTCCCTCGTCCGGTCGTCGACAGGTGCCGGCATCCGGCCGTCGCCGGGCTCCGGCGTCCGGGCCTCGGCTGGACGGTCGGCGGTCATGGGGCCTCCTCGCGGGCCGTGTGCGGGGGTGGGGTGCTGCGGAGGGCCCGGCTGCTCGCGTTCACCCCATGATGGCGGCGGACCGGGCGGCTCACGAGCGCGGCGGGCGGGGCCGGGCCGGGGAGCACTTCGCCCCCCGCCCGCCCCCGCCGCCGCTTTCGGACGGGCCCTAGACCCGTTCGCCCGCGGGGACGGCCGGGGCGGGGGCCGTCTCGTCGTCCCGGGAGCGGGCGAGGTCGCGGCCTCGGGTCTCGCGGGTGACGGCGACGGTGAGGGTGGTGACGACGGCGGCCGCGCAGAGGTAGAGGCTGACGGGGGTGGAGGAGCCGTACTCCTTGAGGAGTTCGATGGCGATGATCGGGGCGAGCGCCCCGGCGACGATCGAGGCGAGCTGGGAGCCCATGGAGGCGCCGGAGTAGCGGACCTTGGTGTCGAACATCTCGGAGATGAAGGCGGCCTGCGGCCCGTACATGGCGCCGTGCAGGAGGAGACCGGCGGTGACGGCCAGGGCGATCACGGGGAACGACGCGGAGTCGACGAGGCCGAAGAAGACGAACGCCCAGACGGCCATGCCGACGGAGCCGATCAGAGTGACCGGTCGGCGGCCGATGCGGTCGGACAGCGCGCCCCACAGGGGGATCGTGACGAAGTGGACGGCGGAGCCGATGAGGACCGCGTTGAGCGCGGTGCTCTTGGCGAGCCCGAGGTGCACGGTGACGTACACGAGGAGGAAGGAGGTGAGCACGTAGTACGAGATGTTCTCGCCGAACCGGGTGCCGATGGCCGACAGGACCTCGCGCCAGCTGTGCCGGAACACCTCGACGACGGGGGCCTTCTCCTTCACGCCCGGGGAGGCCGCGGCCTCGGCCTCCGCCTTGGCCTGGGCGGCGAGGAACACCGGGGACTCGGAGACGGAGACACGGATCCACAGGCCGATGGCGACCAGGACGCCCGACAGCAGGAACGGCACGCGCCAGCCCCAGGACTGGAAGGCCGACTCCGACTGCACCGCGGCCAGCAGGGCGAGGACGCCGGTGGCGAGCAGGTTGCCGCCCGGGGCGCCGGCCTGCGGCCACGAGGCCCAGAAGCCGCGGTGCTTGTCCCCGCCGTGCTCGGAGACGATCAGGACGGCGCCGCCCCACTCACCGCCGAGCGCGAAGCCCTGGACCAGGCGCAGCACCGTCAGCAGGATCGGCGCGCCGATGCCGATGCTGTCGTAGGTGGGCAGCAGACCCATGGCGAAGGTGGCGCCGCCCATCATGAGGAGGCTGAGCACCAGCAGCTTCTTGCGGCCGATCTTGTCGCCGAAGTGACCGAAGACGATGCCGCCGAGCGGCCGGGCGGCGAACCCGATGGCGTACGTGATGAAGGCGATCAGCGTGCCGACGAGCGGGTCGGCCGTCGGGAAGAACAGCGTGTTGAACACCAGGGCGGCGGCCGAGCCGTACAGGAAGAAGTCGTACCACTCGACGGTGGTGCCGATCAGGCTCGCTCCGACGATGCGGGCGATGCCGCTTCTCGGCGTGGTGGTGTCGGACATGGGTTCACCGGGTTTTCACAAGGGGGGACGGGACGGGATGGTACGGGTCGTACGTGAAGGGGTCGCGGGTCAGCCCGCGGTCCAGCCGCCGTCGAGCGGCAGGGACGCCCCGGTGAGGTAGCCGGAGTGGGGGCCGCAGAGCCACAGGACGGCGGCGGCCACCTCCTCGGACTCCAGGAGGCGCTTGACGGGCGAGCGGGCCAGCATGACGTTGGTGAGGACGTCGCCCTCGCTGATGCCGTGGGCCGCGGCCTGGTCCCGCACCTGGCCCTCGACGAGCGGGGTGCGGACGTAGCCGGGGTTCACACAGTTGCTGGTCACGCCGTACGGAGCGCCTTCGATCGCGGCGACCTTGCTCAGCCCCTCCAGGGCGTGCTTGGCGGCGACGTAGGCGGACTTGTACGCACTGGCCCGCAGTCCGTGGACGCTGGAGACGTTGACGATCCGCCCCCAGCCGCCGTCGTACATGTGCGGCAGGACCCGGCGCATCAGCAGGAACGGCGCGGTGACCATCACCTTCTGGATCAGCTCGAAGCGCTCCGGCGGGAACTCGGTGAGCGGGGCCACGTGCTGCAGGCCGGCGTTGTTGACCAGGATGTCGATCTCGGCCGGGAGGAGGTCGACGACTCCCGCGTCCGCGAGGTCGGCCACGTGCGCCTCCCCGCCGACGATCTCCGCGACGGCCTTGGCGGCCGCCGCGTCGCGGTCGACCACGTGGACGACGGCCCCCGCCTGCGCCAGGGCCAGCACGCAGGCCCGGCCGATGCCGCTGCCGCCGCCGGTCACCAGAGCCGTACGCCCGCTCAGGTCGACCGCCGCGGTGGGCGGCGGCAGGGGAGCCGGGGTGGGAAATGTGTTCGTCATGGCCGGAAACACTAGGGAGCGCCCCGGGACCGTCCCATGTGGGTAACCGATACAAAGCCGGGCTCATGAATGGTTCCTGTTGCCATAGGGCGTGCCGGCAGCGCCGCAAGGGCGCGAGCCTGAATCCCCTCCGCCACCATCGGCCCCGGTGGGGGCGATCACCACCACCCCCACCGCGGTCGGTATGTGGATGACAGACATGGCCGCTCCCGTCGGCGTCTCCCTACGCTCGCAGCCAGTCGGTTGTACCGGCACCGGCTCTGACCAGCACGGTCGGCCCGGGTACCCGAGGGAAAGGGACCGTAGTGGGTCTGGACAAGACAGTCGCGAACGCGGCGGAGGCGGTGGCCGACATCTCCGACGGCGCCTCGCTCGCGGTGGGCGGCTTCGGGCTGTGCGGGATACCGGGCACCCTGATCGACGCCCTGTGGCAGCGCGAGGTGAACGACCTCCGCATCGTCTCCAACAACTGCGGCGTCGACGACTGGGGCCTCGGCCTCCTGCTCGCCGCCGGCCGGATCTCGCGCATGACGAGCTCGTACGTGGGCGAGAACAAGGAGTTCGCCCGCCAGTACCTGAGCGGCGAGCTCGAGGTCGAACTCGTGCCGCAGGGAACCCTGGCCGAGCGGCTGCGGGCCGGCGGAACCGGCATCCCCGCCTTCTACACCCCAGCCGGAACCGGGACCCAGGTCGGCGAGGGCGGACTGCCCTGGAAGTACGCGGCCGACGGCTCGGTCGCCGTCGCCTCCCCGGCCAAGGAGACACGGGACTTCGGCGGGCGCCCGCATCTGCTCGAACACGGCATCACCACCGACTTCGCCCTGATCCGCGCGACCATCGGCGACCGGCACGGAAACCTCGTCTTCCGCTCGTCCGCCCGCAACTTCAACCCGCTGGCCGCGATGGCCGGCCGGATCACCATCGCCGAGGTGGACCACCTCGTCGAGCCGGGCGAGCTCGACCCCGGCGAGGTCCACCTGCCCGGCATCTTCGTCCAGCGCGTGGTCCGGGTGTCCCCCGGCGACCCCGCGGCCGAGCGGCGCATCGAGCGCCGGACCGTTCGACAGGAAGGTGCCTGAGATGGCGCTCACCCGCGACCAGATGGCCGCCCGGGCCGCCCGGGAACTGACCGACGGCAGTTACGTCAACCTCGGCATCGGCCTCCCCACCCTCATCCCCAACCACCTGCCGCCCGGCATCGAGGTCGTCCTGCAGTCCGAGAACGGCATCCTCGGCGTAGGGCCCTACCCGACCGAGGACGAACTCGACGCCGACCTCATCAACGCCGGCAAGGAGACCGTCACCACACTGCCGGGCGCCTCCTTCTTCGATTCCGCCCTGTCCTTCGGCATGATCCGCGGCGGGCACATCGACGCCGCCGTCCTCGGCGCCATGCAGGTCTCCGCCGCCGGCGACCTCGCCAACTGGATGATCCCCGGCAAGATGGTGAAGGGCATGGGCGGCGCCATGGACCTCGTCCACGGCGCCGACCGGGTCATCGTCCTCATGGACCACACCGCCAAGGACGGCACCCCCAAGCTCGTGGACGTCTGCGACCTCCCCCTCACCGGCCGCTCCGTCGTGGACCGTGTCATCACCGACCTCGCGGTCGTCGACATCACCCCGGACGGCTTCGTCCTCGCCGAACTCGCCCCGGGCGTCACGGTCGACGACGTCCGCGCCGTTACAGGCGCCACGCTGACCGTGCCGGCCGACTTCGGCGCCGTACGGGCCATCTGACCGGGAGCGGCCGAAGCCCGTTGTCCTGGACGCGCGCTCCGGACACCGGGCTTCGGGGGAAGTACCGCTTGAGACGGTGGCGGATTCCATGTCAGACCGCGGCGGAGTCCTCGTCAGACCGCGGCGTGGTCCACGTCAGACCGCGGCCGAGTCCTCGGCCCGCGCCGGCGGCACGGCCCCGAGGGGCCCAGCGGCCTCAGCTGCCTCTGCGGCCTCAGCTGTCTCGACCGCCTCGGCTGCCTCCGTTGCCGTGTACGCGGAGGCGAAGGTGAACGCGCGCGGCGACGGCCCGTGCGCGCGCAGGTCCGTCAGGCGCTCCATGGCTTCACCGACGGTCGGAACGTGGCCGGCCGGGACCCACCAGAGCACCAGGTGTGCCTCGACATGCCGGGCGAACCAGTCGCGGCGCCGTCGCATCACCTCCAGGTGCCCGCTGCGGTAGGCGAAGTCCCACAGGGCCTCCTGCGTCTGCCACACCGACAGGTTGACGATGACGTCCTCTCCGGCCGGGCGAAGGCCGGTGGCGTCGGCCTCGCCGTCCTCCACGAGGCGCCAGACGAAGCCGGGCGCGCCGTCGGCGGCGGCGTTGACCGGGTCGAGCATCTCGACGAACGGCGCCACGCGCGGGTCGTCGAGGGGATACCGGAGCGTGGCGACGTTGAGCTGGGCAAGGTGGAAGGCGTGCTCGGGTGCGGTCATGGCCTCATCCCAGCACGACCCCGTTTTCTATGTCAATCTTCGTTGTTTTTAGAATCCTCCACCACCACGCAGCACTCCCCCGGCCGGGCGTCCATCCGGGCACGGACGGGGCCGTCCGTGCCGAGCAGCCCCTCCAGGAGCGCGAGATTCATGCCGCAGACGAGCGGCGGGAAGCGTTCGGCGACGGCATGGAAGGGGCAGTTGCGCATACGGACGACGCGCGCGACCGAACCGGCGGCCGCCCCTTCGACGCCCTCGACACCTTCGACGGCGTCGCCGTGTTCGACGGCCCCGGCAGCACTGCCACCCTCGGCGCCGCCGGCACCCTCGGCGACCTCCAGACGCGGTTCGTACCCACGGGCGGCCAGCATCTCCACGGCCTCCTCCAGACCGCCGCACGGCTCCGCCGAGCCGCGCAGGGCCTCGCCCCGGCGGCGCGCGGCCGCGCAGAGCCCTGCATCGAGGCCGGCCTGCTCGGCGGCTTCGGCGAGCAGTTCGGCGGCGGTGCGGTAGTCGCGGGCCGGCAGCGACACGGACCGCTCGACCCGGGCCCGCGTGTACACCTTGGCGGGACGGCCCGCCCCGGGCCCCGACCGGCCGGTCAGGCGGCGGCTGCCGCTCTCCAGCAGACCGGCCTCGGTCAGCCGGTCCAGATGGTGCGCCGCGAGCGTGCGCGCGACCCCGGCCGCCTCGGCGGCCTCGTTGCGGCCGACCTCGCGGCCCTGCGCGGCCACGTACTCGTACAGACGGCGCCGCACGGGATCCTGCAGCACCGCGATCACATCGATGTCTTCCACCCCGCCATTCTAGGAACAACGCAGGTTGGAGATAGAAAGCCCCGCGCCCGGCGCCCACGTGCTCACACCCGGGCGCCGGGCCCCCGCCCGGTCACCCGGAGGCAGCAGGCGCGTCGCCGTCGACCGGCGCCGCCGCAGCCCCCTTCACCGCCGGGTGCGCCGCGGTGAGGGTGCAGACGCCGTCCACGCACTGACGCTCCAGCCGCCCGCGGGAGACGGTCTGCGCCAGACCCACCATCCAGCAGGTGGGACAGCCCCGAAAGGCCACCAGGGACAACGGTGCCGCCAGCAACGCGGCCGGACCGACGACGGGCACCAGGGCGATCGAGCCGACGACCAGCCCGAACCCGATGACACCACGCACCAGGTGGCGCGGAACGGACTTGCTGGCGAAGTCCCTCCCGGGCTCCGCGGGCCGCGCGGCGCCCGGGGCGCGTACCCCCCGGACGGACTCGACGGACGCGACCGGCACGACGGGCGCGACGGGCACAACCACCCCCACCGGCTCCACGAAGTCCACGGGCTTCAAGGACTTCACGGACTCCACGGGCTTCGTGGTCTTCACACTGTTCACGGTGTTCACGGTCGCGAGTCTCCTCACCCTGCGTGGTCGACGGCTTGATCGCCTACTCGGTCGCCCGCCCGTCCGGGAGCGGGCTCGGTCGCCGCCAGCGAGCGGCGCAGCGATGTGCGGGCCCGGTGCAGCCGCGACTTCATCGCGGTGTCGCTCAGTCCGAGCGCATGGGCCACGGTCCTGCCGGGCAGGCCCTGGATGTCCCGCATGATCAGGACCTGCCGCTGGTCGCGGGGTAGCGCGCCGACCGCCGCCGCGATCCGTTCCACCTCCAGCCGGTGCAGGACCGACTCTTCGGCGGACGGCTCCGAGGGCCCCTCCGCCTGAGCCGACACCTCGCCGCGCCGCGAGACGAGCAGGCGGACCTGCCGGAGGCATTCGTTGCGGACGATCCGGAACATCCAGGAGGCGAGCGCGCCGGTGGCGCGCAGGCTCCCGATCTTCCGGTAGAGGACGATCAGCGCCTCCTGCGCCGCGTCCTCCGCATCCTGCGGCGAGGCGCACAGCGACAGGGCGAACTTGCGCACATGGGGCTGCGACTCCAGGACGACGGTGGTCAGCGACATGACGTCGCCGTCCTGAGCCGCCCTGATCAGCCCCTCGTCGGGCCAGCTATGACGTCGGTTCATCTGCTTCTCGTACCCCCGAGGTTCCGCCCACGCCCCCGCCGGTCAGCTTCGGCTCCGGTACCGCCGCATCAGGTGCCAACTGCACGCCCCCACGAGCAGGGCTCCGACCACGACCAGCGCAGCGACCATCATGAGTGTCTCCTTCGGTTCCACCGGCCCGTCCGACCGGTACACGCATAAGAGATGGGAGGACACCCGAAGGATTCGCCGCCGGGCGACCTTTCTTCGATCGGGCGCGGACGCGCGGTGGCGCGCGGGCGGGGCCGGCGGCTGTGCACGCGGTGGTGTCGGGGCGGTGGGATAGGGTGCGGCGCAGTCGAATCCGCTCGGTACGGACGAGCTGCGCGAAGGACGGACGCGGGGGCCGCCCGAGAAGGGACCTGGATGCTGCAGGCGCTGGGGCTGGGTGTGGCCGAAGAGGCCGTCTATACCGCTCTGCTGGCCCGCCCGACAGGCTCGGCGGGCGACCTCGTGCGCCAGACCGGCCTCGAGGAGTCCGAGGTCAGCCGCATCCTGATCGACCTGACAGCACGTGGTCTGGTGGCGGTCGCCGCCGAGGCGGGGGGCGGAGGGCCCGAGTCCGCCGGCCGCGGAGCCGCCGGCCGGCCGAGCGACCGCTACCGGCTCACGCCACCGTCCGTGGCCCTGGCGCCGCTCCTCGTCGAGCAGCGCAACGCACTGCATCGGGCCGAGACCGCGTTCTCGATGCTGACCGAGCAGTACCGCAGTACCGCCGCGCACCCTGCGGGCAGTGTCGTGGAGGTGGTCGTCGGCGTGGAGCAGGTCGCGCACCGGTTCCACCAGCTGCAGCGCGGCGCTCAGCGTGAGTTGCTCGTGTTCCTGGTCGGGGAGCCCAGTGCGGTGGACCGCGAGGACGCCGACATGGCGGAGAGTTCGGCACTGGACCGCGGGGTCGACTTCCGGGTCGTGGCGTCCAAGGACTATCTCGACGGTCCCGGCGTGGGGAGGGACGTGCGGGCGGGCATCGCGGCGGGCCTCGAGATCCGGCTGGTCGAGTCCTTGCCGTTGAAGATGATGGTGTCGGACCGGGAACGCGCCATGGTGCCGCTGGACATGAACCCCGGCGACGAGCCGAGCGCCATCGTGGTGCACGGCAGCGGCCTGCTGACGGCTCTGGTCCAGCTCTTCGAGAAGGAATGGGCCCAGGCCCGGCCGCTGCTCGACACCGCCACGGGGGTGCGCGCGGAGCCGGCGGCCGACGACCGGCCGACCGAGGGGGAGCTGGAGGTCCTCGCCTTGCTGCTGGCGGGGATCTCCGACCGTCGGGTGGCGTCGCAGCTCGGTCTCTCGATCCGTACCGTGGAGCGGCGCACCCGGCGTCTGATGGACCTTGCCGGTGCGGATTCGCGTCTGCAACTCGGGTGGCACGCCGCGCGTGCGGGCTGGCTCTGACCTCCACAGCAACAGACGGAGTCCGCGTGGGCTTCGGCAGCGGCGTCGGCGTGGGCCGACGGGGTGTCACGTGTGCGCGAGCCGGCCGCGTCCCGGCCGGTTCGGCCCGCCCGGCGTTCGCTTCCACGGGGCCCGAAGCGGGCCGAGCGCCTCTTTGAAGCGTTGCCGGATGCGATCGCGTGTCGGGAAACCGTCATGCGGGGAACCCGTCACGCCCGGCACTCCTCGATGATCCGCGGGTCTGCCAGGCTGCACCAGCAGCCCGACATGTTCACGGTTTCCAGTGGGAGATTCATGCGCTCCATAACGCGTACAGCCCTGGGCGCGGCAACCGCCGCCGTCCTGTCCGTCACCGCGGTCGCGCCCTCCGTCGCGGCGGACACGCCGCCTGACGGAGCCTCGGGCAAGAGGCCCCTCGTCGGCAGCGGAGCCGCCCCGGTGGGTGGCAAGCAGGTGTCGGTGACGCTCCTCACCGGTGACAGGGTCATGGTGACGACGGACCCGTCGGGTCGCAGTTCCGCGGCCGTCCTGCCCCGCGAGGACGGCACGCAGCCGACGGTCCAGACCTACCAGACGGGCAAGGACCTCTACGTCTACCCGGAGGACGCCGCCCAGGCGATCGCCGAGGGCAAGGTCGACGAGCAGCTGTTCAACGTCACCGGGCTCATCCGCCAGGGATACGACGACGCGCACGCCGACGCGCTGCCGCTCATCGCCACGTACGGACCCGGTGTGAACGTCCTCGACGGCGCGCCGGCGGCCCCTCGCGGGGCCGAGCGCGGTCTGCCGCTCCCGGCGGTGGACGGTGTCGCGCTCAAGGCCGACAAGGACACCGCCGCCGCCTTCTGGCAGGACGTCACCGACCCCCGCTCGCGTTCCGCCGCCACGCTGAAGAAGCTGTGGCTGGACGGCAAGGTCGAGGCCACGCTGGACCGGTCCACCGCCCAGGTGCGCGCGCCCGAGGCGTGGGCGGCCGGCTACGACGGCAAGGGCACCAAGGTCGCCGTCCTCGACACGGGCGTGGACGGCGAACACCCCGACCTGGCTGGCCGGGTCACCGCGTCGAAGAACTTCACGGACTCCAAGAGCACCGACGACCTGGTGGGCCACGGCACGCACACCGCCTCCACGGTCGGCGGGTCGGGAGCGGCGAGCGAGGGCCGCATGAAGGGCGTCGCCCCCGGCGCCTCCCTGCTCATCGGCAAGGTCCTCAACGACGCGGGTTACGGTCAGGACTCCTGGGTCATCGCGGGCATGCAGTGGGCCGTCGACCAGCAGGTCGACGTCGTCTCCATGAGCTTGGGCAACGCATCGATCCGTGACTGCACGGACCCGGTGGCCCAGGCCACGAAGCAGCTGTCGCAGAGCAGCCGCACGCTGTTCGTCGTCGCGGCGGGCAACGCCGGATCGGGCACCGAGACGGTCTCCTCGCCCGGCTGTGTGCCGAGCGTGCTGACCGTGGGCGCCGTCGACCGCGACGACACCACGGCGTGGTTCTCCAGCCGCGGTCCTGTGGCCGTCACGCACGCCCTCAAGCCCGAGATGGCCGCGCCCGGCGTCGGCATCTCGGCGGCAAGCGCGGGCGGCCGGGGTGTCTACGCCTACCGTTCGATGTCCGGCACGTCCATGGCCACCCCGCATGTCGCGGGTGCCGCGGCCATCCTGCGCCAGGCCCACCCGGACTGGACCGCGCAGCAGCTCAAGGCCGCTCTGGTGTCCTCGGCCCGCACCGGCGGGAACGTCGCCGGCGCCGACCAGACCGGCGCCGGAGTGCTCGACGTGCTGGGCGCGGTCGACCAGAAGGTGCTCTCCGCGCCCGCCGTCCAGGCCGGCAGCTACAACTGGCCGCAGGACGCCTCCGACCGCGCCACCGTGCAGGTGCCCTTCACCAACACCAGCGGCGGCGACCTCACCCTGGACCTGAGGGTCAGCGGGGTGCACGGCAACGACGGCAGCGACGTCCACTCCGGCGTCGCCAAGCTGGAGGACACCAGGGTGAGGATCCCCGCGGGGGCCACCGTCCAGGTGCCGCTGCGGATCGACCCGACCGCCCGCCTGAAGGACTCCCAGTACGGTGCGGTCACCGGCCGGATCCTGGCCACCGGCGGCGGTACGCACGTCTCCGTACCCTTCACCCTCCACGTCCAGCCCGAGACGGTCACGCTCCGGATCAAGGTCATCGACCGCAACGGCAAGCCCGCGACCGGCCCTTCCTCCCTGGAACTCGTCAATCTCGACATCGACAAGGGCGAGCGACGCTTCAACGCGGGTGCGACCGAACAGACGTTCAGCCTGCGCCCCGGCGACTACGCCCTGAGCAGCTTCGTGGCGTCCTACGACGCGAGCAACGCCCCCGAGTCGGTCAGCTACCTCGCGCGGCCGCAGTTCCGGATCACCGGTGACACCACGGTCGTCCTCGACGCCCGCGAGGCCCACCGGCTGAGCCTGCGGACCGAGCGTCCCTCGACGCCGGACAGCACCACGCTCAGCTACGCCCGCACGTGGGACGACACGTGGCAGGCAGGCGGATCGCTCGTGATCCCGAACAGCATCCACCAGCTCTACGCGGACGTCGACGGACGTGCGAGCGACGGCACCTTCGAGTTCCGCTCCACCTGGCGCGCGATCGGTTCCGAGGACGGCTCGCCGTACGTCTACAACCTGTCGTACCCGACCCGAGGTCCGCTGCACTCCGACCAGGTCTACCGGCCCAAGGACGCCAGGCTGGCGCAGGTGAGGGAGACCTGGAAGGCCCTGGGCAAGGAGGCCGACTACCTCGACGCACTGCACGTCCGCCCCTCCGGCGGCGACAGCGGCCTCCTCACGGTCGCCGCGTTCAGGAACGTCAAGGTGCCCGGTATCCGCACCGCCTACTACACGACCGGCAACGACGCCTGGTACCACGGCGCGATGACCAGTTTCCCGTTCGCCGCGTTCATGGGCGACCAGGAGCGCACCTACCGGGACGGGCAGCGCGGTGCCGAGGAGTGGTACGGCGGCCCCATGCGGCCGGGTGCCCCTCGCGACGCGGACGGCAAGCCGATTCTGGCCGCCGAGCGGCAGGGCGACCTGATGGGCTTCCAGAACGCGCTCTGGATCGACGGTTCCGGCGACCACTGGACCTTCGGCGGATCGTTCGGCGACCTCGGCAACCTGGTGCTGAAGCGAAACGGTGAGCGGATCGGCAGCCGCGTCGACCCGTACGGCGTCTTCGAGGTGCCGGACGAGGACTCCGCGTACGAGCTCACCCAGAAGCTGGACAAGATCCTCACCGGGGACCGGAACTGGCTGCGCTCCACCTCGGCCACCACCACGTGGAGCTTCCGCTCCCACCGGGAGCCGGAGGTCTACTCGCGCGGTCTGCCCATCCTCTCTCCGGCGTACGACCTGCCGGTCGACGGCCTGAACACCCTGCCCGCGCAGAGCGGCATCAGGATCGGCCTCTCGGTCGAGGGCCACGCCGGATACACCCCGGGCGCGATCACCGCGGCCTCGCTGTCCTACTCCTACGACGGCGGCGCCACCTGGACCCAGGCGCCGACCCAGCAGGTGGGCGGCGAGTGGACGGCCGTCCTCGACCACACCGGTGCCACCGGCAAGCAGGTCATGACGAAGACCGCCTTCACCGACGCCAACGGCAACGGGGTCACCCAGACCATCACCCGCGCCTACGACGTCCGCTAGCCACAGAGCCCGTCCGGGCAGCCGCCCACAAGGGCGGCCGCCCGGACGGGCATCGGCTTTTCCCGGCCCGACGCCGTCCCGCGGTCCCGGGTGAGAACTCCACTGGCGGCGGCTATCCCGGTGCCGGGTGAAGTGTGGGCAGCTGCCCGCCTGGGGCGCGGCCGCGCGAGCGACGCTCACCCGACTGCGCCGACCGGGTCCGCCGTGTGCACGGGAGTGGCGAACCTCGGTGGTGCGATCAGAAGTCGTAGACCTCCATGGACCACAGCGAGTAACCGAAGCCGGTGCCTCTCGCCGTGCCGTACATGCGCACGTAGCGGCCGGAACCGTTCAGGTTGACGAGACGGCTACCTCAACGACATCAACGGCCACCACGTCCACCTCGAACACGCCGTCGCCGCCATCGAGGCGGCCACCTCCGGACCGCTGGAGGAGGGCTCGGTCGGCGGCGGCACCGGCACGAACTGCTACGGCTTCAAGGGCGGTTCGGGGACCTCCTCCCGCACCGTCGGCTACGGACCGGACACGTGGACCGTCGGCGCCCTCGTCCAGGCCAACTTCGGCGAGCGGCGGGAACTCGTCATCGCCGGCGTGCCGGCAGGCCGCTCCCTGCTCGGTCTCGCCTGACCCGCACCCGTGTGCCGACGCACGGCGGACTCGGCGGACTCGGCGGACGACGAAGCGCACCGCCCCGGCTCCTCATGGGAGCCGGGGCGGTTCACATCGTCAGCGCTGCAGCGTCAGCAGGCCCGGTCGGTAGGGCCACTGGCCATAGTCACCGCCGGAGTTCGGGTCGCGTCCCTGGTACAGGAAGCGCAGGTTGCAGGGGTCGACCGTGAAGGTCTGGTCGGCGGTCGCGCGGATCAGTTCGCCGTGGCTGATGTCGTTGGTCCAGGTGGCGCCGCTGTTGGCCTTGCCCGCGAAGGGGTTGCTCTCGGTCGCGGCCTGAGGCGTCCACGAGCCGTTCAGGCTGGTCGCCGTGAAGGAGCGGAAGTACCGGCCCTGCGAACCGACCGCCTCGACGATCATGAGGTAGCGCTCCTCGCCCTGGAGCTTGTAGACCTGCGGGGCCTCGAAGAGGTTGTTCGTCGTGTCGCTCATGATGATCGTCGAGGTCGTGCCGAAGCTGCTGGGGAAGTTCCCGATCGGCATGCTCGCCCGGTAGATCTTGCCGTTGTCACCGGCGAAGAACAGGTACATGTTCGTCCCGTCACCGATCAGCGTCTGGTCGATCGGTCCCGTTCCGGAGTTGGCGATGGTCCCCGAGAAGAGCTCCTGCTCCGCCGACCAGCCGTTCGGGTTGGTCGGGTCGGTCGACGTCCGGTACGAGAAGGCCGTCCTGCCCCACTGGTAGGCGAGCACCCAGATGTTCTTCGGCGCGAAGTAGAAGAGCGTGGGCGCGACGACGGAGTTCGACATCGCGTTCTGCCCGGCCGAGGCCATCTGCGGGAAGTCGGTGAACGGGGTGAAGTTCATCGAGCCCCAGCCCTGGCCCGTGCCCGCGGCGCCGTGCGTGGTCGCGTACACGATGTGCTTGCCGTTGTACGGGGCGACAGTGAAGTCCTTGAGCGCGGCCCAGCCCGTCTTGGGCTGCGCGAGCGCGCCCGTGGACGACCAGCGGTAGGTCGACGGAAGGCCACAGGTGCCGGGGGTGCCGCCGGCGACCTTGACGAACTGCCACTGCTGGTTGGCGCCGCCCCAGTCGTCGTACTGGACGATGTTCGCGCCGTCGGCGGTGGAGGCGCCCTGGACTTCGAGGGCCTTTCCACTGTGACGGGCGACGAGGCGGATGTGACCGTCCGAGCTGTCGGCCAGGCGCCACTGCTGGTTGGTGCCGTTCGCGTCGCTCCACTGGGTGATCGCGGCGCCGTTGGCGGTGGAGCTGTTCTGGACGTCCAGGACCTTGCCGGAGTGGCGGGACTTGACGCGGTAGTAGCCGTCGCCGGAGGCGACGAACTGCCACTGCTGCTGGTTCTGGTCGTTCCTGGCCCACTGGGTGATACGGGCGCCGTCACTGGTCGCCAGGTTGTAGACGTCCAGGGCCTTGCCGCTGTTGCGGTTGACCAGCACGTACCAGGCGTTGGTGTCGACGGTGGCCGCGGCGGCGGGCGGGGCGGTGACGAGCGTGGCCCCGAGCAGCAGGGACGACAGGACCGCGAGGACGAGACTCAGGACGAGCGGTGGACGGCGATATCTCATCGGTGTTGCTCCTTCAGGGGAGGGTGGTGGGGGTGAGCGGGACCGGTGTACGGGTGGAGGCGGCCGCACATGCCGAAGAGCGGGTCCTGCGGGCGTTCGAGCCGCGACACCGCGCCCTGGCCGAGGTGGGAGAGGTCTCCGGCCTTCAGCCGCTCCAGCTGGCGGCCGGTCTCCTCTGCCGCCGCCAGGGCGCCGTCACGCCAGTGGAGCTCCCAGTCGCCCAGAAGCCGGCGTTTCAGGCGGTGGGCGGCGATGTGGAACTCCCGCATCCCTCCTTCGCGGCGCAGGGTCAGGAATCCCTCCAGTGCCAGGTCGCGGCGGCGCGCCGCCGCTCCGTGGTCGCCGGTCAGGGCCGCCGCCGCCTGGTAGGCGTCGGGGTCGGCCAGTACGGGAGCGGGGAAGGTGAAGACGGCGTCGCCGGCCTCGGGGAGGCCGCTGTTCTGCATCAGGACGACGAGCCGCAGGTCACCCGCGTTGACGAGACGGTGGATCGTTCCCGGGGTGAACCCGACGACGTCGCCGGCGCGCAGCGGAGTGTCGGCGAAACCTGAGCTGGTAAGGGTCTGGACGCTGCCCTCGCCGCCGATGACGACGTACGCCTCGGAGCAGACGAGGTGCATGTGAGGGGTGCCGCCGCACAGTCCGTCGGCGGCCTCCCAGTCGTACACGGTCAGCCCGGAGATTCCCACACCGCCCGGAAGCGATGTCACCACGGGTGTTCCTCGACGTGCCGGGTCAGGCGGGCGAGGTCCCACGCGCCGTCGGCCACGACGATCCGGTAACGGCGCGACAGGGTGTCGCCCGGGGCCAGCGGCAATTCCTTGTCGAACGCCAGGGACGGGTTGACGGCGGGGATGGGCTCGCTGCGGACGAACCACTGGCAAGGGGTGTCCGGGTCGTCCTGGAACAGCAGTGTGGAGGAGCGGTCGACCTCGTCGTGGGTGCCGATGAAGGCGAGCCATTCGCCCTGCTCGCCCATGCCGGGGCCGATCACGTCGCCGCCGGCGAACTCGCGCGGGCCGCGCCAGAACAGGCCGGAGTACCCGGCGAGTTCCCTGCCCTGTGTGCCGGGACTGCCGAACACCAGGTCGGTGCCGTGGACGTTGGTCAGCGCGGTGGTGACCTCGAGGGTCCAGGAGTCGGCCTCGACGTCGCACGCGGTCAGCGTGCGACGTTCGTCGATCCAGTGCCCGCCGGCCATCGTGTGCCAGGCGAGGTGCTCGGTGATGACGGCGCGGTCGTGATCCGTCTCGGCGGATACGGCGAGGCTGCGCATCGTGCCGAGGTTCGGCAGGTCCACATAGCCCTGCCCGCGCAGGTAGGTGCCGCCGCCCCAGAAGTTCTGGCCCGACACCCATGACCCCGTGAACTGGACGCCCTTGTGCCAGCGGTGGTCGTGCGGGCGGTATCCGGTGACCACCTGGCCGGCGAGCGTGCGCAACGGATGCAGGTACGGCTTCGGTGCCTCGAAGGGGTCCATGACCGGCCGGTGCACGTACTGGAAGAGATCGGTGCCGCGCGCCCGGACGGTCAGCGCGTCCTCTTGTTCCAGGAGTTCGAACGTCATCGGAACACCTCCGGTCGTCCTCCGTGGAGCGAGGCGTAGAAGGGGTCGGCCGCGTCGATCTCCCCGCGCAGGACCGGCCGGCCGGTGATCGCGGCCTTGTAGAGGGCGGTGACGAGTTCCATGGTGGGCCTGCCGAGGTCGGGCCGGAGCCCGGCCGCGTAACCGTCCAGGAACTCCGCGAGCTGGGCGGTGTGCGAGCTGGGCAGGTCGTCCGGCGGGTCCCACTTCGTGGCGGGCGTCCTGCCGGTGAACGTCCAGTCCGCGTTGGAGTAGCCGTACAGGTGCCGCAGCTCGACCGTGGCGTCGGTGAGGTCGAACCGCAGGTAGCTCTCCTCGCGCGGCGAGAGGACGCTGTTGACGACCGTCGCGATGGCTCCGTTCTCGAACCGGACCAGGGCCGTGGACACGTCCTCGGTCTGGACCTCGCGTTCGAGGCGGCCGGCCATCGCGCGTACCTCGGCCCAGGGGCCGAGCACCGCGAGCATCAGGTCCATCTGGTGGATGCCGTGGCCGAGCGTCGGGCCGCCGCCCTCGCTCCGCCAGGTGCCGCGCCACGGCACGTCGTAGTAGGCGTCGTCGCGATACCAGGCCGTGACGCACTGCGCGACCAGCGGACGGCCCAGGGTCCCGGCGGCGATGCTGTCGCGCAGGTAGCGGGCGCCGGAGCCGTATCTGTGCTGGAAGACCGCGCCCGCGGCGGCGGTGCCCTCGGCTGCGTTGATCCGGTCGAGCTCGGCCAGCGACAGGGCCACCGGCTTCTCGCACCACACCCACGCCCCCGACTCCAGGCAGGCCACGGCCTGTTCGGCGTGCAGGTGCGGCGGTGTGCACAGGTGTACGAGGTCCGGCCGCTCCTCCCGGAGCATCGTGTCGAGGTCGGTGTAGACGGCGTGGATGCCGTGCTCGGCCGCGAATGCCTCGGCACGCACGGCATCCACGTCGACGGCGGCCACGATCTCGGCCCGGTGCGCCTGCGCCCGGAGGGCGGGTACGTGGCAGATGCCCGCGATCCCGCCCGTACCGACGATCGCCGTCCTGATCATCCGCCCAGCACCTTCCTGATCGCGTGGTAGGCGGGCTTGGGCTCCAGGTTCTCGTCGTAGGGCAGCGCCGCTCCCTCGTCGGGGAAGACACCGGGGATCCACGAGTACTTGTCCGTGTAGTCCCAGATGGTGACGCCGACGCACTTCTCCACCGCCAGGCATGCCTTGACGTAGTCGGCGTACCAGGTGGCCTGGGTGGCGAGCTTCTCCGGTGTCGCCGGGAGCTCCATCCGGATGTCGAGCTCGGTGATCGCGACCTGGACGTCGAGGTCGGCGAAGCGCTGGATGTTCTCCTGGACGCCGGCGGGGAAGCCGTACTGGAGCGCCAGGTGGCCCTGGAGGCCGAAGCCCTCCACCGGGACGCCGTCGGCCTTCAGCTGCTTGATCAGCTTGTAGTAGGCGTCGCTCTTGGCGTTGATGCCGTCGACGTTGTAGTCGTTGAGGTACAACTTGGCGCGCGGGTCGGCCTCGTGCGCCCAGCGCAGGGCGTCGGCGATGTAGCCGGGGCCGAGCGTCTTGTAGAAGATCGACTCGCGGTAGGTGCCGTCCTCGTTGAATGCCTCATTGACGACGTCCCAGTGGATGACCTGGCCCTTGTAGTGCCGTGCCACCGTCTGGATGTGGTTCTTGAGGACGGCGCGCAGCTCGTCGGCGGTCCAGGTGCGGTCGGTGAGCCAGGCGGGGAGCTGGCTGTGCCAGACGAGCGTGTGGCCGCGGACCTTCTGGTGGTGGTCCTTGGCGAAGGCCATGACCTCGTCGCCGGCGGTGAAGTCGAAGACGCCGGGCTTGGGCTCGGTGGCGTACCACTTCATGGCGTTGCCGGGGGTGGTCTGACCGAACTCGCTGCCGAGGAGCTTCAGGTAGGCGGCATCGGTGAACTCGGGGTTGTCAGTGGCCGAGCCGAAGTACTTATGGTGCTTCTTCGCCAGTTCGGCGAGCGTCTTGGGGCGGGGCTCGGCGGTCGCGGGGGTGGCGGCGAGGCCGGCGGCGAGGCAGACGGCCGCGGAGAGGGCGATCAGATGCCGGGACATGGACCGGGGCATGGGTGGCTCCTCGGGTGATGGGCGAGTCGGTCGAGAACGACGGGTCAGTCGAGAACGATCGTGGTGAGCGCGCGCGGGGCGAGCCTGGCCGTGAGGGTCGTGCCGTGCGTGGAGGCGACGTCTGCCGGGGCGATCGAGCGGGTCTCGTCGGTGACGTAGCCGTCGGGGTGCCGGTCGTGTCCGCCGCGAAGGGTGAACTCGGCGGACTTCTCGGTGGTCGCGGTGTTGAGGATCTCGATCACGCGGCTGCCGTCCGGGTTGCGGAAGGCCGTGACGCGCAGGGCAGGGTCGGCGTCCGTGACCGGCACGCGGACGGCGCCGGGGCGGATGAACCGGCTGAAGGCGGCCAGGGCCCAGTACCGCTTGGACACCCGGTAGTCGTCGCCAGGGTTGGCGAGCTGGATGAGGCCCCGGGTCGCGCCGAGGGACGCGCCGGTCCAGTAGACGTAGGCGTTGGCGTTGCCGACGGTCAGGGTGTTCTGGATGTCGGCGGCGACAGTGAGGCCGTCGTAGCCGCTGCCGTCGTCCCAGTTCTCGTTCCAGGTGGTGCCGTCCGGTGACCATTCGGACATCCAGACGTGCTTGTCGGTCGGCTGCGTGACCGTGGTCGCACCGCTGTAGCGGTGGCCGGTGACGGTCCGCACGGCCTTGTCGGCCGCCGGGTCCGCCTCGATGGCCTCGGTGTAGGCGACCTGTCGATCCCAGCCGGCGGCGTCGCAGCAGACCACCCCGGTCTTCAGCCCGGACGCGCGGACGGTCGGCCCGAGCACCTTGAGGAAGTCGACGGCCTGCTGCGGGGTGAAGCGCATCGAGGCGTACGTCGCCGTCCAGTCGGGTTCGTTGGTGAACCCGAGGTCGGTGATGTCGATGCCTTCGCGCTCGTAGAACTTCGCGTACTGGACGAGGTAGTTCGCGTAGGCATGGCGCCACTCGGGCAGGAGCTCGCCGCCGTTGTTCTCGTTGCCGTTGGTCTTCATGAAGGCCGGCGCGCTCCAGGCGTCGGCGTAGAACCGTTCGACGCCGTACGCCTTGGCCTCCTTGGCGAGCCAGACCTGGCCGCCGTCCCAGCCGTCCCAGACGTACGTCGGCGTGGCGTCCGGGCCGCCCGGATCGGTGGGCAAGATCGTCGGCATGTGGTCGTAGACCCGGTCGGTCGACGATCCGACGCCCAGGCGCAGGATCGACAAGCCCGCGCCCTTGTCCTTGCTGAGCAGCAGGTCGAGCACCTCGCGCCGCTTCTCAGGGCTGAGGCCACGCGCGCCGTGCAGCAGGTCGGCCCGCTGGAAGGCCATGGAGAAGCCGAATCCGTCGATGGGCTGGAGTGCGGCCCGGAAGTCGATGGCTGGGCGGGCGAGGCCCGCTGCCGACAATGCGGGGGCGGCTGCGGGCGGCGCGGGGTCGGCGGCGGCCACCTGGGATGTGAGCGCTAACAATACGATGACTGTCAGCGCGGTCAGACGTTTCACAGAGTCTCCTCGGGGAGGGTGGTCGCGCGGTACGGGCCGGTCCTTTGCACGCGCGGTACGGCTCAGCCCTTGGTCGCGCCGGCAGTGAGGCCGCCGATCAGCTGGCGCTCGGCGACGGCGTAGAAGGCGAGGGCGGGGACCATGGCGAGCACGATGTAGGCCAGGACGAGCGCGAAGTCGGTCGAGTACTGACCCTGGAACTGCTGGACGCCGACCGGGATCGTCTGCCATTTCGGATCGCTGAACACCAGTAGCGGCAGGAAGAAGTTGTTCCAGCTCGCGACGACCGCGAGCACCGAGACCGTACCGAGCGCCGGACGCGCCATCGGCAACAGAATCTGCCAGAAGAAACGGAACTTCGAGCAGCCGTCCATGGTGGCGGCCTCCTCGATCTCCGCCGGGATGGTCCGGAAGAAACCGCGCAGGATCACGATCGTCAGGGGGAGCCCGAAAGCTGCCTGCGGGAGGATGACTCCGAGCGGATTGTCGAGCAGGCCGAAGGTGCGCAGCATGAGGAAGAGCGGCAGAACGGCCACGGCGAACGGGAACATCAGCCCGATCGTGAAGAGCGTATAGAACAACTCCCTTCCACGGAAGGCATATCTGGCCAGGACGAAAGCCGCCATCGCGGAGGCCACTACCGTGCAGACCGTCGTACCGATCGCGATGCCCGCGCTGTTGGCGATCTGCCGCCAGAACATGCCGTCGCCGAGAATGCCGATGTAGTTGCCGATCTTCCACTGCTGCGGAAGCCCGAACGGGTTGTTCGTCAGTTCCGCGGTGCTCTTGAAGCCGGAGATCACCGCGTAGAGCAGCGGTACGGCGACGAACGCGGCGATCAGCCAGACCACGGCGTGCAGCGAAAGGCCGCGTACCGTCCGACGGGCGTTCATCGGCCACCTCCCGAAGTGACGGCCCCGCTCAGATCGCGGCGGAGCACGTATCGCTGGTAGAACAGCGAGAAGACGAGGCTGATCATGAACAGCACCACGCTGATCGCGCTGGCGTAGCCGACCTGGTACCGCTTGAAGCCGAACTGGAACATCGCGATCGCCATCGTCTCCGAGGAGTGGTTGGGCCCACCCGCGGTCATGACCCAGACGAGGTCGAAGAGCTGGATGGACCCGATGATCGACAGGAAGACGCTGATCCGGATCGTCGGGCCGAGCAGCGGCAGCGTGATGTACCGGAAGCGCTGCCAGGCGCCGGCGCCGTCGATGGAGGCGGCTTCCAGGATTTCGGACGGGATGCTCTGCAGCCCGGCGAGGAACAGCATCATGTGGAAGCCGAAGTACTTCCAGATCATGACGACGAACAGGGTCGGCATGACCGTCGAGGGATCGGCGAGCCACTTGCCCTGGAGCCCCTCAAGACCCAGGAAGCCGGCGAGATGGTCGGCCATGCCGGCGCCGGGCAGGAAGATCATCGTGAAGAGGACCGCCGTGACCACCTCGGAGAGGATGTACGGCGCGAAGAACAGCATCCGGTAGACGGCCCGGCCGCGGAGCTTCTGGTTGAGCAGGACCGCGGTGAACAGGGCGAAGGGCAGCTGCACCAGGACCGACATGAGGATCAGGTACAGCCCGCGCCACAGGTCGCCGATGAAGACCTGGTCGTCGAAGAGCTTGGTGTAGTTCGCGAAGCCGACGAAGTCGGCCATGGGTCCGATCCCGCCCCATTTGAAGAAGCCGGTCCAGACGGCGACGACGATCGGGGTGAGGACGAAGACGAGGAAGAGGAGCAGGGCCGGGACGAGGAACCAGGCGACCGACGCCCAGGCACCCCACCGGCTCAGGCGTGAACGGGCCGGGGGCGGCGGGGGCGCCGCCACGGACTCCACCGTCCGTTCCTTTGTCAGGGTGGACACGGAGCTAGGCACTCTTCGCAGCCTCGGTGATCGACGCGGTGACCTGCTCGGGCGTCTTCTTGCCCGCTATGAGGTCGGCGACGCTGTCGTTGACCTCCTGACCGACCGCCGGCGGGTACGCCTGGTCGAGGAAGAGCTGGAAGCCCGTGGCCTTGACCAGGCTCTCGGCCACCACCTTCCTGTTGGCGTCGGTGAGCCGGCTCTCCGCACCCTTGACCACCGGCAGGTAGCCGTTGGAGGCCAACAGCTTGGACTCGTTCTCCAGGACGCAGAACTTCAGGAAGTCCAGCGCCTCCTTCGGAGCGCCCTTGCGCAGCGCGAAGCCGCCGCCGCCACCGAACACCTCGGTCGCCTGCCCCACACCGCCGTCGACCGTCGGGAAGGGGAAGAAGCCCAGGTCCGCTCCGAGGTCGGCGCCCGCGTCCTTCTGCACCGACGGTCCCCACTGTCCCATCAGCTCCATGGCGGCCTTGCCGTTGCCCACGGACGCGGCCTGGCCGCCCGGGGTGGCGTAGCCGGCGCCGAGGAAGCCCGGCTGGAACGGCTGGAGGTCCACGAGCTCCTTGAGGTGGACGCCCGCCTTGACGAAGCCGGGATCGGTGAAGTCCTTGGAGGTCGCGGCCTTCTGCAGGGCGGGGAGGCCGGCGACGCGCATCGCAAGGTAGGCCCAGTAGTAGTGGCCCGGCCACTTCTCCTTGCCGGCGAGGGCGATCGGGGTGATGCCCGCGGCCTTGAGCTTCTTCACGTCGGCGAGGAACTCTGCCCAGGTGGCCGGCGGAGTGGTGATCCCGGCCTTGGCGAAGAGCTTCTTGTTGTACCAGAAGCCGACCATGCCGATGTCGTACGGGACTCCGTAGGTGCGCCCCCCGATCTGGTATGCCTGGAGCGAGACCGGGGTGAGCTGGGACGACCAGTCCAGGAGGTCGGTGAGGTCCTCGACGAGCCCCGCGTCGACCTGCTGCTGGAGCACGCCGCCGCCCCAGGTCTGGTAGACGTCGGGCAGCTTGCCCGAGGAAGTGGTCGCGGTCAGCTTGGACTTGAACGCCTCGTTCTCCAACGAGGTCGTGTTGATCGCGATGTTCGGGTGGGCGGTCGTGAACGCTGTGGAGATCTGCGGGAAGAGGGACTTGCCCGGTTCCGTCGTGGCGATGTTCCACCACTCGAACGTCACCTTGCCGTCGGCCGACAGGTTGCCGCCCGACTCGTCGGCCCCGCAGGCCGCGGTCAGGGCGACGGAGAGGGTGGTCAAGCCCGCGAGCGCCAGGAAGCTGCGTCGGCTCGGGACGGTGCTGGCCATGGGACCTCCGTGAGGGGGGATGCCGGGTTCGATGCCGAGCCGCTGCCGGGTTCTTGCCGGTTCCGTGCTCGAAACTTTTTCGAAATACTCTCGATTTCCGTGGTGCCACAAACTAGGAACGCCGGGCGGCACGGTCAAGACTTCTCACCGATTTATCTGGGAAATCTGCCGGCAACCTGGGCTTGACAAGCCGTCACGCCGCCCAGAAACTCTTCGAAAGTTTGCGATATCAATCGTCGTCCCACGGCGTCGAGGAGGAGAGCAGTTGAGCGAGCAGCGTGCGACTCTGGCGGTCATCGCCGCGGAGGCGGGGGTCTCCCAGGCCACCGTCTCCAAGGTGATCAACGGCCGTTCCGACGTCGCGCCCGCGACCCGCGAACGGATCGAGGGCCTGCTGCGGGCCCACAACTACCTCCAGCCCGGCCGGCAGAACAGGGCCCGCAGATCGGGCCTCGTCGACCTGATCATCGGCGGTCTGGACAGCGCCTGGGCGGTGGAGATCCTGCGCGGCGTCGAGGCCGAGTGCGCCCAGCGGAGCGTCGGCACCGTCGTGTCGCTCGTCCCACCGGGCGAGGCCACGCCGTCAAGCTGGTCCGCGCTGCCGGTCCAGCACCACAGCGACGGCGTCATCCTCGTCACCGCCTCGGTCACCCAGGCGCAGCGCGCCCAGGTCGCGCGGGGCGGGGTGGCGCTGGTCGTCATCGACCCGATCGACCTGCCGGACAACGGCGTACCGAGCATCGGCGCGACCAACTGGGGCGGCGGCCTCGCAGCCACCGAACACCTGCTGGAGTTGGGGCACCGCCGGATCGCCGCGATCGGCGGGCGCAAGGAGATGCTCTGCAGCCAGGCCCGCATCGACGGCTACCGGGCAGCCCTGGAGCGGGCCGGGATCGAGGTCGACCGCGACCTGATCCGGTTCGGCGACTTCCAGCACGAGGGCGGATTCCGGTGCGCTCAGGAGCTGCTCGCCCTGCCCGAGCCGCCGACCGCCGTCTTCGCGGGCAGCGACCAGCAGGCGATGGGTGTCTACGAGGCCGCCCGGCAGGCCGGACTGAGCATCCCTCAGGACCTCAGCGTGGTCGGTTTCGACGACCTGCCGATGTGCGACTGGTTGTCACCCCCGCTGACGACGGTGCGCCAGCCGCTGGAGGAGATGGGCCGCGTCGCCGCCCGCACGCTGTTCCAGCTTCTGGAGGACCAACCCCTGGTCAGTCCCCGGGTGGAGCTCTCGACCGAACTCAAGGTCCGCGTCTCCACCGCCCCGCCCCGTCTTTAGGAGAACCCCGTGACCGAGCCTTGGCGTGACCCCCTCCTGCCCGCTTCCGTACGAGTGGCCGATCTGCTGAGTCGGATGACGCTGGAGGAGAAGACGGGGCAACTGGCCGGCTTCTGGGCCCTGCCCTCCGATCCCGGAGCGCCCGTGGCGCCGATGGAGGACGATTCCGGCGAGCCGGCTCCGGGCCTCGACGACATCATCGGACATGGGCTCGGCCAGCTCACCCGGGTGTACGGAACCGCGCCGATCACCGCGGAAACCGGAATGGAACGGCTCGCCTCACTCCAGCGGCAGGTGATCGAAGCCGGCCGGTTCGGCATCCCGGCCCTCGCTCACGAGGAGTGCCTGACCGGGTTCATGACGCTCGGGGCCACGGTCTTCCCCGGGCCGCTCGCCTGGGGCGCGTCCTTCGACCCCGGGCTCGTACGGCACATTGCCGCCGCCATCGGCGAGGGGATGCGGCGGGTCGGCGTCCACCAGGGGCTCGCTCCGGTGCTCGACGTCGTCCGCGACTACCGGTGGGGCAGGACCGAGGAGTGCATCGGCGAGGACCCCTATCTCGTCGGGGCGATCGGGACCGCCTACGTACAGGGTCTGGAGGGCGCCGGCGTCGTGGCGACGCTCAAGCACTTCGCCGGGTACTCGGCCTCGCGCGGCGGCCGGAACATGGCCCCCGTCGCCGTGGGGCCGCGCGAGTTCGCCGACGTGCTGGTCGAGCCCTTCGTACGGGCCCTGCGCGAGGGAGGCGCCCGGTCTGTGATGAACAGCTACACCGACGTGGACGGCGTCCCGGTCGCCGCCGACGAGCGGCTGCTGACCGGGCTGCTCAGGGACGAGCTCGGCTTCGGCGGTGTCGTCGTCGCCGACTACTACTCCGTCTCCTTCCTGGAGTCCCGGCACGGCGTCTCCGGATCGCGCGGCGCGGCCGGCGCGCTGGCGCTGACCGCCGGAATCGACGTCGAGCTGCCCACGGCCCGCTGCTACGGCGAGCCGCTGACCGCGCTCGTACGGTCGGGGGACGTGCCCGAGGAGCTCGTCGACCGGGCCGCGGAGCGGGTCCTTCTGCAGAAGGCCGAACTCGGCCTCCTCGACCCCGAATGGGAACCCGTCAAGCCCGAGCCGATCGACCTCGACCCGCCGGAGAACCGGGCGCTGGCCAGGATTCTGGCCGAACGGTCCACCGTGCTGCTCGCCAACGACGGCATCCTGCCGCTGCGGCCGTGCCGGGTCGCTGTCACCGGGCCGTACGTCGACGACCCCCACTCCTTCCTCGGCTGCTACTCCTTCCCCAACCATGTCGCGCTGCCGGGCGACCCCGGGGTGGAGATCCCGACGCTCCGCGAGACGCTCACCGCCGCCGGGTTCACGGTCACCGCGGATGATCCGGAGGTGAACGTGCTGGTACTCGGCGACCGGGCCGGCATGTTCGGCCGGGGCACCTCGGGAGAGGGCTGCGACGCCGAGACCCTCGACCTGCCCGGCGACCAGGCCGCTCTCGCCTCCGCCGTCCTCGACTCCGGGGTGCCGACGGTCCTGGTCCTCGTCTCCGGCCGGCCCTACGCGCTCGGCGCGCTCGCCGAGCGCGCGGCGGCCGTCGTCCAGGCATTCTTCCCCGGCGAGGAGGGCGGGACGGCGCTGGCACGGATCATCAGCGGGGCCGCGGAGCCGTCCGGGCGGCTGCCGGTCTCCCTCCCCCGCCAGGTCGGCGGACAGCCCGGCACCTATCTGCACTCCACGTTGGGCGGTCGCACCGACTGGAGCTCGGTGGACCCGACTCCGCTGTTCCCGTTCGGACACGGGCTGAGCTGGACCAGCTTCGCCTACGCGGATCTCGCGGTGGATCCCGTCGCCCCGACGGACGGAGCCGTGTCGGTCGCGGTCACCGTGCGCAACGTCGGCGAGGTGGCCGGGACCGAGGTGGTCCAGCTGTACCTCTCGGACCCCGAGGCGTCCGTCGTCCGGCCGCGGCGCTGGCTCGCCGGATTCGGCAGGGTCGAGCTGGGGCCGGGTGAGGCCGCCCGGATCACCTTCTCTGTCCACGCCGACCGAACCTCCTTCACCGGAATCGATCTGCGCAGGAGAGTCGAGCCCGGAGAGGTCGGTGTGGCCGTCGGACGGTCGAGCGGCGATCTTCCGCTCCAGGGGTCCTTCGTCCTCCACGGCCCCGTACGGCACCCGGCGGCCGACCGTGTCCTGTCCGTTCCGGTCGAGATCGTCGCGGTGCCGTGACCACGTCGTTCGGTGATCCCGTGCTGTCCGGGTTCCGGCCCGACCCGTCCGTCTGCCGCGTGGGCTCGGACTACTACCTGGTGACGTCCAGCTTCGAGTGGTTCCCGGGGCTTCCCGTGTTCCACAGCCGCGATCTCGTGAGCTGGCGGCGTCTCGGCTCCGCCCTCGACCGGCCGTCCCAGCTCGACCTCGACGGGTGCGAGCCCTCACGCGGCCTGTTCGCGCCGACGATCCGGCACCATGACGGGCTCTTCCACCTCGTCTGCACCCTGATGGACGGCCCCGGCCATTTCGTCGTCACGGCGACCGACCCCGCCGGGCCGTGGTCGGAACCGTACTGGCTGGAGGGCGAGGGCTTCGATCCGTCGCTGTTCTTCGACGACGGGCCGGACGGCGACGGCCGGGCCTGGTTCACCGCCTCCCGCGTACGGGACGAGTCCGCCGGCCTCACCGAGATCTGGATGCGCGAATACCTTCCCCTCGAACGGCGGCTCACGGGACCCGAGTACGTCCTGTGGTCGGGAAGCCACCCGGCCGCCCGATGGGCGGAAGCCCCTCACCTCTACAGGATCGACGGTACCTACCTCCTGCTCACCGCGGAGGGCGGCACCGATGTGGACCACAGCGTGGTGGCCGCCCGCGCCGACAGGGTGACGGGCCCCTACGAGAGCGCCCCTCACAACCCGGTACTGCCTCCGGCCCCGAAGGGCCCGGTGACCTGCACCGGACACGCCGACCTCGTACAGACGCCGTTCGGCGACTGGCGGGCCGTCCTCCTGGGCGTCCGCCCGGGCTCCGCCCTCGGCCGTGAGACGTTCCTCAGCCGGGTCACCTGGCACGACGGCTGGCCGGCCTTCTCCCCCGTCGCCCACACCGGTCATCCCCGGCCCGTGCACGAAGATTTCGCCACCCTCGCCCCCGACTGGAGCATCCTGCGCACGCCCCGCGCGCCGTTCTGGACCACCGGCGACGGGCTCCGGCTCAGACTCCGTCCCGAACGCCTCGGCGACTTCACGGTCCCCTCCCTCCTGGTCCGCCCCCAAGAACAGCCCGACTGCGACGTGTCCACCGAGCTGCGCTTCGCCCCGGCCGGACCGGACGAGGAGGCCGGCCTGGCCGTGGTCGTCGACGACAACGCCCACCTCCTCCTTCTGCGCACTGCGGAGGGGCTCGTCCTTCGCCAGGGGTCCGACGTCCTCGTCCGGGTCCCCCTCTCCCCCGGCCCCGTTCGCCTCGGGGTCCGTATCCGGGGCTTCCGCCACACCTTCGTCCACGCGGCGCCCGAGGGCCCCTGGCAGGACCTGGCGACCGCCGAGGCCACCTTCCTGACGCCGCTGTTCACCAGCGTCCAGCTCGGCCTGTACGCCACTTCCCACGGCCATCCCTCCACGAACCAGGCCCATTTCCCGTGGTTCGACATCACCTATCCGAACTGACCAAGCACGTGCTCACCGAGAAGCGATCCCTGTCGAAACACTTTCGGCAGGGACCGCTTTTTCGTCACTCCGGTGAATTGCCGTGACGGTCCTGACGAACGGCTGATGCTTCCGAAACATCTTCGAAACCATTGACAGGGCCATGCCGTATTTCCAGACTGATTACCGAGGCGTCACCGCCGCTTTCCGCAGTCCCATTCCCCGGACGCGGACATCGCCACCGCGGATTCCTTCCGACGCGCGCTCTCCCCCACCCGCGATTTCCCTTATCGGAGGTCCAGCCGTGCATTCCCACACCATTACCCCGCCCACAGTCAGCCGGAAAAGAGACGGCCTGATCGCGGCGCTCCTCGTCGGCGTCCTCGGGTCCGCCACCCTGCTGGCGGCGCCGGCCTCGCAGGCCGCCGAGAGCACGCTCGGCGCCGCGGCGGCGCAGAGCGGCCGCTACTTCGGCACCGCCATCGCCTCGGGCAGGCTCGGCGACGCGACGTACACGTCCATCGCGGCCCGCGAGTTCAACTCGGTGACCGCCGAGAACGAGATGAAGATCGACGCCACCGAACCCCAACAGGGGCAGTTCAACTTCACCGCCGGCGACCGCGTCTACAACTGGGCGGTGCAGAACGGCAAGCAGGTCCGCGGCCACACCCTGGCCTGGCACTCCCAGCAGCCCGGCTGGATGCAGAGCCTCAGCGGCAGCGCGCTCCGCCAGGCGATGAACAACCACATCACCGGCGTGATGACCCACTACAAGGGCAAGATCACCCAGTGGGACGTCGTGAACGAGGCATTCGTCGACGGCACTTCTGGAGCCCGGCGCGACTCCAACCTCCAGCGCAGCGGCAACGACTGGATCGAGGTCGCCTTCCGCACCGCGCGCGCCGCCGACCCGGCCGCCAAGCTCTGCTACAACGACTACAACGTGGAGAACTGGACCTGGGCCAAGACCCAGGCCATGTACGCCATGGTCAAGGACTTCAAGCAGCGCGGTGTGCCGATCGACTGCGTCGGCTTCCAGTCGCACTTCAACAGCGACAGCCCGTACAACAGCAACTTCCGTACCACCCTGCAGAGTTTCGCCGCCCTCGGCGTCGACGTCGCCATCACCGAACTCGACATCCAGGGCGCCTCGGGCACGACCTACGCCAACGTGACCAACGACTGCCTGGCCGTCCCGCGCTGCCTCGGCATCACCGTCTGGGGTGTGCGCGACACCGACTCCTGGCGAGCCGAGCACACGCCGCTGCTGTTCAACGGCGACGGCAGCAAGAAGCCTGCCTACACCTCCGTCCTGAACGCCCTCAACGCCGGATCCTCGAACCCCAACCCCACGCCGACCCCCACCCCTGGCTCCGGACCGATCAAGGGCGTCGCCTCCGGCCGCTGCGTGGACGTGCCGAGCTCCGCCACCGCCGACGGTACCCAGGTCCAGCTGTGGGACTGCAGCGGCGGCACCAATCAGCAGTGGACCCTCACCGCCTCCGGTGAGCTGAAGGTCTACGGCAACAAATGCCTCGACGCCGCCGGCACCGCCAACGGCTCGAAGGTGCAGATCTACAGCTGCTGGGGCGGCGACAACCAGAAGTGGCGCCTGAACACCGACGGAACCATCGTCGGCGTCCAGTCCGGCCTCTGCCTCGACGCCGCCGCCAACGGCACCGTCAACGGCACGCTGATCCAGCTGTACTCCTGCTGGAACGGCACCAACCAGCGCTGGACCCGCGTCTGACCCACCGCACCACGCCAAAGAGGGGAGCCAGGATCATCCTGGCTCCCCCCGGTGCTGTCAGGCGGAGGGAGGGTTGCCGTAGTAGGCGCCGGGGCCGTGCTTGCGGGTGAAGTGGCGGTCCAGTACGTGCTGCGGGGGTTCGACCGTGCCCAGGGCGATGGTATGGAGCGCCATCTCGGCCACCGCCTCGCAGATGATGGCGTGCTCCAGGGACGCGGTGGCGGTGGCGCCCCAGGTGAACGGGCCGTGGTGGGCGACCAGGGCTCCGGGGACTTCCCGGGCCCGCGTGTCGTCACGGTCGAGCAGGTCCACGATGACCTGACCGGTGTTGTACTCGTAGTGCGTGGCGCACTGCTCGGAGGTGAGGGCCGCGGTGACCGGGACGGGACCGTTGAAGGTGTCCGCGTGGGTCGTGCCGAGCACCGGTATCGGACGCCGGGCCTGGGCGAAGGCGACGGCGTGGGTGGAGTGCGTGTGGGTCACGCCTCCGATGGAGGGGAAGGCCAGATAGAGGCTCCGGTGCGTCTCCGTGTCGGTGGACGGCCGAAGGTGGCCTTCCACGACGCTTCCGTCGGCCAAGGAGACGACGACCAGGTCCTCCTCGCTCAGCGCGTCGTAGGCCACACCCGAGGGCTTGATGACGAAGACGCCGGCGTCCCGGTCCACGCCGCTCACGTTGCCCCAGGTGAGGGTGGCCAGACCGGCCCGGGGGATGCGGAGGTTGGCCTCCAGCACCTCCCGGCGCAGTTCCTTGGAAACGGCGGTGCTCACGGAGGGCTCCGTCCTCACGGGGGTGGATGGGGTGGTGGCGGAAGCGCTCACAGGCTCTGGGCCAGGCGGTGGTACGCCTGGTTCCAGCGCAGCTCGCGCGTGAACCGCCGTACGGTGGTGTCCTCGTCGATGACGACGAGCTCGGTCCGCAGCATCTCGGCGAGGTCTTCGAGCTCCTCGCCGCCGAGGGCGGTGGTCAGGACGGTGTGGTGCGGGGCTCCGGCCGTCAGCCATGCCTCGGTGGAGGTACGCAGGTCCGGACGCGGGCGCCAGACGGCCCGGGCGACGGGGAGCTTCGGCAGCGGCTCGGGCGGGGCGACGACGTCGATGTGGTTCGCGACCAGGCGGAACCGGTCGCCCATGTCGGCGAGACCGACGACGACGGCCGGACCGGGGTCGGCGTCGAAGACGAGGCGGACCGGGTCCTCGCGCCCGCCGATGCCGAGCGGGTGGATCTCGCAGCTGGGCGTGGCCGTCGTGATCGAGGGGCAGACCTCGAGCATGTGGGCGCCGAGGATGAGTTCCTGACCCGGCGTGAGGTCGTAGGTGTAGTCCTCCATGAAGGAGGTGCCGCCGGGCAGGCCGTGGTCCATCGCCTTCAGCGTGCGCAGCAGGGTGGAGGTCTTCCAGTCGCCTTCGCCGCCGAAGCCGTAACCGTCCGCCATCAGGCGCTGCACGGCGAGCCCGGGCAGCTGGCGCAGGCCGCCGAGGTCCTCGAAGTTGGTGGTGAAGGCGCGGAACCCGCCTTCCGTGAGGAAGGTCCGGAGACCGGCTTCGACGCGGGCGGCGTAGCGCAGGGAGTCGTGGCGCTCGCCGCCGGGCCGCAGCTCGGGCGCGAGGGCGTAGAGGTCCTCGTACTCCTTGACGAGGGCGGAGACGGCGTCCTCGGGGGCGGCGTCGACCACGGCGACGAGGTCGTTGACGCCGTACGTGTTGACCGAGACCCCGAACCGCAGCTGCGCCTCGACCTTGTCGCCCTCGGTGACGGCGACGTCGCGCATGTTGTCGCCGAACCGGGCGAGTTTGAGGGTGGTCAGTTCGGCGCGACCGACGGCGGCGCGGGCCCAGCCGGCGATGCGGTCGACGACCTCGGGGTTGGAGACATGGCCGGCCACGGTCTTGCGCGGGACGCCGAGGCGGGTCTGGACGAAGCCGAACTCGCGGTCGCCGTGGGCGGCCTGGTTCAGGTTCATGAAGTCCATGTCGATGGTGGACCAGGGCAGTTGACGGTTGGCCTGGGTGTGCAGGTGGAGCAGGGGCTTGCGCAGGGCGTCGAGGCCGGCGATCCACATCTTGGCCGGGGAGAAGGTGTGCATCCAGGCGATCAGGCCGACGCAGCGGTCGTCGGCGTTGGCCTCCAACATGAGCGCGCGGATGGCGGCCGCATCGGTGAGGACCGGCTTCCACACCAGGCGCACGGTCATCTGGGGCTGGCCGGCGAGGGTGTCGCAGATGGTGCGGGACTGGTCGGCGACCTGGGCCAGGGTCTCGTCGCCGTAAAGGCCCTGGCTGCCGGTGAGGAACCAGATCTCGCGGTCGGGCTGGGTGAGCGTCATGTCGGGTGTGCTCCTCGGAGGTGCGGGTGGGAGAAGTCGGGCCGATGGCGGCCGGGGGCGGGGAGGCACCCCCGGCCGATCGGTGGTGGCGAGGCGCCCGACCAGTCGGGGGTGGCGAGGCGACCGGTCAGCCGGTGGTGGCGAGGCGACCGGTCAGCCGGTGGTGGCGAGGCGTGCGGTGTTGCGGATGCGCCGCAGGCGGTGCAGGAGGAGGTCCGCGCCGGTGCCGAAGTACTCGTGCAGGGCGCGGTACTCGCCGAACAGCGCGTCGTAGGCGTCCGCGCGTGCCGCGTCGGGCACATAGGCGTGGCGCCGGACGCTGCCCATGACGGACGCGGCGGAGCGGACGTCGGGGTAGACGCCCGCCGCCACGGCGGCGTGGATGGCCGAGCCGAGCGCCGGCCCTTGCTCGGAGGTGCCGACGGAGACGGGACGGCGGAGCACGTCGGCGTAGATCTGCATGAGCAGCGCGTTCTTGCGCAGACCGCCGGTGACGATGAACTCCGCCACGGGAATCCCGCCGTCCTCGAACGTCTCGACGATCACCCGGGTGCCGTAGGCGGTGGATTCGAGCAGGGCCCGGTAGACGTCCTCGGGCCGGGTGTCGAGGGTGAGACCGGCGACGACTCCCGAGAGGTGGTGGTCGACCAGGGGGGAACGGTTGCCGTTCATCCAGTCCAGGGCGACCAGGCCGTGCGCGCCGACCGCCTGGCCGGCGGCCTTGCGGGTCAGGAGCTGGTGCAGGTCCTCGCCCGACGCGTCGGCCTCGGCGCGGTAGTGCTCCGGTACGCCCTGCCGGAGCCACCAGGCGAAGATGTCGCCGACCGCGCTCTGACCGGCCTCGTAGCCGTAGGCACCTTCGACGATGCCGCCGTCGACGACCCCGCAGATGCCGGGGACCTCGGCGAGGGTGGCGCCGTTGAGTACGTGACAGGTGGACGTGCCCATGATGGCGAGCATCCGGCCGTTCTCCACGGCGCCCGCCGCGGGGGCGGCCACGTGGGCATCGACGTTGCCCGCCGCGACGGCGATGCCTTCGGGGAGCCCCGTCCAACGCGCGGCCTGACCACTCAGTCCGCCGGCACGTGAACCCAGGGGTGACAGCGGGTGCTCCAGGCGCGTGGCCGGGAAGTCGGCGAAGTCGGGGTGGAGCCCGGCGAGGAACTCCGGCGAGGGGTAGGCACCGTCCTGGTGGATTCCCTTGTAGCCGGCGGTGCAGGTGTTGCGGGACTCGGTGCCGGTCAGCTGCCAGACGATCCAGTCGGCCGCCTCGATCCAGCGGGCGCAGGCGGCGTAGACGGCGGGGTCTTCTTCGAGGACCTGCAGGGCCTTGGCGTACTGCCACTCGGAGGAGATCTTGCCGCCGTACCGTGCGATCCACTTCTCACCGCGGGCGTGCGCGAGGGCGTTGATGCGGTCGGCCTGCTCCTGGGCGGCGTGGTGCTTCCAGAGTTTGGGCCAGGCGTGCGGGCGGTCGGCCCACCCGGGCGTCAGGGCGAGCGGGGTGCCGTCCGGGGTGGTCGGCAGGACCGTGCAGGCGGTGAAGTCGGTGGCGATGCCGATGACGTGGGCCGCGTCGACTCCGGCGTCGGCGAGCGCCGCCGGGACGGCGGTGCGCAGGACGTCGCGCCAGTCCTCGGGGTGCTGAAGCGCCCAGTCGGGGGGCAAGGGGGCCTCGGTGGAGGGAAGGCGGTCCTCGATGACGGCGTGGCGGTACTCGTGGACCGACGAACCGAGTTCGGCGCCGTCCCGGACCCTGACGACGACGGCGCGCCCGGAGAGGGTGCCGAAGTCGACTCCGATGGTGCATGCCTCGGGGTGGTGTCGGGCCGCGGGGCCGGAAGGGGCGTGAGGGGTCACGATGCGTCTCTCTCGTCATGAGCGGCCAGGGGAGTACCCTGATTGTTAACGCTCACAATCTTGTTGGACAAGAGCTGGATGCCGTTCTGCCGAACATTCGGTGGGAATCAGGGCCTTGAAAGTGAGCGCTCACTCGACGGATGCCGAAGAGCTGCCCCGCGGGAGGCGGGGCGGCCGATAGGCGGAGGCAGAGCGAGCCGCAGGGGCGTGTGCGCGAGCGGGCCGCAGGGCTGCCCGGGCGGACGGGCGGGCCGAGGCGTGGGGGGGGGGGCGCGCGGGCCCCCCCCGGGGCCCCCCCCCCCCCCCCGCCCCCCCCCCCCCCCCCCGCCCGCGCCCCGCACC